>JABIGL010000184.1 GCA_018650185.1 Chloroflexota bacterium
CGTCACAGTCCCGACTTCGGTCTCCGCCACCCACAACTTTTCGCCGTCAAACACCACATCTCGTGGTCCCTGGCCGACGACAAAGGTGCGCGATTCTAGGGTTGTTGACGGTATATCCGCAGGCGTCGTCCCGCCGACATCCTTCTCGGTTTCGACCTCCAGAACGATGGCGACAACTACCGCGATCAACAGGCCGCCGATCAAGACGCGGGGGAGCTTGTCGCGCCAGCTCCGGGTCACTTTGCGGTCCCGGTAATTTTTCGCTCAGGGGCCATTAAGCGGGCGTCACCGTAGCGGACTCGACCGTGTACTCCGCTAGTCGATCAGCGTCCGGTACGGGCAGACCTTCGGTGAACGGCATGAAGGTGTGCCTCTCGGTCAATTCATTGTCCGGTTGGCTGAGATCACGCTTGTAAAACCGGGAAGACGGAAACAGGTCGCCCGGGTAGGTGAAGTTAGGAAGCGTGGCCAGCTCCACGCAGATCGCTGCACCAAGTGCACTTTCAAGCATCCCGCCGACCCAGACAGGTACGCCAGCGTCGCGGCAAATGTCATGGATCTTGATGGCGTTCGCAAGCCCGCCAACCCGGGCGGGCTTGATATTGATGTAACTTGCGGCGTCGATTTGAAGCGCTTGTTCGACCGCTCGAACGCTAATGGCGCTCTCGTCCAGGCAGACCGGAGTTTCTATCTTCTTTGCGAGCTCCGCATGGTCGAGCAGGTCGTCGAACGCCAGCGGCTGTTCGATAAACGCCAGTCCCAGCTTATCGATCTCCTTGAACATCGGCAGATCGTCCAGCGAGTACCCACCATTGCAGTCGATGTGAAAAACGGTGTCCGGGAATGCGCCCCGGACCGCTTTGAGCATGTCCAGGTCCCAGCCGGGTGCGGCCTTCAGCTTGACCCTCGGGAATCCTGCATCGACTGCGATCTGGATATTACCCAGCAGCATGTCGTACGAGTCCTGGATTCCAAAGTCTGCCCCGGCGACCACCTCACGTGTCTCGCCGCCCAGTAGCCGATGGAGCGGGGTTCCGGTTGATTCGACCCGGAGTGCCCACGAAGCGATCTCAAGCGCCGCCTTGGCAAAGGTGTTGCCCTTGAACACGGACATGATTTCGTTCAGACCGTCCGCATCTTCGAACTCTTTGCCGACAACATGTGGACCGATGATCTCGGACAACAGCTTGAACACGCCGCCTGCACTCTCCGTGAGGTAGGTTGGTGATTCAAGCGGGGACGACTCCGACCATGCCACGGTGTCGCCATCTGTGACCTTCACCAGCACCGCATGGATGTCGTAGTCCTCTCCGTACGAGGTCCGCCACGGGTAAATGAGCGGCATGGCGACGTGATAGATGTCGATGCGGTCAAATTTCATGGCTGCCGGGCTGTCTTTCTTACAATCTCGTCGGGTGGTTACAGGTTGTTGCAGGGAGTCTATCGCGCAACAGAAAGCCTCAACTAGGCAGGTCCATCGTAAAAACTAAGCTTTCGAGGCGCGTCACAAGGCGCTGGTACGTGTAATATCTCGACAAACCTACCCGTAGATCAATGCATGAGAACGTTTCCTCACGTTCACCGGGATTCACGGGATTAGGCGGAGTAGAACGATGGTCGCTGTAAATCAACCCGGAAGATCACAGGTCCAGCTCATCAGGGACAACGCCCGTGATCGGGTCCTGTGGCTGGCGACGGCCATCATTCACTGGGCCAACAATGTGCGCGAAAGCACCGACGGTTCCAAGGTAGGGGGGCACCAGGCATCCTCCGCATCGTCCGCCGCAATTCTCACGGCTCTTTATTTCGAAACCCTCACCTCCGAGGACAGGGTGGCGATCAAGCCGCACGCCTCTCCGGTGTATCACGCCATTCAGTATCTGCTCGGAAATCTGGACGTGAAGTACCTACCGACCCTCCGAGAGTTCGGCGGGCTCCAGGCTTACCCGAGCCGTACCAAGGACCCGGATCGCCCCGATTTCTCTTCAGGCTCGGTAGGCCTGTCTCCGGGGGCCGTTACATTTGGGGCACTCGTCCGCGACTACCTGGACGGGCATGGCCTTGAACCCACGTCCGGTCGGTTCTTTGCCCACATGGGCGACGCCGAGCTGGATGAAGGGTCGATCTGGGAGACGGTGACTGAACCTGCTATTCAGGGACTGGATCGTTGCACCTGGATCGTGGACCTCAACCGACAGAGTCTTGACCGCGTCGTCCCCGGAATTCGGGTGGCGAGATTCATGGAGATGTTCCGGGTCAACGGCTGGAACGTGGTGGTCGCCAAGTACGGGGAACAGCTAACGGAGCTGATGGAGCTTCCGGGCGGCGAGGCGCTACGTTCGCGTATCGACGACATGCCGAACCAGGAGTACCAGGCGATGCTGGTCGCATCGCCATCAGAAGTGCGCGCTCGATTACTGGAAACGACTCGGGCACAGCGCGGCGATATCGAGCGTTGCGTGAGCGATTTTGATGACGAAGAGTTGCACCGACGGATCGCTGGTCTTGGTGGACACGATGTCGGGACGCTTGCGCGCTGCTATGAAGAGGCTTCGCGTGCCGACGGGCCATCGGTTGTATTTGCGTACACCGTGAAGGGTTGGGGACTGCCTATTGCGGCCGATCCGGCTAACCATTCGGCGCTCGTCACACAGGAACAGTACGAGGAGCTGGCGGACCACTTTGGCGTTGCGCCCGACTTCCCGTGGGACAAGTTCCCGGATGGCAGCGACGAGTCCATATATCTGTCACAAGCAGCACAGCGCCTGAACGCTACGCCGATCCCTGAAGAACCGCCGTTATCCTTCAACGACACGGATCTGGGAATTACGAGTGCTGCATCTACCCAGGAGAGCTTTGCCCGAATCCTGCTTGAAATAGGGCGCACCTCTCCGGATGCGGCCGAACGGATTGTCACGGTTTCTCCTGACGTGGCTACGTCCACGAGCCTGGGATCGTGGATAAACCGGACCGGAGTCTGGCATCACAGCGATGCAACGGACTTCTTTGACACCGAGACCCGGACGCTTCGGTGGACCGAGGGCCCGACCGGACGACACATCGAACTGGGACTCTCTGAGACGAGTCTTTTCCTGCTGCTGGGGCAACTGGGGCTTTCCAAAGAGCTTTCCGGCAGGCGACTAGTGCCGATCGGAACTCTTTACGACCCGTTCATTGTGCGAGGGCTGGACCCACTTGTTTACGGTGTTTACCAGGAGTCCAAGTTCATAGCGGTGGCCACGCCGTCCGGTGTGACGCTGAGCCCTGAAGGTGGGTCTCACCAGGGGATGCTTTCACCTTCGATCGGCATGGAGTTGCCGAACATCCGCTACTACGAGCCGACCTTTGCACGGGAGCTTGAGTGGATATTGCTTGAGTCAATCCGGGGGATCGGGTCTGGCGAGGGTGAATCGGTGTTTTTGCGACTCAGCACCAAGGTTGTTGATCAATCACTCTTTAATGATCCACGCGACGAAGCCGGGATTGACGCTTTACGAGAGGCTGTGTTGGGCGGTTGCTATCGATTGCGAACCGCCGATTCCGACGCAGACACGATAGTGAACCTGTTTGCGACAGGTGTGATGGTGCCTGAGGCCGTAGCCGCGATTCCGTTGCTGGAGAAAGAGGGGATTGGCGTCAATGTCTTCTCTGTAACCAGCCCGGACATGCTCCACCGTCGGATCAGAACCGCGGAGCAAGAGCAGATTAAGGCGCAGGATTCAGGGCCGTACGATCCTTCAGGGTTGCTTGCCCCGCATGAGATCGGTAGTCCGGTGGTGACGGTGATCGATGGATCACCACATACGCTGGCCTTCATAGGCTCAGCGTTGGACAGTCCGTCAATCAACCTCGGTGTGGACACCTTCGGCCAGTCGGGGTCACGTCAGGATTTGTACGGTCTGTTCGGGATAGACACCGAGGGAATTTACGCCGCTGCGCTAGGCGTGGTGGACAGGGAACGCCGCCGCCGGACTCAGGGTTGAACGGGCGGGCTTTCGGTAAGAGCCGGAAGGTTTCTGACGATATGAACGTAACTCAGCCGTATCTTACTGAAAAGATGAATATTACAAATAGTTAGTTATGTCACTAACTTGATCAGCCCAAACTCTGATTGACCGACCGGCTATTGGACTAGCCGACTATCTTCGGCGCCGTGATCGACCGAAGAATCCACCGGTTCCTGTCGACTCGGCACGCGCTTCTTCGGGTGTCGCTGCGCGTGCCTTGTACCCACTCAAATCTTGCGTGAGGTCGTCTGGGAGTAGGAGTTCTTCGTCCTCCTCGTCTTGTTCATCAATCTCCGGTTCGTCCCCATCCTCGGACATCATCCCGCGAATGAGGTGGGTCATTCGCCAGGCTGTTTTGTAGGTCACGCCTAACTCTTCTGCCAGCTCAGTTATGGGGAGATCAGGGTCGATGGACGAGAGGATGTAGATGGCATAGAACCACTTCTTCAGAGGGGTGCGGGACTTGTGGTAAATGGTTCCAGCGGTTGGGTGAACGTGGTGTCCACAGCGGTCACAGGAATAGGATTTCCTGGTCCGAATACGGTGGTGTTTGGTAACGCGATCACACGACTCACAGAAGATCCCATCCGGGAACATCTGGTCTTTCAACCAGTCCAGACAGGCGTCCTCATCCGGGAACTCGATATCAAATGATCGTTGGTCTGTACGGCTTAGCATTTCACCAGAATACCCCTACTCTAAAGGGATTCTCATATACCTGCTCAGAGGGAATATTATTATGTTGCACTGATAGTGGTATGGAAATAAAAACATACTTCTATGAAGTGATAACTAGATAATGATTTTAGGAAGGAATATTTTATTTAGCGTTAGGATAAGAGATTTATGTGATCGTATCAGAAATACGATCACAACTTTAAGTACATGGCATGCAGGTATAGGTTAACACATACTATGATGGGATAAAAAGCAACTACACGATACGGTCGATTCGTTATACAGAGAATCACCGTTCCGGAAATGACGGATCAGGCATGATCGTGAACTGTTTGTCCGGTTGACGCGTCCGCCTAAGCTCTTTGGTCTGGTCCAGGCTGACGGCGACTCGACCGCACATCCAATGGACTCTTTAACCAGGCTCCAACATGGCCTGTGGCCGGCCGTTTTCGGATAGATGACCCGTAGGTCGACAGAGTAGGTATGTCACGTCGTCAAGCAGAGCCACAAGAAAACCTGGTGCAGATAAATCAAACACCGGGCCAGTCCGCAGAGTCTTTGTAATCACTAACTTAACTACCCTGCCGACAGATATTCCATAGCGGCTGAAACCCCGCTACTGGCCCGCGGGATGCCCGCTATATCCAGCCCCATCTCAACTCCGGACAGCGTTCCCATCAAGGTCAAATCGTTGAGATCGCCAAGATGACCGATCCTGAACGTCCAGCCTTTGACTTTGCCGAGACCTGTGCCGAGTGACATATCGAAACGGTCCAGAATTACTTTCCGTAAGTCGTCCGCGTCGACTCCGTCCGGCGTCACGATTGCCGTCAATGAACTGCTGTACTCCCGTTCATCCTTCGCCAGCAGATCGAGGCCCCATGCAGCGGCGGCTCTACGGGTTGCCTCGGCAAACCGGTCATGCCGGGCGAAAACAGCATCCAGCCCCTCCTCTTCCAGCATCGTCAACGCCTCACGAAGTCCGTAAAGGAGGTTCGTGGCGGGCGTGTACGGGAAGAAACCGCCTGGATTCGTGTCCAACATCCCCTGCCAGTCCCAGTAAGACTTTGGGAGAGACGCATTCTTTGCCGCAGCCACCGCCCGTTCGCTCACGGCGTTAAATCCAAGACCCGGCGGGAGCATGAGCCCCTTTTGAGATCCACCGACCGTGACATCGATACCCCACTCATCGTGTCGATAGTCGATCGAACCCAGTGAAGAGATGGTATCCACCATCAAAAGCGCCGGGTGATCTGCTGCGTCGATAGCACCACGGACCTCTGCGATTCGGCTCGTCACGCCGGTCGAGGTCTCGTTATGCACAACTGCGACGGCCTTGATCTGGTGGCTGGAGTCTTCCGCCAGCCGTGCCTCGATCTGCGCCGGGTCGACCCCGTGGCGCCAGTCCCCGGGAATGAAGTCGACCTCGATCCCCAACTTCCGGGCCATGGCGCACCACAGCGTCGAGAACTGACCTGTCTCAAACATCAAGATCCGGTCGCCGGCCGACAATGTGTTGACGAGCGCCGCCTCCCATGCGCCAGTGCCCGAGCCCGGAAACACGATGACATTGGAATCGGTCTTGAACACCTTCTTCAGCCCGGCCAGCACCTCAAGGGTCAGCTCGGAAAAATCAGGTCCACGGTGATCGATGGTCGGCGCGGCAATCGCACTGAGCACGCGATCCGGCACATTCGTCGGTCCGGGGATCTGGAGGAAGTGTCGTCCGGCCGGAGGGGTCATAAAAGCTGATTCCTTCGTAAAGTGGGCGTGCGCTGGGCGCATTCTTTTTCGGATGATCAGGAGATCACTGCGCCGGACCGTAAAAATAGCTGTCCGGTACATAGAGCGTCGTTGTCGCTGGAAATGGCCTCATTCAAGCCTGATCGTCTGATCAATTCATGCACAAAATGTACACGGCAGAATATACGCCCAATTGTGACCTGTTAACGGGAGCTATCCATTGCCACTCGACGAGATGAATACCTAATGCCGTCCGAGAAATTGAACCAGACGATCCGGTCCTGGCAAGAGACGCGACTCGGCGTCTCGCTCCAGGCATCAGCGACCAATACGGTTCCGGTGCTCGAGCGACCCACAGCGGCAACAAGCGATAGCCCTGGATTGGTCGCCGTGAGGTTCGATGGGCGGAGCGTGGCCGTGGCACGGAGAGATTGGGTTGAACCATCGAAGAAGGTGGTTTCAAACATGCACCCTGATCTATTGTTTACCGCGTTCGGCGCCTATGAACTGTCTCGAGTCACCCTCCCTGATGGAGCCTCTGTGTGGGGACCAAACTGGTACATGTTTGCGGACTCCGACTCCTGGCAAGGTCTGATTGATGACCGGGTGACGAAGCTCAATCTTGGTGATCTTGGCGGGATCGACTTTGACCTGTTCTGGCACTGTTACGGTCCGGGATCGATGGCCGCATTCGCCGTGTATGAGGGCAACGATCTGGTCGCCCTATCTACCGTCACCGACCGTGGCACTCCCTTTATGGAGATAGGCGTCGACGTGGTTCAGGGCGCACAGTCCTCGGGGCTTGGACTGGCCGTCGTTTCGGCCGCCGGTAACTGGATCATTGAGCAAGGCGGGCTGCCGCTGGCCACGGTCGCGCCATTCAATGTGCCGTCAACACGAACGCTCAGGCGTGCAGGGTTGGAGTACGGGATGACTGAGATGTCGGCTGTGGAAGGTCCGTTCAGGGTGCCTCCCCAGCCGATGGGGCGACCACTGCCGGATGCCGATATTTACGATTACTACCCGGATTGGGCCATGAATAAGGGCATTCGGCCGCGGTCTGAGTTGCGGGGCTGATTCCCGCTGTCACCGGTGGCCGAGGTTTTCCCCTCACACCGACTAGAGGGATCGCGTTGACGTGTGACGGACCCTTCGAGAGCCTCCGGGTGGGTTCTCGCTGGTTCTTGGTCGATGCCTCGTCGTTGTAGGGGCGGGCAGCGGGCCGCCCGGGGACGGATACGAATCCGCCCCCTACTCCGCCGAGTCCGCGGCTTCAGCAAGTTGACGATGTTCTTCGGACGCGGCCAGGTCACCTACCTGCTCATACGCACGGGCGGCGCCTTTATGCGCCGCTATCCCGTAGATGTCACCATCGCCGAATTTGATCGCGTCCAGATACGAAGTGATGGCGTCATCGATCAACCCGAGCCGTTCTAGTGCCACTCCCCTGACCCACCATCCACGAGCGATGGCGGGGTCCAGTGCGATAGCGCGGTCGGCGTAAAAGAGACCTAGTTCTGCATACTCCCTCGCCACGTTCGCCCTACCTGCCCCCCGCATACCGTCAGAGGCGGCCACAATACCGTCGGCCGCTATCGCCTGGAACGTCGGGAACGATCGGACTTCGGACGCCAGTCTCACGTATCGCTCCACGACATCTTCAAACCGTTCTGTCTGCCCCAAGCGGCCCAACGCCAGCTCCGTTTTCGCCATTCGACGCTGGGTGGCGTGCGCGAACGGGTCGCGACCTTCGTATTTCTCCAACACGGACAGTGATGTCTCATTGAGCATGAGTTTCTCCGTCGGATCTTCTCGGACTTCGGCCTCACCGCGGATCATGAAATCGACTTGCAGAACGAAGGCCTCTACCTCCGGATTGAGATCCACGGCCCTCTCGTACTTTTCAAAACCGTCCTGGTTTTGACCGTTGACCAGTAGATCGAAACCCTGCGCTGCAATCCAACTGGCACCTACAGAACGCACATCGCGCAATGAAAACAGTGCGATAGCCGCCAGAAGGACAACAATGGCGACGGCCGTCGGAAGCTGGGCGCTGAGGCCGGTCTGTTTCGTCCGGGGCTGTGGCCGTTCGCATCTGGTCGTAGGGCTCGCCCCGTCTGACCTAAGTGCGATGCCCGCCAGTGCGACGATCAGCCCCGCCAGTACCCAGAATATGAAGAGATCGGTCACTTGCGCGACCCCAGCCATCTGCTCCGTGGCCCTGCCAATCAGAATAGCGAGGAGTACGGCCATGAATATCGAGATGAGATCGCCGCTTCTGCCGGCCTTCTTCTCTTTGCGTAGGACCAAAACGGCTGCGTACAAAACCAGCAAAACGAGCGCGATGAACGAGCCCAACCCGAGCAATCCCATCTCCAGCATCACCTGTAACGGGAAGTTATGGGCGTGTGCAAAAAATTGACCGCTTCGCGTTGGATCACGGTCCACGCTCAGCGGGTAGGAGTAAAAGAACATGTCTGGTCCGAGGCCGACAACGGGCCGTATTACCTGTTGAAAGGCTGACTCGTCTGGCGAACGCTCCCATGTGCTGGCGAGCTCAAGTGCGCCTGCCCTTGTAGTCGCTCTGTTCCCGATCGACGTCGCCTCGTCGCTGTCGAATATGTTCCCCAGGTCACCGATTTCTCGGGTTACGTCTCCGCCATCTCGCTCCGGAAACAAACCGATTACCACGTCGATGGCGAGCCCGACCGCCACCACGCCCATGCCCGTCAAGAACGTCCTGCGATCAAGCCAGATCGCCCCGATGACGCCAAACGCCAGCATGCCTACCGCCGTGCCGAACAAAGGCCCGCGGCTCTCGGATGTCCACAGGCCTGCCAACTGAATACCAAGGATGATGGTCGAGGCGACCAGCAACCCGGTCTGTTTTGCCCTTCGAGCCTGGAGCGCCACCGCGATCGTGGCGATAGAGCTCATGAGGATGAATGAGCCGAAAAAGATCGGGTTCCCAAGCGTGGCGTAGTTACGGGAGGCCGAGAACGCTCGGACGAAATACTTCCCGGGCGGTATCGGATCCCAGCCGAAATTCTGGAAGATGGCGTAAAGTGCCGTGATACCGCCTGCGATCATGAGCACCAGTAACACCCGACTGGCCTGTTGAAGAGTTCGAAGGCGTAGTGCGACGGCGAAGAAGATCGTGATGATGGCCAGGAACGAGTACAGCTCGTAGCCCGCAGTAAGGGGATCCCGGCCCCAGAGGCTCACCCGGGGCGCCGGTGAGGCCAGCGTCGACAGCACGGCGGCCAGCGCGAAAGTCGCTCCTGCGATAACCGCCCATCGTTCCGGCCTGCGGCCCGCCCAACGCCAGGGAGATTTGATGCGACGGTCCTGAGGCGCGCCGGCCCACTCGAAAGCCCACGCCACGATCACGAGCAGTGCAAGTAGGTGGACGAGTACGTATTTCGGCTCACTATAGAAGGAGAGGATTCGGCGCGGGGTGAACAGTAAGGGGAGTGCGACCAGGCCGACGAGCCATGCCATCTCGATCAACCGGTCTGAGACCGGCTGTCTTGCTGACGGAACTCGGGTGATGTCGGCGGTCTGCATCTACACGCGCTTCCAGGTGAAATGGTCGAAGGTAGGACGGACGACCGAGCGTCGCCAGCCTGCGGCGGCCACTACTTCGCATCATACTGTCCGACCGATCAGCTTCCTTCGCACGGCGGGGATAGGAATCGGTGACCTTGGGAGCGAACGAATCAGGAGATCAGTACGATGAACTCGGTCTCACCGGTCGGACTGAACGCTCCCATTACTCTCACCGTCACCGTATAAGCGCCCCCGACCGTGTATACGTGGGATCCGAACACCCTCCCGCTGCCAAACACCTGTGCCTCGTATACCTGGCTACTGTTTAAAAATCCAACCGTCTGTATCAGGCCATCGCCCCAGTCGACCTCGACCGTGATCGGTTCGGTAGAGATGGCCGATGTGGCCGTAACCCCATCAATTCGAAAGCTAGCCCCGGACGAACCAAACAGCGTGCGACTCCAGGTGACCTCTATAGGAGCCGGGGGCGGTGTGGGAGTTGGCGTGGGCGTCGCTGTTGGGCGTGGCGTCGGCGTAGGAGGGCCGGGAGTTGCCGTTGGCGGTATGGGCGTTGGCGTCGGTGTTGGAGTGGGGGTTGGGGTGGAGGTCGGCGTCGGCGTAGCTGTGGGGATGGTGGAAGTTGGCGTTGGAAGCGGCGTGGGAGTTGGTGTCCGCGTTGGTGGAATCGGACCCGGTGTGATCGATACGACCGGCGGAGCGGAAGAGCCATAACCGTTTCCGGCGATGATCGGTTCGGTCGGATCGGAAGGTGCCCCCTGTCCGATGGCGTTCTCTGCGATTACCCGAAAGACATACCGCTCGGCCGGTGTCAGGTCTGGCAACACGACCGAATACGTTTCCGGGGAACCTGAGATGGCCGTCCTGATTAATGGATTGGTGGCCAGGAAGTAACCGGTTACAGGATTGCCGACAAATGAGTAGGACGCGCCGGAGGGTTCGACCTCAACTATGTAGTCGATTATCAAACTTCCACCGTCATTTAAAGGCGGAGTCCAGGCCACCTCAACAAACCCGCGGAGACCTCGGGCCTCTGCTGTCGGCGCATCTGGCACCTCGGCGGGGCCGGGCCTGCCGGTGGCAGCGATGGGATCACTCGGTTCGCCAATTCCGTGCACCGTCTCGGCGCGTACGGAGATCCCGTAAATGACACCTTCCGGGGGCTGAGGGAAGGTCACGCGAGGTCGTTCAGGCGGTGCGGATGCCAGTCCTCCCAGTCCGTCCGCGATCAAGTACTGGATTATTGGTTCATCGTCAGGGAGCATCGGAGCGGCCCAGGTGACGAGTACCTCAGCGCCCAGAAGTGATACCTGGACATTGGGAGGGATGCCTGGAGGTTCTCCAGTATCGTTCGACCCGCCGGACGAGCAAGCAAGAACGACGGTTGCGAACAGGGCCAGGAGTTTCCACATGTGGCTTCAAGCATACGACGTGGCAAGTGCCGATTTCGCACAGCACGATTGGCATTACGCAGTGCGAACAATTACCCCGGTCGTCGCCCCGAACCGCTCGGCGGTTATCGGTCGCCTTAAACCCGCGACATGCCCCCGGCTGGCCGCTCGACCGGTGTGACCCCGGGCCGGAATTCGGCCATCCTGGGAGCACCCCCGCCGTGGGCAAAAACCCTGATTCTTCCTATGCCCTGAACCTCAAGTTCCGCCACATCGCCGTCATTCAATGGACCAAGCCCTACGTGATAGGTCCCTGTGGCCACGATGTTCCCCGGGTGCAGGTCTATGAAACGTGAGAGCCAGGCGATCTGGTCCGGGATCAGAACTGCCATGTGTTCAGTGCTGTAGTCCTGTCGGGCTTCGCCGTTCACCCAGGATTTGACCTGAATGTTGTGCGGGTCAGGTATCTCATCTCGGGTGGTTACCCACGGACCCGCCACTGCATAAGACGCCTGTCCCTAAAGGGGAGTCCAATGACTGAACGGTTATTTGGCCGGGCCACGTCTCCGATGTTATTCGCCTTATATGCGATAGCACTGGTTTCAGTCCTGTTCATTGCCTGTAACATCGATCCGCAGCCCACGCGGGCCGCGACCGGTGAAGTGGTGATGTTGGATACGACTGACGTTGGGTTTGGCGCCGGGACGTTAGCTTCAAGCTTCGTCGCAGCCGGCAAGACTGTTGTGTACAAAACGCCCACCGATTGGGCAGCAATGACGGCCGCTGAGTTCGCGGCATATGACGCGGTCGTGCTCGCCGATCCGACGTGCCAGACAGGTACGGCTGCGATCACGGCGGCGATAGGAAACGCCGCCACATGGGGCAGTGTTGTTGACGGAAACGTCATCATCATCGGCACCGATGAGCAATACCACAACGGAACGGGTGGTCAAACTTTGATGAATGGCGCAGCGCCATTCACGGTGGCAGAACCCGGCAAGACCGGCGCCTACATTTCCTTGAGCTGTTACTACCACGGCGCTGCGCCGTCGACGCCGCTCCCGATGTTGGACGCGGCGTTCGGTAGCACCGGTGACTTCACGACGACCGGAGTCCCGGGCTGCTTTGACAGCGCACACATAGTCGCGACTCACCCGGCGTTTACCTCTGCCGGGGTCACGGATGCGACTCTCAGCGGTTGGGGATGTTCCGTACACGAGGCGTTCGATGCCTGGCCGGTAGGTTTCGAAGTGTTGGCGATTGCTTTGACGGGTACGGCGTACAACGCACCCGATGGCACCATTGGCACTCCGTACATCCTGGCTCGTGGGGTGGAAGTCATAAGCGACATCGACCTTTCGCCAGACGGCGCAGTCAATCCGGTAGGAACCTCGCACAGCTTGACGGCGACGGTTACAACGGATGACCCGACTCCCGGAACCCCCATCGAAGGTACCGATGTCACGTTCGAGGTGATTAGCGGTCCGCACACCGGGACGACCGGAGTTGACGCCACAGATGGCTCTGGAATCGCAACCTTCTCGTACACGGGTACAGCGGTTGGGATTGACACCATCGAGGGCACCTTCATAGACGCTCTGGGCAGAACCCAGCGGTCAAACCGGGTGACCAAAGAGTGGATCGAAGGCCCGCCGCCTCCGCCTTCCGGCGGACTGGTGAAGATCACTGGTGGCGGTGCCGTGCCAACCGGCGAAAAGAACCACGGCCATAGTTTCGGGTTCAACATGATCCCGACAGCGGACGGTTCCAGCCTCGACGTCAATCTCGAGTACAACGACAACCACTTCGGTAAGGCGAGCGGCAAGAAGGGTCAGCCTTCCCCGTTGCAGATCCACATCAATGACGTTGCGACTTCGGTCACAGTGATCGCCACTGACGCCGATGGCAACGCAATTGGAGTCGAGATCGAGGCAGCCTGTGAAATCCGAAACCTGGAGCCTGGTAACGTGCGAAGTGACGAACTTTGCCGCGTCCGGGTCGTCGACAACGGCGAACCAGGTAAGGGCGTAGACGTGTTCCAGCTTGACTCACCGTCAACCGGGTACGGGTCTAACATCGTCGGAAGTGACCTGATAGAAAAAGGAAATATTCAGGCCCACGTCGACGACGACTAGACGTCAATAGGCACACAGGATAGAAATGGAGGGGCCGGTCATGTTGACCGGCCCCTCTTCGCGTCTGCCGTGTAATTACGCTAGCGGTCGTGGATGTGAACGTGAGAAGCTATCGGGCGCAATGACCAACGATCCGCAGACATCAGGACCGGCGAATCCCGCTGCAAGTGCACGCGGGGCGGAGCTCGCGTCCGACTACACCGTCTCGCTCCACTACGACCAGCGCCTGTACAAGCAGGACATCGCCGGTTCAATAGCGCATGCCCACATGCTGAGCAAACAGGGCATCATCGGCGAGGACGATGCCGATCAGATCATCGTTGGCCTTGGGAAGGTCAAGGCAGAGATAGAGTCCGGGGACTTCCCCTGGAAGCCGGAACTCGAGGACATCCACATGAACGTGGAGTCACGGCTCTTCGAGCTGATAGGCGACGTAGCCGGGAAGCTCCACACTGCTCGCTCACGAAATGACCAGGTCTCCACGGACACACGCCTCTACATGAAGCAGGCGGCCGGTGACACGGTCATGGCGCTGCGGACCCTCCAGGAGGCCGTTGTGGCCGTCGCTGAGGCCAATCTGGAGACGGTCGTGCCTGGATACACCCACCTCCAGCGTGCGCAGCCGGTACTGCTCGCCCACCACCTTCTCGCATATTTTGAGATGTTCGACCGCGATGCCACGCGTTTTGCAGCCGCTCGAGCGTCTGCTGACGTGATGACCCTCGGTAACGGCGCAATGGCCGGCGTGCCTTATCCGATTGATCGTGAATTCGTTGCGAAGGAGCTTGGCTTCTCTGCCGTAACGACCAACTCTATGGACGGCGTTTCTGATCGCGACTTCGCACTTGAGTACCTGAGCGCAGCCGCGATAAGCGCCATGCACCTGTCACGTCTCGCGGAAGAATTCGTGGTGTGGTCGTCCGAGGAATTCAAGTTCCTGGCGCTGGGAGCTGACTACACGACCGGTTCTAGCATCATGCCGCAGAAACGCAATCCGGACTTTGCCGAACTAGCGCGCGGAAAGACCGGACGCGTCTACGGCAACCTGTTCGCCATGCTGACGACGCTCAAGGGTTTGCCACTGACCTACAACCGTGATTTGCAGGAAGACAAAGAGGGGTTGTTCGACAGCGTGGATACCCTGCTTGCGACCCTGGACGTGACCACCGGGATGATCAGTGGCGCCAACTTCAATGCAGATCGCATGCGGCAGGCGGCTGAATCCAGCTACGTCCTCGCGACCGACATAGCGGACTATCTCGTCGGTAAAGGGATGCCATTTCGTGAGGCGCACGTCATCGTGTCAGAACTATCTGACAAACTGATCGACGGCAACAGGTACTTCAAGGACCTGTCATTTGAAGAGTACGAGGCTGCGTCTTCACTGTTTGGGAGAGATGTCATGGAGATCGGCGTGGACTCTTCCATAGCATCACGTGACGTGCTGGGGGGCACGGCCCCGGGTAGAGTGAAGAGCGCCATCGTAGAGGCGAAAGCTCGATTACAGGAGGCCGGAAAGTGACTTCTGAATCCAAACAACGACAGGTACGCATAGCGGCGTCCCTCCTCGCTGCAGACTTCTCGCAACTTGGTCGTGACATAAAGTCGCTCAACGACGGCGGTTGTGACGAGATCCATTTTGATGTCATGGACGGAGCGTTCGTCCCCAACATCACCTTTGGTGCACCCGTACTGGAGTGGATACGGCCGCTAACGAACCTTCCGATAGACATCCACATGATGGTGGAAGAACCGGGCCGGTTTATAGACGATTTCGCAAAGGCGGGCGCTGACTACTTCACCGTTCACGCTGAGGCATGCACACACCTGCACGCAACGATCCAGTCGATCAAAGCGGCTGGAATGAAGGCCGGGGTTGCACTCAACCCCGGAACCCCGGCGTCAGTCCTGGACGAAATCCTGCCCGATCTCGACCGTGTTCTCGTGATGACCGTCAATCCCGGATTTGGCGGACAGCAGTTCATTACGGGTCAGCTCGCCAAGATAGCGGCCATAGCTGAGAAACTGCCCTGGCGGGCTGATAGTGCTGATCTTGCCGTGGATGGTGGTGTGAAGATCGATACCGCCCCGTCTTGCGCCGAAGCAGGTGCATCGTTGCTGATCTCCGGCACCGGTATCTTCAACCATCCTGACGGCGTAGTTTCAGGGATCAGGGCGCTCAGGGAGTCTCTGGCCTAACTCGTCAGATCCCTGACGCGAAAACGCACGCCTCAATCGGCGTGCGCAATACTTTCGAAACCGGAAAAGCGTCTAGCGCTTCGCCTTCAGCTCCGTGCGGAGACAGCGGGTGCAGACGTATTCATGTTTCTTCGGGCCGTCCGGCGTCTTTCGTCGAACAAGGTTCGGCTTGAACATCCGGTTGGTCGCTATCATCGAGTGAGAGCGGTTGTGCCCGAACTGCGGACCCTTGCCACAGGTGTTGCACTTGGCCATGTCTGAGAATCCCCGGTTACAACGATGCATTTGCGTCCGATTGCTGGCCGCGCGCATCTGCTGGTATGAATAAAATTAAAGGATTGGCTTACGCCAGACCTACAAGTTACCATCCGCGGACCGTCTGCGACAACATTTACGATGAAATTCCAGCCCCGTTTTGGCGTAGCTGACAAATTAGATCAGGCGACCGACGAAGAAGCGGATTGCTAGAGGAACCACGGATTGAGCCGATCTGAAATGGACAACGGCGACGTAGAAATGATCGACGGTGTCGTTTTGTGTGCGCTTGTTACCGCAGGTAGTAATGCGGTGGAGGCTAATCGCGATCAGATCAATGCCCTGAACGTATTTCCCGTTCCAGATGGCGATACGGGAACCAACATGAGTCTCACGTTGCGTTCCATCGTTGAGGAGTCCCAGAAACAACCTACTGTCCACGCCGGTGACGCGGCCCAGCGGATGGCAAAGAGTGCACTGCTGGCGGCCCGCGGCAACAGTGGATTGATCTCCGCCCAGCTCTTCCGTGGGATAGCGGACGTTGCGGTTGGTCGAGAGCGTATAACCCCGTCTGAACTGGCCGCTGGTATGCGCGCCGGGGCCATCGCCGCCTATGACTCGGTGCCGGACCCGAGGGAAGGAACCATGTTGACCGTGATGCGCGTTACGGCCGACAAGGCGACCGAGCATGCCGGGACCGGAGCCGGACTCGCAGACATTCTTGAAGTGATAGTTCAGACCTCGGTAGAGGCCGTCGCACTCACGCCCACACAACTCGATGTCCTGAAGGATGCCGGTGTCGTGGACTCCGGTGGCTACGGGTTGTCCGTATTTCTCTCGGGCGCTCTTGAAGTCGCCCAGGGGCGTGGGGATGGAACATCTGTGTTCCCTTCACCGGCCCCCATCGGCGTGGAAGGCGATGGCCAGGCTGGCGTCGGCGCACGGATCGACTTCGTGGAGGCCGTACAGGAAGAGATATTTGGCTACTGCACCGTTTTCATGATCGAGGGCGAAGGGTTGGATGTGGTGGAGATTCGGGAGAAGACCACGACATTCGGCGAGTCAGCCGTTGTTGCGGGAGACTCTGATCTGGTCAAGATTCATGTCCATCCACTGGATCCGGGGCCGGTGATTTCGTACGGAGCGAGCCTCGGGACTCTTTCCGGAATCACGATCCTCAACATGGACGAGCAAACGTCCGACTGGGCGGCTGGCCAGCAATCGGCTCAACCCGTTCAAGCAACACATGACACGCCTAGGTTGGACACGGCCATCGTTGCCGTATGTGCCGGTCCAGGACTGGAAGCTGTGTTTGCTCAGGCGGGGCTGGGCGCATGTACGCCTATCACAGGCGGCGACACCATGAATCCCAGTGTTCAGGATCTCCTGGTGGCGGTAGAAGCTGCCTCATCAGATCAGGTGATACTGCTGCCAAACAACGGAAATATAGTGGCCGCAGCGTTACAGGTACCGGATCTGACGGACAAAGACGTCCAGGTGATACAGACCCGGTCCGTCCAGGCCGGTCTCGCCGCTGTCTTCGCCTTTTCCGCAACCTCAACACTGGACGCCAACGTCTCGGCCATGGGCGATGCCGCCGGAGGCGTGCGTTCAGGCTCCGTTACACGTGCCGTCCGTGACGCCGTAGTGTCCGGGCACGAGATCACGTCGGGGGACATCATGGCGTTGGTGGATGGCGATCTGGTGGCCACGACGGCCGATCCGATATCTGCCCTGATAGAGATGGTCCGGATAGCTACGGATGAAGCCGAACTTATCACCATTTACACCGGCGTGGACTTTGATGATTCCAGCGCTGATAAGGCTCTGACCGCGGCGCAGGAAGTTGCCGGGGAAGCTGAGGTGGAGTTGGTGCGCGGTGGGCAGCCACACTACGACTTCCTGGTCGCTTTCGAATAGCCACACGACCGATCAAGGGCCAGAGGTGTCGCCACTCCCCCAGAGGCGCGATATTCTGTGCAGGTCCAAACGGCCGAATTTGACGTCATGCATCCGACGTACGACGACACCGGCCGACCACGGCATCTGAACCATTGAGGGTTGTATGAGTATCGCCATAGTCACGGACAGCACCGCCGACCTGCCGAAAGATGTCGCCGAACAGCACGGCATCACGGTGGTTCCCTTGAACGTCCGCTTCGGGATGGAAGAGTTCAAGGATGGCATCGGGATAGACAACGACACCTTCTACCGACGTCTGCAGGAGGAGTCCGAACTGCCCACAACGTCACAGCCATCGGTGGGCGAATTCGCAGCCGTGTATGAAGAGCTTTTGTCCGCCCATGAAGGCATCGTCTCGATTCACATATCAGGGAAACTAAGTCAGACCGTCAACTCGGCGGTGCAGGGCGCGCGAGGGGTGGACGGAGACGGGACGAAGATACGCACCATCGACACCGGGCAAGCGACGATCCCCCTCGGCCTGATCGTGATCGAAGCCGCGAAATCTGCAGGGTCTGGCGCTGACCTTGAAGAAGTGGTCGGGGCGGTAGAAAGCGCAATGGACCGCTCTCGGTTCTACGGCATGGTCGATACGCTTGAAT
The DNA here is from genome assembly GCA_018650185.1 of Chloroflexota bacterium. Lineage (GTDB taxonomy): Bacteria > Chloroflexota > Dehalococcoidia > Lucifugimonadales > Lucifugimonadaceae. Next base: position 18,540 of record JABIGL010000184.1, read on the forward strand.
ATCTCATCAAAGGTGGTCGGATCGGGCGCGCCAAGGGTTTTATCGGCGGTCTGCTCAAGGTCACTCCAATCATCACTCTCGAAGAAGGCGAATCATCACCCGTCGCCAGCCCTCGCACGCGACGCAAAGCCCTGGTCAAGCTCAAGGAGCTTGTTGAAGAAGCCGCTCCCTTCGACCAGCTCGCCATTCACTACTCGACCGAACGCGCCGAGGTTGAGAAGCTGGCGGAGGAGCTTGCGCACGTCTCACCTGAAGGTGGCGTCATGATTTCACAGATCGGCGCCGTAGTCGGGACATACTCCGGTCCTGGATCGTTGGGCGTCGGCTTCATCCGGAAGAGTGCTGACTGAAGACGTGCCTCCCAGACCCGAACCCAGATCCCGGCCACCACGCCGCAGCGCGCGCGAATCGCTAAGTCGCATCCTGGACCTGGAAGCGAGTAGAGGATTTAAAGATGCCGCGGTCGCCGGGGGTCTGGACCTCTTCCTTGATGCCAACCGTGAAGAGTTGTCGTCACTCGAACTGCCGGATTCGTACGCGGCTCTGACCGTCAAGAAGCGGGAGGAGTGGGCGAGGGCTACTCGTGCCGGTGTTGAGGCGAACGCAACGCAGTCGATCCCTGAAACACAGGTGAAATCTTCAGCGAGATCCCCTGTAGCGAAACCCAAAAAGAAGGCTGCAAGCACACGGAAGAAGCCTGTACCTAAGCCGAAAAAACCCACGGCCCCGCTCACTTTAGAAACGGCGTTGGAAGACCTGCCTTTCATCACGAGCGCGCAGCAACCACGCTTCAAGCGGTTGGGTATCACGGACCTGCGATCGCTGGTCCGGATGTATCCGAATCGCCATCTCGATTACTCCAATATCAGCAGCGTGATCGACCTCGTTTACGGGGAGGAGATGAGCGTGGTTGTGACCGTGACCTCATCCACCACCGCCAACATCGGACGGCGTGGCGCTGCGAAGGTGACTGCGCGTGACGAAACAGGGTTCGTTGGTATCACATGGTTCGGCCAGCCCTACCTCGCCCAGCAACTACGTCCCGGGACCAGGCTCGTGGTCAGCGGGAAGGTGGAGGCGTATCGGGACCAGGCGCAGTTCCAAAACCCCGAGTACGAGGTAATCCAGGGCGATAACCTGACCCATGCCGGCAATCTGCTGCCCATCTACCCGTCAACCGAAGGAATGTACCAGCGGACGCTACGAACCGCCGCACGGAACGCCCTGGACGCGGGGTTACCGCTACTTGGTGAGTACATCGGATCAGACGTTCTTGAACGCAACGTCTTGCCGGGCCTGCTTAATGCACTTCAGACAATGCACCACCCGGACACGATGGCGGACTGGCATGCAGCGCGCAGACGGCTTGCGTTCGACGAGTTGTTTATCAACCAGCTTGGTGTACAGCGTAGAAAACGCGAATGGCGAGAGCGGGCTGGCGGCTTGTCCATAGAGCCGGACCACGACCTGCTCAGGAACTTCCTGAAGACACTCGAATTTGAACTCACCAGCGACCAGGACGATGCGCTAAACACAGTGCTCTCTGACATTTCGTCCGAGGTGCCAATGGGCCGACTCCTCCAGGGAGAGGTCGGCAGCGGCAAGACCATCATCGCCGTTACCGCCCTGTTGGCTGCCGTTTCTTGCGGACACCAGGGCGCGTTGCTGGCACCGACCGAGGTGCTGGCGGAGCAGCACTACCTGTCACTCCAGACGCTGTTCGATGCCCGGCCGTTGGGAGGAGAGCAGGCGTCGATGCTCGATCCCGAAGACGAGGAAAGCAGTGGCCCCAAACACGGCGGAGATCCGGTCGTAGAAGCGCATGTTCCGGGAATTGACTCTCCGGTACGGATCGCGCTGCTGATTGGTAGCCACACGGCCCGCGTGAAGCGCGAACTCCAGGCGCAGATAGCGTCGGGAGAGATAGATATCATCGTCGGGACTCACGCCGTGATCCAGGAGTCGGTCCAGTTTGAGGCGCTTGGGCTGGCAGTCGTAGACGAGCAGCACCGATTTGGTGTCGAACAGCGCGCCGTACTTGGTGACCAGAGACCGAGACCTCATCTGCTCGGAATGTCCGCCACGCCGATACCACGAACCCTCGCCCTCACCGTCTACGGAGACCTCGACCTGACGACCCTCCGCCAACTACCGGGCGGACGCAAGCCGATCACAACATCTTGGGCGCGCACGGCGAACCAGAGGGCCGAGGCGCATGAGCTCGTGCTCAAAGAAGTGGCCGCCGGGCGTCAGGCATTTGTCGTATGCCCGCTCATTAATGAATCGGAAGAGATCCGCACCCGCTCCGCTATCGAGGAATTCGAATTCCTATCGAACGGACCATTCAAGTCCCTGAGAGTCGGGTTGCTCCACGGTCGTCTACCGCTTACCGAAAAGCAGCAGGTGATGGACCTTTTCCGTGAGCGCGAAATAGATGTCCTTGTCGCCACGCCCGTCATCGAGGTCGGTATCGACATACCCAACGCCACGGTGATGTTGATAGAGGGTGCCGAACGATTCGGCCTGTCCCAACTCCACCAACTGCGAGGGCGTATTGGTCGAGGTGGATATGCCAGCCACTGCATCCTGTCTTCGGACGAGCCCAGTGCAGACGCTCGGGAGCGCCTGGGCATTATCGAGAGGACTTCTGATGGCTTTGATCTCGCCGAAGAAGACCTGAGATTGCGAGGCCCGGGCGACTACATCGGTACCCGCCAGAGCGGGTTCGCGGATCTTCTGGTCGCCACGCTGACAGACGCCGATCTGCTCGCCACCGCACGTGCCGAGGCCATAGATATGATAGCGGACGACCCGGGTCTGACAGATCCCGGCCACGAGGCTCTGGGCAGGGAACTGGATCGTATCCTCAGGGACCGCGTCGCCGAGTTTTCCTGAGCGGGTTCGAGTTTCGATCTGATGCTACATTTCGCACGAGAATGTTGACCCGAAGTTGTCAACGTGACCACTACATAAACTGGAGCAAATATTGGCAGGCAGACTTACCGGAAAAACCGCCCTCATTACCGCAGGAGGACAGGGCATAGGTCGTGCGACCGCACTTGCATACGCAGACGAAGGTGCGACCGTCTGGGCTACCGATATCAACGCCACGACACTAAGTTCACTTGAAAGCACGCCGGGTATCACCACCCGTGTCCTGGACGTGACGGACGTCGGCTCTATTGAGAGCGTAGTGGATGAAATGGGTACCCCGGATATCCTGTTCAACTGCGCCGGGTTTGTGGCCGGAGGCGACATACTTGAGTGCACCGACGAAGACTGGGATTTCTCGTTCAATTTGAACGTGCGCGCAATGTTCCACATGATGCAGGCCGTCCTACCCGGCATGGTCGAAAACGGCGGTGGTAGCATCATCAACATGTCGTCCGTCGCGTCCAGCCTGCAGGGCGTCGTAAACCGGTTCGTTTACAGCGCAAGCAAGGCCGCGGTTCTTGGCATGACGAAGTCCGTAGCGGCGGACTTTGTGGGCAAGGGGATTCGCGTAAACGCAATCGCCCCTGCTACCGTCCAGACGCCATCCCTGGATGACCGAATTAATTCTTCAGACGATCCCGTTCAAGCACGTAAAGATTTCATTGCAAGACAACCCATGGGACGCCTCGGAAATCCCGAGGAAATTGCGTCTCTTGCCGTATACCTGGGATCGGATGAGACCGAATACATTACCGGCACGGTCCAGGTGATCGATGGCGGAATGACTCTCTAATCCGGATAGACCGTGTTTTCGGAACGATTACCGGTTTCTTGGCAAACAGGTTTAGGATGCTGGCCGCAAGGTTGTATGTGCCGGCTTGGATCAGTTCGCAACCACGGGTAACCGGCACACCTCGATCATGATCAGATCGGCCCCAGTTGGGCTTCAGCCGCAGAGGACAGCAAAATCAGTCAGCTCTTTTCGTCATACAAATTGCGCGACGTTGAGTTCCCTAACCGGGTCTTCGTCGCACCGATGTGCCAGTACTCCTGCGAGGACGGAATGCCGACCAACTGGCACCTCGTACACCTCGGATCACGGGCCGTCGGCGGCGCAGGCATGGTGATGTCTGAAGCGGCGGCAGTAAACCCGGAGGGTCGGATCAGCCCCGGGGACGCTGGTATATGGAACGATGAACAGGTCGAGGCGTGGAAGCCCATTACGGCCTTCATTTCCGAGAATGGGTCGGTCCCCTGCATTCAGCTTGCCCACGCGGGCCGAAAGGCGTCGCGCGACGCTCCCTGGCGCGGCAGCGGATTAGTTGGACCGGAGGACGGTGGCTGGCAACCGAAGGGTGCTTCGGCTGTAGCGTTCGACGAAGAATGGGCGACACCGGACGAGCTCACCGAGTCGGATATCGATGCTCTGATCGACGATTGGCGGGACGCAGCAAAACGGAGTCTTCAAGCCGGATTCAAGGTTGTCGAACTCCACTTCGCACATGGCTACCTGGCGCACACATTCCTCTCCCCACTGTCAAACCACCGTGAGGACGCATACGGTGGCAACGCCGAGAATCGTGCCCGATTCCCACTTCGAATCGTGGATGCCGTCCGTGAGGTGTGGCCGGAGAACCTCCCGTTGATGGTCCGCATCTCAACGACGGACTGGGTAGAGGGAAGTGGCTGGGACGTTCCTGACGCCGTCGAGTTTTCGAAGTCGCTGAAAGAGCACGGTGTTGATCTCGTTGACTGCTCCTCAGGCGGAGTTTCGCCGCACCAGCAGATGATCCTCAAGCCGGGTTACCAGGTACCGTTTGCCGATTCCGTAAAGTCCGGGGCGGATGTCCCCACCGGCGCAGTCGGCCTCATCACGGAGGCTGAACATGCCGAAGAGGTGTTGGAGGCTGGTAACGCTGACGTTATCTTCCTGGCCCGCGAACTGCTCAGAAACCCGTACTGGCCGCTCCACGCCGCCATCGAGCTGGGTGACGACACGCCGTGGCCCCTACAGTACGTCCGCTCCAAGCCGACCGCTTGATCACACATGACCAGATCCGGAAAGGCTATTTGAATGACCAAGCTAATACAGGGCGACAAGCTGCCCGACATTACGTTCAACCTGATTGATGACGGCACGCTCACGCTCCCTGGGGAGATGCCAGGCAGGTATGTTGCGCTACTCTTTTATCGCGGCAACTGGTGACCGTACTGCCGCCGGCAGTTGGCCAGCTATGAAGAGAAAAAAGAAGAACTTGCCGCCCTCGGCGCGTACGTCATCGCAGCATCAGTAGAAGACAAAGAGTCCACAATCACCATGGTCGAAGAGACCGGCCTCACCATGCCGACCGCATATGGTGTGACGGACGAGGATGTCGCCGACTTCGATCCCTGGCACGGGGATGATCACCATGGGCACTACCATCAGCCGATGGAGTTCCTGATCACCCGTGGCGGAAATATATTCGGATCGATGTACGCAACTGGCCCGATAGGCCGGATGGGTGTGGAAGAGGTCATCAGATCCATCACAGGTCGTGAGAACAGAAGGCTAAATCCGCCGAAATAGATACAAGGAATTTCGATGTGAACAAAAAAGGGGAGCGCAATGCGCTCCCCTTTTTTGTTACTGACCTCAGATCAGATTGGGTTCTTGCGGGGACGGCCCGGTCGGCGTTTTTCTTCCTTCAACGCAAACAGAACTTTATCACCGGAGATGGCTGCCTGGAGTTTCTTCCCGGCGGCTTTTCCTGCGTACATAACGCGGGCCCGAACCTTCTGCGCAGTCTGCCCTGTTTCTATCACCACCGCCTTCGCAGCGCCCGGAACCAGCGAATCAATAGCCTCAACCAGCTCCTGCGTCTCCGGCGAGCGTACCCGACCGCGGCGCTGGGCCGTCTTCAGCGTATTTAGATCTGCTTCTTCAATTCGCATTCTTGGCTCCGTCAAATAAGACACTAGTTACCGCCACCAATTTGTGACGACTATCTATGATTATCGCACTACTCCTGATTTAGTCAATTGTTTTGTACACAATATTTGACGAATAATATCCCGGGCGACATTGATTGTGTACGTATTAGCGCGGATAGAGCCTCGCGTGAATACCATATAGTCAACCCTCTGGAGCACGTGACCTATGAATGGAAGAGAGCCAAATACCCGGTCAATGTTATATGACGATACGGATATCACAACCATAAACTGGGTAAAAACGTCAATAAATATCGTTGAGGTGTGTTGGCCTGGTATTTCGGTATGAATTGGAATAAACATCAATTAAAGCGCGAGTACTAAAGGCAATTGAAATCGTGATTCTCGCGATAAATAACCCCATTGATTGTGCGTTCCTTTCGATGTCTGATTTCCGTGGCAGTGCCATAACCGTTTATTATGTGGGGCATGAACATTGCGCAACTCGCCACGTTTGTCGCCGTTATTGAGACCGGAAGCCTCACGTCTGCAGCACAGAGAACTGACGTCACCCAGCCAGGGGTGACTCGGCAGATGCAACGCCTGGAAGCAGAACTCGGCGTTGCATTACTGGAACGGCTACCGACCGGCGTGCGGCCCACGCCTGAAGGCGAGCGACTGCTGGCATTCGCTCGAGACTCTTTGAACGGATATGGAGAGTTGCTCGCAGCGATACAGGACCCGAGCACACCGCTTGAGGGCCGGCTGAGGATCATCGCCAGCACCACACCGGGTGAATACCTCGTGCCTGAACTCGCGACCAACTTCTCGAAACGGCACCCGGCGGTGACTACCGAAGTGTTTGTCGCCGACACGACGGTGGTTATTGAGGAGATGCTCGAACGTCGCTGGGACATCGGATTCGTCGGCCGACCCACGGATCACAAACGTCTGGCGTGTACAGCCGTGGCAACGGACGAGATAGTCCTTGCGGTTCCCGGAAATCACGCCTTCGCCTCTCGGAAGGAGGTCACGCTACCCGACCTCAAAGGCGTTCGCATCATCGAGCGCGAGGGAGGTTCCGGGACATGGATGACCGTTCAAGATGAACTGGAACGACTCGGCCTCAGGATTCCTCCGTACGACTCGTCGATGGTGCTTGGAAGCACACAGGCGATCGTCTCAGCAGTCGATGCCGGATTGGGCGTCGGTTTCGTGACCCGACGGGCTCTGGAACGACATGACTCGTCCCGCGTGGCCGAGATCCGGCTGGCTGAGGCCTCGTTCACCCGGAACCTCTACATGGTCCACGAACGGGGCCGACCGCTCCCGCGGATAGTCAGATCTTTCCGGGATCACGTCCTGGAAGCGCAGTAGCCGGACCCCGCAACCGGTACGGCCTCGGTCCCAGGGTTAGATCAGGAAGACGCCGCCTCAGCTTCTTCCGCCGCCGCCCGTTCGATCGCCTTCTTACGTGACAGGTAACTCATCAGCGCGCCCAACGTTACGCCGAACCACGTGTACGGGACGATCACGATGGCCATCACGATCAGGAAGAACCGGATAAATCCGCCGATATCAAACAGGAAGAGCGCTCCCAGTGCCACCGCAAGAGGGACGATCATCATGGCGGCGACTAGCAACCCGAACTTGACGATTTTGTCTTCGTCCGCTTTGGCGATTCCTCCGCCAAAGAACCCCGCTAGAAAGGGCCCGAACCAGATCGATACCCAGTGAACTCCGGGTATGACAATAGCCCCGATCATGATCCCGAAGGCGATCAGTGCACCTTTAAGCATTCCCTCTCCTGAGAACTCGGATTGACCCCGAAAACGACGAGCGGCGGACCTTCATTTCCAAGTCTACGTCCGCCGCTCCCGCACCGTGAATAATCTTCGGTCGAAGATCGCCATGGAATCCAATTCTTAAATGCGCGCATCCAAACGGATAACTGAACACCAGGTCCGCTCGGGGGATGTCGGCCCAAGGCAACAGTACAAGCTCACTCCTTTTGTGAGCACGGTTGCAGGAGGGAACTATGGCAACTCTTGACGGAATCGGCAGGTCTATGGCGGGTCAACATCCGTCGCTCAAGTGGGCATACCTGTTGATAGCGGCGGCTTTGATGATCGAAATGGTCGTCTTCATCGTCGGAATAACTGTGGGCGTTCTGGCGAACGATTACTACAGCAACACGAAGGGCCTCAGGGACGCCGGTGAAGCCGGTTTGCTTTCTGACCTCGGCACGATCCAGGCGATACCAGCCTGGCTGGAACCACTAAAGTTCCTCGGCGTAGCCACCTTCTTCGCAGGCATCTCAGTGGTGCTGGCGATCATCATCAAGACACTTCAGACGCGCGGTCAGGCGATGGAGCTTGCGCTCCCCCAGATTCTTGGAACCCGCGCCAGCGCTACATCAGAGGAAGCGTAACCATGGCAAGTCAATCCATCATGACAAGGGGTCCAATCAGCGCGAGCGGCGAGCCCGACGCGGTAGACATGACGCCCATGCAGAGCATGGCGCGGAAGATGTGGATCCCGTTCACAGTAATGGGAGTGATGATCGTCGTGGTCGCATTCCTAATCGGCCTCTTCTCATTGACGCCGACCGTATCCGACTACTTCGACAGCTCGAAGGATATTCGGGATACCGCAGCCGCCGGAAGCGATATCGCAGGCGACAAAGCGTCCATCGAAGCCACAAAGGCGTGGTTGCCCGGCTTCAAGTTCCTGGGCCTCGGTTTGATGCTCGGCGGGATCACCTTCCTGCTGGCTACCATCATCGGCAACCTTCGGGTCGCTGGAGGCAACATCCAGCGAGCACTGGGCGCAAGCCCTCAGGTGCTCAAGAAGCCAATGACGGGACACCTGTTCCCGATATTCATGATGATGGGAATGATGATCCTCATCGCCACCTTCATCATCAGCATCTGGCTTGCAACGCAGGCCAACGACTATTGGGACCACTCCATCACCACAGAGCTGAACACTGCCACAGCGGGTTCCGGACTGCTGGACGACTTGAGCACCATTCAGGCCACAAAGGCCTGGCTGACACCGCTCAAGTTCGTGGGCATGGCCCTGATGTTCACCGGCATCGCACTGGCCCTGGCGACCATCGTCCAGGTACTGCGGTTCCAGGCACGTCGCCTGGTCGAGATCGCAGGCGGTTCCAAGTAGGGAACATCCGGATCAGGATCTGAACGGTCATTCAAAAGGCCCTCCCCGAGCTACTCGGGGAGGGCCTTTTTTTGTTGATAGGACGTGTCGCTTAGTAACCCTTCACCGGGTCAACGCGGTTGATAAGGGTTTCACCCGCCAGGTAGTGATGGAGGTTCTCGATCACAATCTGCCTGCGACCCTCGTACATTTCGGGCGTCAACGCGGACGAGTGGGACGAGATCAACACGTTCGGATGAGACCAGAACGGACTCTCGGAGGACGGGGGCTCCGGGTCGGTCGCATCCAGTGCCGCTCCGCTGATCCTTCCTGCGGTCAGTGCGGCACCCAGTGCTCCCTCGTCAACGATTCCGCCGCGGGAGATAACGATTAAAGAGGACGTCGGCTTCAGTAGTCCGATTCGTCTCGATTCGACCGACATCCGGGTTTCTTCGGTAAGAGGACACGCAACTACGAGCCAGTCCGAAGTTCGGAACAACTCGTCCAGTCGGTCGGTGCCCCACACATCGACACCCGGGACCTCATCATCCGGCCCTGGGTCCACCGCCGTCACATTCATCCCGAACCCGAGCGCCCGTCGGGCGATAGCCCTCCCGATCATCCCAAACCCGTACAGACCCATGCTGCTGCCGGAAACCTCAACGTGGTCGTATCCGTTAGTGTCCCAGACGCCGTTCGTCTGGTCATCAAGCATCTTTTTGGCGTTGTGCGCCAGCGACAACAAAAACAGCATCGTCTGATCTGCCATCGGCTCCGTGTGCGGGCCGCGCGCGTTCGTTATAGGGATTCCGGCGTCAGCGATGTCTGCCAGCGCTTCCACGTTATCGACGCCGGTCCCGATACAGTGCACCCACTTGAGATCTGATCCTGACCGAAATACTTCCCGCGTCGGCCATCCCAGGAACACCTCAGCATCGGCCGCTTCTCGGACCATATCGTCATGCGATAGCGCCAGGGTGAACCGGGTGTCCGGGAAAGTGTCCTGAAGCCGCTCCAGGAAATCCGTTCCGAGGTGGTCGCTGCCAAGTACGACTTTCATTTCGTTTCCTTTTCGATTTTTTGATTGGAAAGAATCTCTTCCAGCCGGTCGGCGATTATCCGTTCTTCGCCGGATCGTACGTTTGTCATCACAATGTTTATTTCGTCGCCGTATCCACCCATCCCCACGTGAATTGCTGGATCTCCCGCACGTAGCGCCGCCCGCAACTCGTCCGGGCCGGGGCCTCTCCAGTCACTGCCGAAGTAGATAACGGCCTGCGGTCCCTGTCTGTTTGGGTCGCCATCTTCCAGGACCACCCTCAACCCCTCGATGCCGCCAAGCCGATCCACAATATGTACCGCCCCGGCGCGCCATCCAGCCCATACAGCTTCGTGGTCGGTGTCGTTGAAGATTTGTAGTGCGGTGACCAGCCCGACGATGTCCTCTTTAGACGCCTTTGCTGAGCGTCCAACACCCGCGCGCGTGCCTCGCGTATTCAGGTGATTCTGGTAAGCGGCATCTACTAGATCCGCACGGCCGACCAGCAAACCGGTTCCCTGCGGCCCGCCGATTCCTTTGCCGCCGCTATACCCCACCATGTCCGCCCCTTCCGCTATAAATCGGGTCAGATTTTCTGCCGGGGGCACCTCAGCGGCGGCGTCCACGATCACAGGAACGCCGTGTGAGTGCGCAATTTTCGCCGCCTCGGCGAACGACATCGGATGGTGCATGAACGGTGCCGTGATCCACGCCATTGCGCAGGTCTTCTCGTTGATCGCTTCTTCAAGCTGGTACGCCTTACCGCTTCCGGCAAACCCCCAGGGCACGATCGTGGCCCCGGCGATCTCATAGTTACTGTCGTAATGGTTGCGGTGGCCGTCAAATAAAACGAGCTCATTCTTCATGCCCGTAGAGTCAGGGAGTCGGTCTATTTTTGACGGGTCATCGCCCGTCATACATGCCGCCGCCATCAACACGTTGGACGCAGCTGCACCGCCTGTCACGAGCCCTGCCTCCGCGCCGCACGCCTGTGCTAAAACCTTCCCCGCTGCGCCCTGGAGTTCGTGAAGATCCACAAAGGCCGTCGAGGCCTCCTGCATCGCCCGCATAACCTCGGGCGCCATCAAGCTTCCGCCGAGCGCTGTGATCCAGCTCTGGGCATTGATGATCGGCTTAACACCGAGACGCGCATAGACGCCGGGGACTTCATTGTTGTGGCCCTGGGACGCTGTCAATCTCAGACTCCTGCGGTCACTATCAGACGTTCACGTTGGTTGCTGAAAAACGCGAGTTTACGCCTAAGAGTGTCGACACAGTGGGTAAGAAAAACGGGTTACCAACGGCACTTGTCGGGAACCGTGTATCCCCCCGATACCGGATAACCAACGGGAAAGCCGTGAGGGCTCAGGGTTAGACTTCGCCCAGTTGAGGCATGCTCGATCGGGCGAAAAGCTTTACACGCTACCGCTATCCGGTTTCGTGGGTTCCCCGATCACCTCGTCCGGTAAAACGGCGGATTGCTGGCTGGATGCTGGACGGTCGATCGGAATCCTGAAGTAGAACTCAGAACCCTCGGTGGAAGTGCCGAATCCGATCTCACCTCCGTGGGCTTCAACGAATCCTCTGGCGATGGCCAGCCGGAAGCCGCGGACCTCGTTGGACTTGACGTCTTCTTGTGCGGCTCTTGAATACGGATCAAATATGTATGGCTCGTCTTCGGGAGCAATGCCCGGACTTTTGTCCATCACCCGGAGTTCGTATGCCCGGTTGAAGACGCGCCCCGAGGCGACGATAACTGCGCCCGTGGGGGACGCGAGATGGGCGTTCATCAGCAGGCTGTGGATCACCTGAACCATCCGCTCGTGATCCGCCCACAACTCTGTACCCGGGTTGTCCAACTGGAGCCTGACCGATTGATCCTGCCTTGCGAGAGCCGGCTCTACGGCGGCCAGGGCGGTGTCTACCAGGTTGGACACGCGGATCTGCTCGCGCTCAAGTTGAATTGTCCCGCGTTGCATATCGATCAAATCGACGAGATCGGTCAGCTCTCCCCCGAGCGTGTCCAATCGATCTACGCCGCGCTCCATCACTCCCATAAGGCGTTTGAAGGTGAAGCTGTCGAGGTCTGAAGGTGCGGTTGAGGTGAGCAGGTCTTTTGCGCCAAGCACTGCGCTCAGAGGGGTTCGTAGTTCGTGCGCAACTGTCTGGAGCACACGCATCCGCGCATCCTCTTCGGTCTTCCGTTCTGTGATGTCCCGGAGGGTGATTACGGAACCCTCCTGACCGGAGAGAGGCGCAATTACGGCCTCTGTCGGAAACACGGCCCCGCTAGATCGTCGGGCGTCGGCTCCAACTTCGGACGCTCCTCGAGAAGATGCATCGGTCGATATCGACGTGAAATCTGACCATGAAGGAACGAACTCGTTGATGGACATACCGTCCATCTGCGCCGCTGGGTAGCCAAGCATGCTCACTGCACCCGCGTTCGCGCCCGTAATCTGTCCTTCTGTATCGACCGTTATCACGGCATCCTGGCTGGAGTCCAGAACACTTCTTAGTCGCGTTTCACTGGATACCAGGACCTCAGCCAGACGCGAGCTTTCGATCGCAGAAGAGATCTGATGAGCCACCCGTTCAAGCCTGTCCAGGTCATTTGCCGTGTAGGTCGTAGCGGTATGTGCTTCTGTGCTGATGGTCCCGACAACACGGTCGCCGGAGACGAGTGGCACCGCCATGTAAGCGTGCTGACCGGTCTGCTCGCCGCCCAGTAGCATTCCACTTCGCTGGCTGACAACTCTGGAGAGGTCAGACTCGAGACCAGAAGGGCGGCCGAGCGCAGATTCACCCTGTGAATAAACGTGCTCAAGTTGGCCCGTTATGGGATCGAACCGGTTCATTGAGATTCTGCGATACGGGACCAACGCTTGAACCAGGGTGGCGAAGTGGCCGTACACCTGTCCAAGCTCCAGGGTCGAGCTAACTACTCGACTCATCTCGGCTAGCGTCGCTCGTTCTTGCGCTAAATCTTCCGCTTGATCGCGGGCCCGGTTTAGCCGCGCCATCAACCACAGTGTTAGGCCCATGGTAGTGGTCAGGAAGAGAACACGAAGGGGCATCTGCTCGACCGCATAAAAATCGGATGGCCAGAACCAGATCGCCGTCGCCGCCATCCAGACGATGAACATAGTTCCCTGGACAACTCCCAGCGGCCAACCAAGCCGAATAACCGCTACGACGACCACCGGGAACATGATCAGATAAATATCGGTAGCTACAGGCTCCTTAGCGAGCCCTGCCGTTACTACTGCCCACGCCAGCAGAATCACCGTCGTGTCTAACGCGAGACCGAAGAAGAACGAGGCATGAACGCGACCTTTGTGCAACAAGCTGGCCATTGCGATGTTGTAGAGCAATACAAATCCAATGGCCCACAACATGAAAGCGAAAGGCGGCGTACCGCGTTCGAACGCCAGAACACCGATTCCGGCGACCACTACGAGAGTGGCTCGTCCGGCGACCCATGCCCACTCGGTGGTCATCGTCGGTCGCACACCCAGCCTGGCGGCGAGCTTCTCAAGACCTGGTTCTTTCACCGGGTCAGAGTCTGCGGTGATCCTGTTGTCGGGATCTTCGACCATCGGTACCTACCGTCGGGCCGGTTTAGAGCCCGTTGTTTCCGTCCGAACCTACGACCTCGTGCGCGAAGCCGTAACCGGCATTCGGGATACCTTCGGAAGTTATCGCGAAAATGCCACGGACAGCATCGTGCATCGGCGCGCGTGTATGCACGAAGGTTTAGTACTGGAACAGTGGTGGTTGGGTGAAACCTAGATGAGATCTACGACTGAATCGAATACCCGCCGTCAACCGGAATCGCCGTTCCGGTCACGAAATCTGAGGCAGAAGTGGCCAGGAACACGGCCGTACCCGCCAACTCCTGGGGCTTCCCCCAGCGCTGGGCTGGTGTCCGCGCACGGATCGTCTCGTAGCGCTCCGGAACATTCACCTTCAGAGTGTTGGTCATATCCGTATCGATCCACCCCGGCAGGATAGAGTTCACCTGGATATTGTCCTTGGCCCACGCAGAGGCACAGGCCTTGGTGAACTGCACCACGCCACCCTTGCTGGACGCATATGGAGCCAGCGTCTCGTGGGCGAAGATCGACATCATCGAACCGATGTTGATCACCTTCCCGCCGCCACGTTTCACCATCTCCGGGTGTGCCGCCTTCGACATCAGGAACACACCGGTCAGGTTCACGTCGATCACTGACTGCCACTCTTCAAGCGTCAACTCGTGCGGCAGCTTCCGTACGTTCACTCCGGAGTTGTTGACCACGACATCCAGCCCGCCGAACCGACCCACACATGCAGCGACCGCTGAGTCCACGTCTGCACCGTCGGCTACATCACAGCTGATACTGATCGCTTCTACGCCTAGCGCCTCGATCTCGGCTACCGCTGCTGCACTTTTGTCCTGATTACGCGCTGCTATGGCGACGTTTGCACCGGCTCGTGCCATTCCCAGC
>JABIGL010000186.1 GCA_018650185.1 Chloroflexota bacterium
AATATCTCGTTCTCTTCATCGGGAAGACTCTCCATCTAAGGCCGGAATCGTCTTGGAATCCTAACCCTCAGGCTGGCACGAGATTCGGGGAGAAGGTCAGTTTCCAGAAAGGGGGCAGGTCACTACCTCCACCATCTCGCACCGATCACGACCCTGTACACCGGCCTCTATGCCGTGACCGACCCGTTGTCATATTGACGCTCGTCGCTACGCCGTACCGCGCCGTTATGTACGGAGCCCGCCGGCGACACTAATACCTGATCTGTGGCCTCTTCCGGTCCATCACTGACACGATCATCGCTGTGCGCTTCTCGCCCATGCTGTCTTGGACCATTACGTGAGCCTAGAGGACGTAGCGCGGTCAGGACGCCAATGGTTGCGGCAATGGGGATGACAACGCAAATGGCACCCCCTCTACGCGCCCCAAGTCTCTCCTTCGCTGGGGAGAGGGGGCAAACATCAGTGCGATGCGCTCATCAGCTTCACGAGATCACGGTTGATCCGGCCCGGAAGGCCCGGGCCTTCGTAGATGAAGGACGTGTAGAGCTGGACGGCGGAGGCTCCGGCTTGCATCAATTGCCAGACCTGATCTGCGGTGCCGATTCCTCCACAAGCGATCAGCGCGAAGTCCTTCCCCAGCTCTGTGCGTAGGTCCTTGACCATCCGAAGCGTGTCACCGAACAGCGGTGCTCCGGAGAAGCCACCCCGCCCCATGGCGAGCCGTTCGTCTTCAGTTGGATGTGTATTGGCGATGACCAGACCGTCGGCCCCCGCTTTCAGGGACGTGGCCGCCATCGGGATCATCTCGGACCGCTCTTCATCGTTTCGCCAGGGTGGGAGCTTCACTAACAATGGCCGCTCCCGCTGGGCGACTAGAGCGGATACGAGGCGATCGAGATTTTCAGGTTCGTGGAATGTGCGCAGCCCTGCCGTGTTAGGGCTGGAGACGTTTACCTCGATGCCCGCAACCAGCGGCTGTAAACGGCGATGACACTCGGCGATATCCTCGATTTCGGTCCCTGAGATACTGACCAGGATCTGCGATCGCCGATCCACTGGCAGTCGCTGTAATTGCTTTTCAGCGGCTTCTAGCCCATCACCCGGAAAACCAAGAGCGTTGAGTAACGCTCGCTGACCTGTCTCCCGAATGACCCTCGGGCGGGCATTGCCGGGTCGAGGGTCGAGCGTGACCGTTCCACCGGTCGCGAAACCGAAGCCGATGTCCAGCAGCCCTGGAAGGAATTTGCAATCCTTGTCCAGTCCCGCTGCGACACCCACAGGGTTTGGGAACTCGATTCCCGCCACGCTGGTGTTAAGACGTTCATTCCGGGTCGCCAGCAGCGGCCGGAGCGCCCGCCATAGTGGCGTGAAACGGAGCGCGTAATCACCGACCCGGTGCGCAGTTTCCGGCGGGAATCGGAATAGCAGTGGTCTTGCGATTGCGCTGTAAAGGCCCATATGGTCTGAGATCCGGTCCTTCGTGGTGCCGATGTTGGCGCACCGTTGCGGGTCGTGAGAAATCCGACGCCGGTATACGATACAGATCAGAACGTGCACCCGTGGGGGCAAACGTCCCTGTAAACATCTTTGAGATGATAGGCCGCTAAACGATGGATCTAGCTTTTGAACGTGGTGAGGCAAGCGCACCACGCGGCCACGCCCTGGTTTATTTTCGCGACTCGGTCAATCCTGACTCGATTGCTGCCACCTATCTGATACTTCTTCCGGTCACTGTCGATCTGCAGAAGTATGTACCGCCATTTCTTGCCGGTCAGCTCCCGATGGGCAGTGAGGCTGATCTTTCGGCGTTCGCCTTCCCCCCGGCTCCCGAAGCCGTGGAAAGTTATGACTATCTGGTTGCCGTGGCAGAGGCCCGTGGCGATGACCTGATCTTCGCCGGAAACAGATCTCTGTCTGATGCCACGAACATGATGGGCGTGATTGCAGAGATTCTCACGGAATACGGTCAGCGGTACCAGATATCAGCTCCTTCAAATCCCGAACTTACTGAAGCAGGTGCGGTGCCCGATGGAGCTGATGGGTCTGAGCAGGCTGAACTAACTTCTGCGTACGCGGTGGACGATGTCGTATACGCCATGATGAATGAGGCCGATCAGTTGAATGAGCTGACGAAGCTCACGGGTCGCCTCAGGTTTGCCGCAGAGGGTGGGGATGATGAGACGGCCGGAGAGGCGACGGCGCACATGCGTGCGATCGCCATCCACGTTGCCGACAACCGAAACATCGACTCGTTGATCGATGCAGCACTGGATAAAACCGAGGTCGGTGGGAAGCTGGCTCAACTTTACCTTGAGCGTGCGTATGCGCTGTACCGCGAGGACTATTTACGGGTTAAGGCGCTGGACGAAGACATCGAGCGAACCGGGGCTTAGCGGTACGGGTGGTCAGCGCCCGCGACGCCCTTTCCCCCTCGGGCGTTGTCCATCGTATTCCGGTAACCCACCGCACCTACCCGCAGAGCGCCTCGCGCAGGTGGGCCATCGACAGGTTTCCGCCGCTGGCAACTACCACCACTCGTTTTCCGGCCAATCTCTCTCGCAGTTTGATCGCAGCCGCCAGTGACACTGCACCGGCACCCTCTACCAGGGAACGGGCGTGCTCCAGGTAGTGAACAATCGCTGTACGGATCTCTTCCTCTGAGACCAGTGCAAACGTGTCGATGAGATCTCGCAGGATGCCCATGGGCAACTCATAGGAGTGTCCTGTGGCTAGGCCCTCGGCGGCCGTCCCCATTGGCGCTTCTATCAGCGAGTCGCTCTCCCATGACCGGAATGCGGACGGAGCGGCCTCGGCCTGCACGGCAATGACCTCTGTGTGGGGTGATACGGCCTGGGTAACGATTGCCGCACCGGAGCAACCGCTTCCGGCACCTACCGGCACGATAAGGACGTCGATATCTGACAGGTCCTCAAAAATTTCAAATGTGTAAGTGCCCACCCCGGCGATCAGGTCCGGCTCATTGGCGGAGTGAACGTGACGAGACCCCCTGTCGGCGGCCATGTCGATGGAGAAATCGTGGGATTCGTCAAACACATCGCCGTGGTGCATAACGGTCGCACCCAGGTCCTGCATCGACTGGACCTTGCCAGGGTTGGCAACGTTCGGCACGACGATGGTCACTTCTGCGCCAAAGGTTTTCCCCGCAAATGCCACCGATTGGCCGTGATTTCCCGTGGAAGCGGCCACGAGGCCGCGTGAAAGTTCCTCCGGCCCCAGCTGGGATACGAGGTTGATACCGCCACGTGGCTTGAATGAACCGAGAACCTGGTAATTTTCGTGTTTGACCCAGAGTTCGGTTCCCGGCCCGACAAGCCTCGCCAGGGCCGGGTAGTGACGCAGCGGAGTCCGGTGCATGTAAGGAGCAATTCTTCGTTTGGCGTCGATAACGTCCTGGATGTTTGGCGGCTCCAACAAAAGCGTCCTCTTTGATGCCGACATGCGTCGGTCTGGTTGTTGTGGCGTGTCCCACTCGTCGGCCATCGGAGCCTAAGGGACAGGGAGAATTGTAACGACGTGCGGGTTCCTCCTAACCCAAATGTGACTAACTACACGCTTAATACCATCTCAATCAGGTATATACTCACGAACGATCAACTGGTGATCTCCATCGTCTGATCCGGCAAAAAGAGCCGGGAATTTGGCGATATGCATTCTCGCCCGCGTCTGTGTCATCTAACCTCCACGGGCGGTTCGGCAAAGCCCTGAATGTGGGACTTTGTGCGAACCGGAGACCATCCCTGTAGAGAGATTGAATGGCTGCTTCCGAACCGAACCCCGGGCAACGCTCGCCGTCTACCGACGAAGCGATGCCGCCGGACCGCGGATCCCTTAACCCTGTGCCTTCCGGTGTATCCGCACAGAGTGGGTCCAGCGCGGCCGCGGTTCCAGCCAAACATCACGGCGGCGCATTCCGGCTATTAACACGTACTTTTGAGTCGCTAAGTAACCGCGACTATCGCTGGTTATGGATCGGGATGATGACCGGGATGAGCGGAACGCAGATGCAAATGCTTGCCCGCGGCATCCTTGTTTACGACATTACAGGGTCGTACGCCCTGACGGGCATTGTGAGCGTCGGCTTTGCTCCCGCGATGATCTTCGGATCAATCCTTAGCGGTACCGTGACCGAGCGCATTGAACGACGTGCTCTTATCCAATTAACGCAACTTGGTCAGGTTGTGCTGGCGCTATCAATCGGGCTGCTGGTCTTTGCCGATATGATCATCTGGCAGCACATCCTGGTTGCGTCAATTATCCAGGGTTTGATGTTCGCCTTCATGATGCCTGCGCGACAAGTGGTGATCCCGAAGATTGTCGGGAAGAGACTCATGTCAAACGCCATGTCGCTGAACTCAGCGGCGATGAGTTTCACGGCAATGGCCGCTCCTGCGGTTGGCGGGATTCTCTACGCGGTTATCGGTCCTGATGGGGTTTATTTCGTTGTTGCCGGGCTGAACCTCGTGGCCATAGGCATGACAGGCCTTCTTCCAAAATTTCCGCCGGACCCGAACGCACCACGCCGGTCAATTATTTCGAATACGGCCGAAGGGTTCAGGTACGTACGCCAGAACAGAACGCTGATGTCGGTCATCGCCTTCGTGGCCCTGGGAACGATCCTATCCATGCCGTTCCGTATGCTTCTCCCGGCGATATCCAGTGACGTTTTTGACGCATCCGAATTCGAGACGGGTGTGCTCGTAGCCATGATGGGTCTCGGCTCTTTAATAGGCGCTCTGGCCATTGCGGCGTTGCGACAGGGCCAGCGGCGTGGGATCGTGTTGATGGCTTCGGCATTTGTCTCGGCGTTCGGTTTGGTGGTGTTTGCCAGCCTGCCTTATTACTGGGTAGGGATCTTCATCATGCTATTCATGGGTATCGGTGAAGCAGGCCGGTTCGCGTTGGGGCAGGCACTATCTATGGAAGAGACGGACGATGAGCACCGGGCAAGAGTCGCAAGCCTTTTCCAGATGACGTTCGGGTTAATGCCCCTTGGCATCCTTCCTGTGTCGTTGGCGATGGAGGTGTACGGCGCTGAGCCCACATTGTTCGTTCTAGGGCTGATCCTGTTTGCGACCAGTGTTATTTCACTTGGCTTTATGAAGAAGCTTCGTCAGCTCGGATAGACACACCAAAACGTGATCTTTCGAGTAGGCTAGACGGCCTCTGCTACTGGCCTGCGAGGATGAATGGCTGCTTCCGAACCGAATTCAGGACCACAGGGTGCGTCAACTGACGACGCCTCACCACCTGATCGCGGCTCCCTGATTTCTGCCCCGGCCGGAGCGGCGATCCCTTCGACGACCACGGTGCCACAGGCTGATGACACATCCAGCGGGATAAGCAGGGTGCTGAGTCGCACCTTCGAATCCCTCCGCAACCGTCAGTTCTTGTTCTTATGGTTTGGGATGATGGCGGGCATGAGCGGCACACAGATGCAGTTCTTCGCCCGCGGCGTACTCGTCTTTGACATTACCGACGAGAACTTCCTTCTGACGGGTGTCGTTGGCGTCGGGTTTGGTCCTGCCATGCTTATCGGATCGATAGTGGCGCCCGTGCTTTCGATGCGAGTCGAGGGCCGTCTCATGATCCAAATGGTCCAGGCCGGACAGGTGATCCTGGCCGCTTCAATAGCTACCTTGCTGCTGACCGACACGCTTATATGGCAACACATGCTGATAGCTTCAGTCATCCAGGGTGGGCTCTTTTCGTTCATGATGCCGGTCCGCCAGGTGATGATTCCGAAGATGGTCGGCCGTGAGCTAATGTCGAACGCGATGTCGCTGAACGCGGCCGCCATGAGCCTCACAGCGATGGCCGCTCCTGCCATCGGTGGAGTGTTGTACTGGCAGTTGGGCCCCGAGGGGGTTTACATAGTGGTAGCCGCTCTCAATGTGGTTGCTGTCCTGGTCACCGGCATGATCGGTAAATTCCCGCCGAATCCGAACGCACCACGCAGGTCCGTACTGGCGAGTTGGATAGAGGGATTCAGGCACGTCTCGACCCGCAAAACCCTGATGCAGGTGATGATCTTCTCCGGAGTCGCTGCATTGCTGACGATGCCGTTCAGAATGATGCTGCCGCCTATAGCCATCGACCTGTACGACGCATCTGAAGTCGAGACCGGGATACTGGTCGGGGTGGTTGGCGTTGGTTCCCTGATAGGTGCGCTTGGGATCGCAAACCTTCGCTCGGGTCAGAAGCGTGGCATGATCCTGTTGATGACCTCAGTGGCGTCCGGGGTAGCGTTCGTTTTGTTCTCCAGTCTCCCGATCTACTGGGTTGGAATCATCCTGATGATCCCCGTCGGGTTTGCGGAGGTCGGTCGATTCGCTCTTGGACAGGCGCTGTCCATGGAATTGACGGACGATGAACACCGGGCACATGTTGCCAGCCTCTTCATGATGTCTTTCTCGGTCGTGGCGCTCGGGATGTTGCCGCTTGGTATAGCCATGGAGTTAGTCGGCGCTCAGGCCTCGATGATGGGACTCGGTGTGATACTGCTCGTCTCATCGGTCCTGTTCATGGGGACGATGCGCGGCCTGCGCCGGATGGGCTAGATCTGCCGGGTTCCGGATCTGATTACGACAAACAAGTAGGAGTGAGAGCGTTTGGCGATTGACCGAAGGGACGTTTCAGGCTCGACGGGCGCAGTCGCGTCCGACGGTGCTGAGATAGCGCCCGAGGTCAAAGTCGCAGACGGTTACTGGCAGCGAACCTTCCAGTCACTCTCCAACCCGCATTTCAGGGCTCTCTGGCTGTCGATGCTGTTCATGATGGGCGGCATGAACATGCAGATGGTCGCTCGCGGTCTGTTGGCCTGGGACCTTACCCACTCATATCAGATGATGGGATTGATATCGATTGGGTTCGCTCCGCCGATGCTCCTCTTCGGCATGTTCGGTGGCGTCGTCGCAGACCGCATCGACCGCAAGCGCATGATCCAGGTCGGTCAACTCGGGATGGTAGCCAACGCCGCAGTAATAGCTCTGGCTCTTTACACCGACACCATCACCATCTGGTATCTCTTTGCGGCGTCAATCTTCCAAGGCACGCTGTTTGCCTTCCTAATGCCGGCAAGACAGTCGATCATTCCGAGCATCGTCGGCGACAATCTTATGGCGAACGCACTGGCGTTGAACGGCATGGGGATGTCGTTGATGACACTAGGCGCTCCTGCAGTGGGCGGGATTATTTACGCCTGGGCCGGTCCTGCCGCTGCCTATGACACGATCCTTGGACTCAACGCTGTTTCACTGATTTTCAGCGCCATGTTGCCGTCGGTTATTTCGGCAGGGAAGCACCGGAATGTGCTGGGCGATCTGATGGACGCGTTGAAATATGCGGGCCGCAACAGGACGGTTATCGGTCTGTTGTTGATAGCGCTCGGGACCACGATGTTTGCCAACGCGGCCCGAAACTTCCTTCCGGCGTACGTGGATGATGTCTTCGGAAAGACGATCGAGGCGGGGGGGCCTCAGACGGTTGGCTGGTTGCTGGCCGTTTTTGGGGGAGGCGCGTTTCTCGGCTCGCTGTTCATTGCCGGACTAAGGCGCGGAGCACACCGTGGCTTGTGGCTCATCGGCTCGACGTTACTTTCCGGTGTTGCGGTTGTGGGGCTGGGACTTGCGCCGATCCTTGCGTCCGCCTACGTATTCCTTTTCTTCATGGGACTGGCTGACGCCGGTCGCCGTTCCCTGAACAACGCCCTGTTGATGGAGGTCGTGGACGACTCGTATCGGGGTCGTATTTCAGGTATCTGGATGATGAACTTCGGTTTCATGCCCATCGGAATCCTGTTGTTTGCGCAGGTGTCAGACATCTGGGACATACGGATCGCTTCCGTCGTAGCGGGTGCGGGGCTCTTGATAACCGGGGCGTGGTTCCTGCTGGTAGATCATTCCATTCGGCGGCTGTAAGGCCGAGCCAGGTTCTCCAACAAGCGGTGGGCGAAAGCTATACTCACCGCACTCTGCGATCTGGACATCTTGATTCCCGGGCCGAATATTTCCATTGAACTTTTTCATCGACGTCGACTACACCCTGATCTCAGCTAACGGCGCACTTCGTCCGCATGCAGGGAACCTGTTCAGTCGTCTCACGGAAGCCGGCCACGCGATGTACATCTGGTCGGGCGTGGGCATCCGCAAGTACGAGATGACCCGGCACAAGATCGATCCGTGGGTGACCGATTATTTTGAGAAGCCGACGGCAGATTACCGGGCGGCGGTGGAGCGAGCGGCATTGCCGGTACAACCGGATCTCGTGGTCGACGACCACGAGGAAATCGTTCACGAGTTCGGCGGTGTCGTCGTACGGCCGTACTTCTTTGCGGACGACAGCGACAAAGAGCTGGTGAACGTCGCCGATGCGCTCCTCGATTTCGCGTCTTCCGGTAACTCGGGGTTCTCACGCTTCGTCAGCCCGCGAACCGGGGCCAGCTAGATGCCGATCCGCCTGCTCGACGATGCCACGGCGGCCCGGATTGCTGCGGGTGAGGTGATCGAGCGGCCGGCTTCGGTGGTTAAAGAGCTCCTGGAGAACGCCCTCGACGCCGGTGCGACCCGGATCGATATCGAGGTCGATGGCGGCGGTTCAGACCTTATCCGTGTGGTTGATGACGGCCACGGAATCGACCCCGGCCAACTTGAGCTGGCGTTTCAGCGGTTTGCCACAAGCAAGGTCGATGAAACTTCCGACTTGTTGGGGATAGCCACGCTGGGTTTTCGCGGAGAGGCGTTGCCGAGCATCGCCTCGGTCTCCCGTGTGGAAGCTTCCAGCAGGCCACCTGAAAGCGATTCTGGTGAACGGCTGCTGCTGGAATTTGGCGAGACGATAGAGATCGGCCGGGCGGGTGTTCCATCCGGAACAACGGTCGCCGTCCGTGGGTTGTTCTCCAACGTACCTGCCCGCAAAAAGTTCCTGCGTTCACCCGGTGCCGAACTTGGTCGTATCCAGTCGTTAATCACGTCGTATGCACTTGTGCGTTCTGATGTGGCATTCCGGCTAAGTGCGGACGGCAGGCAAAGGATGACCACACCCGGCGGTGGCGATCTCCGGGGTGCCGTCGCCGGTGCTTACGGAGCGCGGATATCCGAAGCGATGTTGGATATCCCGGAATCGGAACCGTTGTCTGATGGATCACCGCCTGCTTTCGCCGTCGGTGGACTGGCTGGCGCTCCGTCCATTAGCCGCGGGAATCGTGGCTACATCACGCTCGGCATAAACGGACGCTGGATCCAGAGCAGACGCATCACTTATGCCATTGAACAGGCGTACCACGGGATGCTGGGCGAGCGTCGATTCCCGGTAGCTGTTGTGCTTGTGAAAGCGCCGTTAAACGATATCGATGTCAATGTGCACCCGGCCAAAACCGAGGTGCGTTTCCTCCGAGAGGACCTCGTGTTTAGTGAGGTGCAACGTGCCGTTCGCGGCTTGTTGATCGCCAATGCGCCGGTGCCAACGTTCAGACCGACCTCCACGACACATGTGTTCGCGGGTTCTGGTAGTGGGACAGGTACGGGAAATCCTCCCACGTTGAGCGCCCCGATGACTGATCTCGAGCAGAACCCGTTGTGGCCGTCGCGATATGACGCAGGGGGTGTTGGCGTTGAGCCCGTTGTTGAACCGGGCGTCGGTGTCACAAACACTTATGAAACGACCACTTCAGAGCCGCATGAACAAACGCAGATGGAGACCTTGCCAGTTCTCAGGATGATCGGTCAGGCGCAAGAAACGTATCTGCTGGCTGAGGGTCCAGACGGTGTCTACCTGATCGATCAGCACGCTGCGCATGAGCGGGTGCGATTTGAAGAGATAACCGCGGCGCTGAACACGGGCGCACCGGACGCGCAGCAGATGCTGGAGCCGGAACCGGTGACGTTGGAACCCCGGCAAGAAGAGTTGCTAAAGGATCAGGCGGAGCTGATCGCGGGGATGGGATTCGTGGTCGAGCCGTTCGGCCCGGGCACCGCATTGATAAGGGCGATCCCTCGGATGTTGGCGGACCGAACTTCAGCCGCGGGCGATGCGTTCAGGGGTTTGCTGGATGAGGTGGCATCCGGAGGCCGTCATGACGCCTGGCGCGATCGGATGATCGCAACATTGGCGTGCCATTCATCAGTACGCGCCGGGATGCGGTTGACCGACGATGAGGGCAGGGC
>JABIGL010000188.1 GCA_018650185.1 Chloroflexota bacterium
GCTGACGCTGCTGTAGCCGATGACGTACTTGAGATCCGTCTGAGACATCGCCGCTATCGAGCCATAGATGACGTTTACAGCCCCTAGCCCCAGTAACAGCGGTGCCCACGCCTCAGCGCCTTCCGGCATGGTCTGTATACCGACGCGGATGATGCCGAATGCACCCAGTTTCATCAGAACCCCAGCGTGCAACATGCTCACGGAGGTCGGCGCTGACACGTGGCCGTCTGGCGACCATGTATGCAACGGCCAGAGACCGCCCAGGAGACCGAACCCGATCATCAGAAGCGGGAACACCCAGTTCTGGAATGACTCGTCGAATCCGACACGCTGAAGGTCAACCAGGTTGAAGGTGTTGAGATCCGCTTCCACGAACATGGCGATGATCGATATCCAGATCAGTACGCTGCCGCCCACCAGGAACAACAC
Source organism: Chloroflexota bacterium (assembly GCA_018650185.1). Taxonomy (GTDB): domain Bacteria; phylum Chloroflexota; class Dehalococcoidia; order Lucifugimonadales; family Lucifugimonadaceae. The sequence continues at coordinate 430 of JABIGL010000188.1, forward strand.
CAGCTTCATGGCGCTGTACTCCTTGAGCCGAGTAAAGCGTGGGAAGTTTGTGCTCGATCCCCAGAAGGCGATCAGCAGGTACATGGGTAGTACGGCGATTTCGTAGAAGAAGAACAGGAAGAACAGGTCGAGAGACACGAAGGTCCCGTACACCCCACCCACAAGCAGGTTGAGCAGGATCAGGTAGTCCTTGCTCCGGGCATCCACGTTCCAGCCGACAAGAATTGCGGCAGGAAAAGCTATGCCCGTAAGCGCCAGCATGGCCACAGCAATGCCATCGACACCAAGGTTGAACCCGATTCCGAGCTGGGTAAGCCACTCGGTCTCGCTGACGAACTGGTACTGCTCGGCTTCTGTGTAGTCGAAGCCTAGTATTACCCATGCGACGAGCACCGTTGTGGCAAGGGCGACGGCGGCGGAGAACCACTTCATGGGTCGAAGCTCGTCGCCGGGCCACAGCACGAGTGCGAGCGCTGCCGCAAAAGGCAGCACCAGCAGAAGGGTTAGTACGCTCTCGTCGAAGTTGTTCATGGTTTAGATGGTCCACCACACGACGCCCAGGACGACGGCACCGATGACCATGCCGAGGGCGTAGTTGTAGACCATCCCGGTCTGTAGATACTTCAGGACGCTGCCACCCCAGCGGGTCGTTTTACCCGGGCCATCGATGCCTATGTCATTGACCCAGGCGCGGTCGATAAAGGCTGTGAGGGCGGCAATCTTCAGAACGATCTCGTTGATCACCCACTGATACACCTCATCGAAGAAGAATTTCCGCTCTGCGATGGTCGCCAGTGGGCCAAACCTGCGGCGTGTCCCGACTGAAGAAACACGTCGCTGCACGTACACGAGCCATGTCAGATACAGACCGATAACCACGATCACAACCGATGCGCCGGTAATCGACGTGCTCAGGTGGAATCCCTCTTCGGAGTTGGTGACCCATGAGACGAAGCCTTTGTAGTCGTGACTCCACTCAAATGCGGCCCCACCGAGTCCCGCGGCGAGAAGGGCGAATATACCGATGGGCGCCCACATCCGGGAGCCAGGCTCGTGGGCGGCTTCGTTTGTCGGTAGTAGTGGCCCGAGGAACACCCGGTACAGCATTCGTCCGGTGTAGAGCACGCTGAAGGCAACGGCGACAAAGGTCACGATCAAGAAGCCGCCGTTTAGCCGGCCGGTGTGGACCGCCAGCAGGATTTCATCTTTTGAGAAGAATCCCGACAGGAGAGGGAGTCCGGCCAGCGAGAGTGCGCCAATCCAGAATGTGACTGCGGTAAACGGCATCTTGCGCCAGAGGCCACCCATCTCACGGATATCTGTCTGGCCGGAGCCGTGGCTGATGCTGCCTGCACCGAGGAAGAGGCTGGCTTTGGCGAATGCGTGCGCAAGAAGGTGGAACATCGCAACACCCGGCGCACCAGCGCCTACCGCCAGCATCATGAAGCCGAGGTGGCTGATCGTGGAGTACGCCAGTATCCGTTTTAGATCCGTCATCGTCAGCGCTATCACACCTGCCACAAGCGCCGTCAGCAGCCCGATAACCGCAATCAGGTCCAACGCTTCGGGAACCATCCGGTAGATCGGGAACAGCCGGACGACGAGGTATACGCCCGCCACCACCATGGTTGCGGCGTGGATCAAGGCGCTAACAGGCGTCGGACCTTCCATGGCGTCCGGAAGCCAGACGTGAAGTGGTATCTGGGCGGATTTACCCGCAGCTCCGCCGAAGATGAAGAGCAGCGCCCACGTGAGTTGGGTATCGTCGACGACACCGCCATGAGCCAGAGTGATGATGGTCGAGATATCAAAGGTCCCGGTCTCCCGGAACAGGAGAACGAAGCCTATTAGCAGCGCAACGTCGCCAATTCGCGTTGTGACGAAGGCTTTCTTGGCGGCCTCCGCTGCGGACCGTCGCTCCCACCAGAAGCCGATCAACAGGTAGGAGCCAAGTCCGACGAGCTCCCACCCCAGATAAAGGAGCAAGAGATTGTCTGCCAGTACGAGGGTCATCATCGCCGCAGCGAATAACGATTGCACCGCGAAGTACCACCAGAGCCTTGGGTCGCCCCGGAGATACTCGAGGGAGTAGATCTGGATTCCGATGGCGACGAAGGAAACTATCCCAAGCATCACGATTGATATTTCATCGACCGTAGTGCCCCAGGTGAACTCGAAACCGCCGACGGTGAACCACTCGACAGAGCGCGTCCCAGCACCATCATCCAGGAAAGCTACGAACACGTAGATCCACACGGCGAATGAGGCGATGATGGCGGCTATCGACAAACAGGGAGCGATAGCCGGAACGCGCCGGCCGGTGAGCAGGATCAGCGCGAACGTGACTGCAGGGATTACGGGAGCCAGGAATGCGGCGTCAGTTCCCACGAGACGCCTCCCGCAAACACATTGAACCTGGATCCACCGTACCCATCATCGCTACCACTTCATCACGTTGAGATCGTCCACGTTCGCCGAGCCACGGTTGCGGAATACCCGGAGCACGATGGCCAGTGCCAACCCGATCTCCGCAGCAGCGATTGTGATGATGAAAACCACCAGGATCTGACCGAACACACGTACGTCCGCGGCACGGTCTGAGAAGGCGGCGATACCGACCAGGTTGACGTTGACGGCGTTCAACATGATCTCGATCGAGATCAGGACAAGAACCGCGCTGCGACGTGCCAGGACGCCAAATATGCCGATGCTAAATAGAGCGGCGCTCAGGACCTGGAAGTGGACTAGTTCGAGCATCCCTTACTCCCCATCCTCTGCGCTTCGGGCAAGTAAGATCGCCCCGATCAGGGCGACGAGAAGGACCAGTGATGCAACTTCGAACGGGATGGCCCAGTCTGTAAATAGTCCCAGGCCCAGAGCTTCAAAACCGCTCTCGGTATCTGTACCGACCCCGGTCGCTGATTCCAGGCTGGCTACGTCTGAAGCCACGAAGGCAATAACCAGTAGCGCAAACACCCCGACAGCCGTGAGTAAAGCCAGTGGTCGCTGGCTGTGATCGGCCCTTGGCTGGTCATCCGAGCGCGTCAGCATGATCGCGAACAGCACCACGACCGTCACCGCACCGCCATAGATCAATATCTGTGCAAGCGCCAGGAACTCTGCGACGGCCATCAGGAAAATCCCCGCCACGGCAAGAAGCGCCAAAAGCAGCATGAATGCCGCATGTACGACGTTACGTGTGAGAACAACCCCGAGCGAACTCAGGACCGTGACGGCAGCCAGTAGATAGAAAACGACAAGCTGTGCGGTCAAGCTGCGTCTTCACCTGAATCTGGGGCTTCCGATTGCTTGTTGGTCGCCTCTGAATCGGCTTCAGATGCCTTCTTCGCCTCGGAAACCGCCTTAATCTCTGCTTTCTCGTTTGGAGAGGCAGGGCTTGGCTTTGACTGCTTCCATCTCACCTCCGCCTGGTACTTCTTGCCCATCTCCAGCAACTCTGGAAGATCCACGCGGTTTGCGTTCCGGAGACGCTCACTGCGTTCATGCTCGTGGCTCATCTCGATGGCGTCGAAGTTACATACATCCACACAGATACCACACAGGATGCAGCGACTCAGGTTGATCTCGAACGACTCGATGATCTTTTTGCGATGGCTGTCGCCCTCGACAAACTTGTCGTTGTCCTTCATCTGGGCTGACATGCACTGGGTTGGACAGTAACGCACGCACACCATGCAGCCGGTGCAGTAGGGCTCAACGCGGTTGGAGTCCCATGTAAGAGCCGGGAATCCCATGAAACGTTCGTCGATCGGGAGATGCTCTTTCGGGTACTCGGTCGTCACCTTCGGACGTAGCGCCCCGCGGAGCGTCACACCCAGGCCCTTAAGTCCACTCAGCATCGCTCAACCACCTGCCTGCACCTGGTCCGTGACGGGTGTGCTGGCAGGGGGCATCGGTACACCGATCTCACCAGCGGATCTCCTGAGGATTCGTACGGTTTGGGGTCGGCCACGTGCGCCGCGCCTGCGTTGGACGGCGATACCAACTCCCAAGATTATCGGCAGCGAAACCGCCGTCATCACCCAGAGTGGCCAGTCGTAGAACAACACGATAGCAATTAGTACGAGGTTAACGAATGAGAGGGGTATGAGTACCTGCCAGGCGAACGCCATCAACTGGTCGATCCTCAATCGAGGGTAGGTTCCGCGAATCCAGAAGATGCCGATCGCCACGAGATACGTCTTGATCATCAGCCACGCACCGCCGATCAAGTTAGTCGCGGTAGACGACAGGTCGTTGCCAAATAACGATTCCGGTGGGGCAGGCCAGCTCCACCCGCCGAAGAAGAGAATGACTATCAGCGCGCTAATCACAAAGGTATTCAGGTACTCGGCCAGAAAGAACACGGCCCAGTGAGCGCCGCTGTACTCGACAAAAGGACCGCCCACGACTTCAGACTCGGCGTGGTGAATGTCGAACGGTGTTCGTCCAAGCTCTGCCAAACCAGCGATCAAGAAGATCAATAATCCCATCGGCATGATGAACGCAAATGGGATCGCCCCCTGCCCAGGTAGATCTCGGGTGTCATCGCCAATGCTGATCGTGTTTCCGCCGATCACCGCATCGAGCGAGAGCGACTGAACGAGTACGGCGATAGACAGGATCACGATAACTATCGGTATCTCGTAGCTGACGAGCTGGGCGGCGGCTCGCAGTCCTCCCAGCATGGAGTACCGGCTTGAGGAGGCCCAACCTCCCATGAGAAGGCCCACGACGCCGATACCGCTGATGGCGACCAGATATAGCAGCCCGAGATCAAGCACCCGCACCGCCAGGTTGTCGCCAAACGGTATGGCGATCCAGATCATGAAGGCGGGAACGGCCACGAAAATCGGCGCCATCCAGAAGAGGAGCTTGTCGGCGTAATTCGGGATCATGTCTTCTTTGGTCGCCAACTTCATTGCGTCCGCAACTGGCTGCAACAAGCCGTGCGGCCCGACCACGGACGGACCGGCCCGTTGCTGGATACGGGCCAACGTCTTGCGTTCCATCCATGTGAGTGAAAGAACGGCAACCGCAAGGCCGGTGAACAGGCCGAACAGGCCGGCTATGGCGAAGACGACCTCAATGAAGCTCACCGGTCCACCTCGCCAAGAACGATGTCCAGCGTTCCGAGGATCACAACGGCGTCAGCGATGTAATGACCGACGGTGAGGTCTTTAAGGGCCTGCAGGTTGCAGAAAGACGGCGGCCTCACTTTGAGTCTGTACGGTCGTTCGCCGCCATCGCTAACGATGTAAACGCCGAGGTCGCCACGAGGATTCTCGCAATGGGCGTACACCTCGCCGGCCGGAGGACGTGCGATACGCCGTATCTGGGCCATCGTGTCTCCCGGCTCCAGGAGCGCCATCGCCTGCCGGATGATGCTTAGCGACTCCCGAGCTTCCAGGATGCGCAGGTAGAACCGATCCCAGCAGTCACCGGCGCTTCCTACGGGGATGCCAAAGTCCAGTTCGCTATACCGGGAGTACGGTTCGTCTACACGAACGTCATACGGGACTCCCGATGCTCGTAAGACCGGCCCGGAAAGACCCCAGTCAAGGGCGTCTTCACCGGAGATAACTCCGATACCGGTGGTGCGTTCGACAAATATCTCGTTTTCGGTCAGGAGTTTGTCTGTTTCATCCACTCCGCGCTCTAACTCATCACACAGCGCCAGCGCTCTCGACGTGAAGTCATCTTTGACGTCTTCTTTCACCCCGCCCACACGGAAGTAGTTGTGCATCATCCGTGCGCCACTGACGGACTCGAACAACGACTGAATCTTCTCCCGGTCACGGAAGTTGTAGAGGACCGGTGTGATGGCACCCATGTCGATAGCGAAAGTGCCGTAGAACAGCAGGTGGCTGGCGATACGGTTGAATTCGCACATGATGATGCGAATCAGCTCGGCACGAGGAGGAGGCTCGACCCCCATCAGCTTCTCGACGGCGGACACGATCACCAGTTCATTGTTGAAATTCGATACGTAGTCGAATCGGTCGAACAGCGTGATGATCTGGCTATAAAGCTCGTGTTCACACAGCTTCTCGGAGCCACGGTGAAGATACCCGATGTGCGGGACGACATCCTGAATCTGCTCGCCGTCCACCCGCAGTTCCATGCGGAACACGCCGTGCGTTGCTGGATGCTGTGGGCCCATATTGACCATCATGTCGACGGTCCCGGGCTCCGAACTGGCCTGGTAGGTGAACTTGTCTTCTATCTGTGTGGCTACCGGATCAGTCAAGGCTTACCACTCTTCATAATCGTTCAGCGGGTAGCTCTTGCGGCCCGGGAAGCCGTCAAAATCGTCAGGCAGGACCAGCGGAGACAGGTTGTGATGACCCTCAAACGTGACCCCGAACAGGTCGTGCATCTCGCGCTCATACCAGTCAGCACCGCGCCAGACAGAGGTCACAGATGGCACAGATGGTCGACGTTCCGCTGTTCGCGTTTTGACCACCATCTTGTGATGGTTTGCGAGCGAGAACAGGTGATAGACGACCTCGAACTCGCCGACTTGCTCGACATAATCGACCACGGTGAGAAGTCGCAGATATTCGAACTTGAGTGAGGGTTCGTCTTTCAACAGCCGGCACACATCGATCAACCGATCGGCCGGCACCGTACAAACGACCTCGTCGATAGCGGCTCCCACTTCAACACCGTGGTCTGCCAGGGCTTCCGGGAGTAGCGCGGCCAGCGCAATACCTTCCGGCGGAAGAGCAACCGCGGCCTGCGGCACTTCCGGTTCACGCCTTTTTGCGGGCGGGTTGGATGATCCCTCAGTGGTCATCCGCGTTTTCTTTCATCGGCACGTGCATCGGCCTGGATCTTGTCCTGTAACTTCAAAAACGCATCCATCAATGCCTCGGGACGTGGTGGACAACCGGGAACATAAATGTCGACCGGGATCAGGTGATCCACGCCCATTACGACCGAGTAGGACCGGTAGTAGGGGCCGCCGTTCGTGGCGCAACTGCCCATTGCGATGACCCATTTCGGATCAGGCATCTGTTCGTAAAGAAGTTTGATCGGCTCTGCCATCTTCTTCACGACTGTTCCGGCGACGATCATCACGTCAGACTGTCTGGGCGAAGGCCAGGTCACGATGCCGAATCGGTCAACATCGTGGTGAGGCATATATGTGGAGATCATCTCGATTGCGCAGCACGCCAATCCGAAGGTCAGCGGCCACAGGGATGATTTGCGGGCCATCGCCACAAGTTGGTCGGAGCTGGCGGTGATAACTCCCGGAACAGCCGATCGTTGGAAAGGGCTGAGCGCAGGAGTGTTGCCCTGACCTTCCTTTATCGGTCCTGCGCTTCCCGGGCCAGCGTTTTGCGGATCGTCGGTCATCTCCAATTGAGGGCCCCCTTACGCCAGGCGTAGGTCAGCCCGAACATCAGGATGCCGAGGAATACGATCATTTCGTAGAAAACGGCGGCCGCGGCCTCGAGGAAAATGACCGCCCACGGGAACAGGAACACCGCTTCGACATCAAAAATGAGGAAGGCGAGCCCAAATACGTAGTAACGGATGTTGGTGCGAGACCAGGAAAAGGGCGATGCCTCGATCCCGCATTCATACGGAATTCGGCCACGTTCGCTCTGCCTTTTTGGGGCAAGCAGGTACGAGGCAAGGAACAAGATTCCAATTGCCAACAAACCCACGCCGCCTGCGATGGCGATAATCGTCCAGTTGTCGGCGAACCCTTCAGGCAAAGAGTGGACCTTTGTATCCGGATTTTCTGACAGTGCTCAGGTGGTCTGGCAGCCCTGCGCGGCAGCGCGACGAATTTCGACGCGCTTCACGAAATGAGACTAGCACCGGTCCGCATCCCAAACAACGATTAGTTGGGAAGCCACGGGGGTAGTTGGATCGGGGTTAGCACCTAATTCGTCTCAAATGCGAACCCTCAGGCGTCGTCTAAGGCCGCGATGACGGTGTCCATGTCCTTGTCGCCTCGTCCCGAAAGTAGAAGCAAAACAATCGTGTCAGGGTCAAGCGTAGGGGCGAAATCCGACAGGTACGCGAGTGCGTGAGATGGCTCCAAAGCGGGGATGATCCCCTCGCTCCGACTGAGCAGCTGGAACCCTTCGAGTGCCTGCGCGTCCGTGATTGCGACGTACTGGGCTCTTTCAGTGTCACGAAGATAGCTGTGCTCCGGACCCACTCCCGGATAATCCAGCCCGGCGGAGATGCTGTGCGCCTCCTGCACCTGGCCGTTTTCATCCTGGAGGAGGTATGACATTGCGCCGTGCAGCACGCCGGGACGCCCTTTGGTCATCGTAGCGGCGTGTTCGTCCGTATCCACACCGGCCCCTGCCGCCTCAACACCGATCAAACGCACCGAGTCGTCGTCCACGAAGCCGCTGAACAGCCCAATTGCGTTGCTTCCACCGCCAACGCAAGCAATTGCATAGTCAGGAAGTCGCCCTGCGGCCTCAAGCACCTGCTCACGTGACTCTCGGCCTATGACCGACTGGAAATCGCGCACGATCATCGGATACGGGTGAGGCCCAACGACGCTGCCGATGATGTAGTGGCTGGTCTCGATGTTCGTTACCCAGTCACGGATGGTCTCGTTGATGGCATCTTTGAGCGTCCGGCTACCTGAAGTAACGGTCTCTACCGTGGCCCCCAGAAGCTCCATGCGTCGGACATTAGGCGCCTGGCGACGGATGTCCTCTTCGCCCATGTAGACGACGCACTCCATCCCGAACATGGCACAAACGGTGGCGGTAGCGACTCCGTGCTGACCGGCTCCGGTCTCGGCGATTATCCGTTTTTTACCGAGGCGACGTGCAAGGAGCGCCTGCCCGACGGCGTTGTTGATCTTGTGGGCGCCAGTGTGGATCAGGTCTTCACGCTTGATGTATATCTGAGCGCCACCCAGTTCCCGCGTCAGGTTGGAAGCGAAGTAGAGGGGCGACGGTCGGCCGACGTAGTTATTAAGCAGGTCATCCAGTTCTGCGATGAACTGCGGATCGACTCGGGCAGCCTCGTACTCGCGTCCCAGTTCCTCAAGGGCGGCCATCAGCGTCTCCGGTACGAAGCGCCCGCCGTACTCGCCAAAACGGCCATTTGCATCGGGAAGCGTGGGGCGGGATGTTGTACCGGTCAATGCGTTTTCCTGGCCTTCGTCCGCTATTAAGTTGCGCACGGGGTGACGTGAGAGCTGATGATCGTAGTATTGAAGCTAGAATAGCAGTCCAGCGGTTCCCTGGCGTTTCTATGCGGTGGGCGAGGACGGCAAACTACTCCAGCTTCAATCGGGACGGCCCATTATCGCTTCCGAAACCCCTCATATCCGGCCTGATCGTGACCAGTACTACATGGGTATCGCAATGGCGGTGAGAGCGCGCGCCAACTGCCGCGGTAGCAAAGTCGGTGCGCTAATCGTGCGCGATGACCGCATCGTTTCCACCGGTTACAACGGAACGGCACAAGGGCTCCCGAATTGCGAAGACGGCGGGTGTCAGCGGTGCGAAAATCGGGGTAAGAAGTACTCGTCGGGCGAGGGTTACGACCTGTGCATCTGTGTGCACGCTGAGCAGAACGCCATCCTGTCTGCAGCACGATTTGGCACGCCGATCGAAGCCACCGATGTTTATACGACCATACGGCCTTGCTTCAACTGCACAAAAGAACTTGTGCAGGCCAGGGTGAATTCCGTGCGATACATGTACGACTGGGTACATCCCCGCGAAGACGTTCGCGACGAGTACAACCGATTGCAGGGATTCATCAAACTGGTCTCACAGGTACAGGTCACGGACCCGGACGCAGCATGGGCAGCACCAGGATTACGTGGACCGCAAGAGATCGACCCACCGGGACCGGGCGCTCAAAGCGGGTAAGGCCGCTTCTAAGCTAGCGGCCTCATGCCGGATGTCCATTGGTGGTTTGGGATCCCTAACAGACTAGTGACTACGGCTGATCTCCACGCCCACCGAGTCGGCTCCGCGTAGTGCGCCCGGCTTCTGAACGCTGACATCCGCTCGAATGACAGCTTCTGGCTCCAGGCAGATAGTTGCGATATTCCGAGCCATCGCCTCGATCAGGCCGTAAGAAGACGCTTCTACATGGGCCTGAATCGATTTGCTGATGTCACGGTAGTTGACGGTGTCTTCAATATCGTCAGATTCGCCCGGCTTCGTAAGATCGGCATACAGCGTGATGTCTATCACCACTTCCTGCTTCGTGACGCGCTCCCAGTCGTTGATGCCGATGATGCACTCAACTCGCAATCCTGTGATGTGGATCTGATCCGTGCTCATGTACGGGATAGCCTCTGTCCGCCATCCACATAGATGGTCTCGCCGGTTATGTAGTCGTTCTCAATTAGCGTCATCACGACCTGCGCAACCTCCTCCGGCGTGCCCAACCGGCCAAGCGGCGTTCGTGACGAAAGCTTCTGCGCCAGTTCAGCGTCCTCGTCTGGTGCGGCCGTCACCGGTAGCAGGATGGCCCCGAGTGCGACCTCGTTGACCTGGATAGACGGTGCCAGCGCTGCCGCTAACGACTTCGTCAAGCCACCAAGCGCCGCCTTGCTAACGCCATAGGCGAAGCGTTTAGGACGGGTCGTCTTCCAGTCGGTCAGGCTGATGATCTTCCCGGGCTTACCGTCGAGATGTTTCGCCATCGCCCGTGACAGCACGAACGGAGCGGTGACATTCACCGCGAGGTTCTCGTCCCAGTCGGCATCATCGGTCTCGTTTAACCAGCGATCTCTGAACACAGAGGCGCTGTTAACCAGGATATCGAGCGAACCGAAGCGTTCAACGATGGCCGGGACAAGTGCTTCGACCTGCACCCGGTCGGCGAGTTCGGCCTGAAACAGGTCTGCGTCACCACCCCCATCTTTGATTTCTGCCACGAACTCACGCGCTTCTGCTACGGAATTGCGATGGTGGACGGCGATGCGCGCTCCAGATTTCGCCAACTGGCGCGCTATGACGTTTCCGACGCGAACGCCGGCACCGGTAACGAGGGCGACCTTGTTCTGAGTGTTCATCCAGTCACGTTCATCCGACTACATCAGGGGGTCGGCGCCGGTGCCGATGTGCATCATGAACTCGCTGCGGGTCGACGGATTCTCACGGAACGCCCCGAGCATGGCACTCGTCACCATGCGCGTGTGGTGCTTCTTGACGCCACGCATGGCCGCACACAGGTGTGTGGCCTCTACGACGACGGCAACCCCCCGCGGTGCGATGAGCTCTTCTAAGAAACTGGCGATCTGCTGTGTCATGCGCTCCTGGACCTGCAATCGTCTTGCGAACATGTCCACGAGGCGCGGGATCTTGGATAAACCGATGACCTTGTCTTCCGGCAGGTAGCCAACCGAGGCGCGTCCGTAGAACGGGAGCATGTGGTGCTCGCACATGCTGTAGAAATCGATGTCTTTAACGACGACCATCTCGTCGTACTCGACTTCGAACAGGGCGTTGTTCAGTAGCTCCACCGGGTCTGTGGTGTACCCGGACAGCAGCTCGTCATACATACGTGCCACCCGTGACGGGGTGCTGGCGATCCCATCTCGTGACGGGTCCTCGCCTACGGCATCGAGGATGGTGCTGATAGCCCCGGCCACCACCCCTTTGCACTCCGCGCTCAGGACAGGTCCGTCCTCGAACTGGAGCTTCTCCGGCTTTGTCTCGAGTCCGTCTCGTGACTTGGCCGGTTTTTCGTCGATCATGAGTTAAGCCTTCCTGCCGCAATAAATTCCGTTTGCGACGGGCATCCCTTGAGTGGGAGTGCGCAGTCTACCAAGTGGCTCACTGCAGTCGAGGTGACCACGTCAGACCCTCAGAGAGTTACCCGCCTGCGATCGCAGGTAGGAAGTGGACCTCAGTCTCCGGGTCATCGATCTTGTGAAGTAGTCCCTGCCTGGTCGCTTGCTCCCCGACTATTGCGGCGATCCCAGGCTTCAGGGCGCCATCTTTGAGGATGTATTCGGTTGCGCCCGGGAATTCTTTCTCCAGGTTTTCGACCACCTCTCTGAGGTTCTTGCCAGGGATCTGCGCCTCGAGCTGACCGTTTGTCAGTTTGCGCATCGGTTGAGGTATAAAAACGCGGGCCATCTGGGATCGTCCTTATGGCTGTGGCACAGGGTGGCTTGTGAAACCGGTCCGGCGGTATCTGTTCCACCCATCCTAGTTTTGGTTTTTCAGGGTTTCGGGCCTCATTTGATCTTAGCTCAGGTATACCGTGAATGAATAAAAAGAGGCGCTCCCTATTACGGGAGCGCCTCTTGCGTCTTTGCTACCGGTCATAAGACCGCCGCAATGACTTTAGCCTTTTTCTTCCAGCGCTTTCCGGATTCGTCCGGCGTTCATCGGGGACTCGCGGAGGCGAATTCCCAGAGCGTCGTGGATGGCGTTTGCGATCGTCGCTACTGGAGGAACGATCGGAACTTCACCGACTCCACGGACACCAAACGGGTGACCTGGGTTCGGAACTTCGACGATTACCGTCTCGATCGGCGGCAGGTCGTACGTGGTCGGCATCCTGTAGTCCAGGAAGCTTGAGTTGACCATCGCGCCATCGTCGTTCAGGAAGTACTCTTCGTTTAACGCCCAGCCGATGCCCTGCACAACAGCGCCCTGCATCTGGCCTTCGACGTAAGCCGGGTGGATCGCCGTACCAACGTCCTGGACGATGGTGTATCGGACCACATCCGTCTTGCCGGTCTCCGGGTCGATCTCGACGTCAGCAATCTGCGTCGAGAACGCACCACCGGCACCCTCCGGGTCTACCGAAGCGCTACCGACGACCGGACCACCGGTCGAGCCAAGCTTGCTGGAAAGTTCTTTGTGCGACAGCTTGAGTTCCGGGTCTGACTTGGACTGGTAGTTCCCGTTAGAGAACTCGACCTCGTCCGTGTCAACGTCCCAGAGTTTTGCTGCACGCTCACGGAGCTGTGAGACGACATCCTGCGCTGCGTCGTGGGAGGCATAGCCGGTTGCGTACGTAGTGCGGCTTCCGCCGGTGACGTCCGTGTAGCCAATACCTTCCGTGTCAGCAACGTGCGGGCGCACGTCTTCGACCGGGATGCCGAGGACTTCCGCAGCCATCATGGAGATGGAAGCGCGGGAGCCGCCGATGTCGGTCGATCCTTCGGTCAGCGCAACGGTTCCGTCTTCGTTGACGGAGATCGTCACGGCCGACTTCAGGCCGATGTTGAACCAGTAACCTGAAGCAACGCCGCGTCCTCGAAGAATCCCGTCCGGGCCGTTCTTCTCGAGCGGTGTGTTCCAGTGGTCGGAAGCCTTTGCGGCTTCCAGGGTTTCTATGTTTCCGATGATCGGGTGGATCGGGCCGTCAGCCCTGCGCGTGCCTTCTTTGGACGCGTTCTTGATCCGGAACTCGATCGGGTCCATACCAAGTTCTTCGATGATCTCGTCGATCACGGTCTCCATGGCAAACGCGGCCTGCGTGGTGCCGGGAGCCCTGTACGCAGCGGTCTTCGGCCGATTGACGACAACGTCGTAACCGTCGATCCGTGTATTCGGGATGTCGTAGCAGGAGAAGACACACATCATCGCTGCGCCAACCGGGGAACCCGGGTACGCGCCAGCTTCGAACCGAATGTCCGTGTGTGCCGCCGTGATCGTTCCATCCTTCTTCACGCCGACCTTGGCAGTCATCCAGGAACCTGGCGTAGGTCCGGTAGCCTCGAACACCGAGGAGCGCTCCATAAGGAGCTTGACCGGTCGTCCGGATTCGCGGGAAAGGATTGCAGCGACAGGTTCAAGATAACTTGGAATCTTGCCGCCGAATCCACCGCCGATCTCCAGAGGAATGACCTTCACCTGGGAGTCAGGCATCCGAAGCACACCGGCAACCTGTCGGCGAGTCGGGAATGAACCCTGTGTGCTCGTCCAGATCGTGACCCGGTTTTCTTCGTCCCACGTCGCAGTTGCGTTGTGGGGCTCGATGTAGCCCTGGTGGACCATGGATGTCGTGAACTCTCGCTCAACGACGAGATCAGCCTCCGCAAATCCGGCGTCAATGTCGCCGAACTCGTGGCGGATGTGGTTGGCCTGGTTTGTCTGGCCATCGATCTTCTCGCCGAGGTTCTGGCCTTCCAGGTCAGCGTGCAGGATCGGTGCGCCCGGCTTCAGGGCTTCCATCACGTCGGTTACGGGGGTCAGTACCTCGTAGACGACTTTGATCAGTGCTGCGGCCTCAAGCGCGGTGTTCTTGTCCACCGCTGCGACGGCTGCGACCGGGTGCCCCTTGTAGAGCACCTTGTCTTCAGCCATCACGTTGTTGGAGGCGTGCTTGAAGTTGACCGCACCTTCGCCGAGGTCGACGAGGTTCGCTTCTGCGGCCGGGAAGTCGTGGTGCGTCACGACGGCGTGTACACCCGGGAGGGCTTTAGCTGCCGACGTGTCGATCGACTTGAGGTTGGCGTGGGCATGTGGGCTACGCAGTACTGCACCCTGGAGAAGTCCAGGAAGCTTAACGTCCGCCCCGTAAATGGCCCGTCCGGTGACCTTGTCATATCCGTCATGACGGATGGGACGGGTCCCAATTACGTTGTACTTGCCCTTGGTGGTTTCTGTTGTCATTGAGACCTCCCTAGGCCGAATCGGCGACCTTCTGGACCGCCTTCACGATTTTGTCGTAACCCGTGCAGCGACACAGGTTTCCGGCAAGCCAGAACCTGATGTCGTGTTCGCTCGGGTGAGGGTCTTTCTCCAGAAGCGCTTTTGCGGAAATCAGGAACCCCGGCGTGCAAATTCCGCACTGAAGGGCGGCTTCCTCAAGGAAGGCTTGCTGGAGCGGGTGCAGTTGACCCGGCTCTGCCATGCCCTCGATAGTCTCGACGGTTGATCCATCGATCTCCGCGCCGAGTACACAGCACGAGTCGACGATTCGACCATCAAGGTTGACCGTGCAGGCGCCACAGTTGCCGTCGTTGCAACCTTCTTTGGTGCCTGTCAGTCCAAGCTCGTCACGAAGTGTGTCGAGCAGGCTTACGTAAGGTGCGACCAGAAAGTCGACCGGTTCTCCGTTCAGGGTTGCCCTGACTCTTACTTTCTCGACCAACTTAGTTGTTCTCCCGGGCGCGTTCCACGGCCCTCTCAAGTGTGCGACGGGCCAGAACGCCGACCAGATGTGTTCGCTGCTCAGCGGTTCCACGCATGTCAGAGATCGGAGTTGCTTCCGAGCTGGCAATCTGCGCTGCTGCCGAGATGTTGTCAGCGGTGGCCTCTTTACCGGCCAGCGAGTCGCCGGCGGTGGAGAGGATCGGCGTCGGACCAACGGCGGCCAGAGCTACCCGGGCGGAAACGATTGTGTTGCCGTCCAACTGTACGGAACTGGCAACGCCGGCTACGGCGATGTCCATCTCGTTACGTGGTGTGAAGCGCTGGTAGGCCGCTCCAAAACCCTTTTTGGGGGTTGGAATCTTCAACTCAACCAGCATTTCGCCGTTGCCAATAACGGAGCGGCCTGGGCCGGTGCAGAAGTCTTCCGATGCGACTTCACGTTTGCCATTTGGTCCGGCAATTACGCACGTAGTGTTGTGCACGATGAGGGCGCAAATGCCGTCACCACTGGGTGAGGCGTTGCAAAGATTGCCTCCGAGGCCGGCGCGGGACTGGATCTGGATGCCGCCAATGATGCTGGCGCTATCTACCAGTCCCGGGAATGCCGCGGATATTTCCGGGCTTTCGTAGACCTTGTAACAGGGGACCGCTGCCCCGTGACGGAACTCGGATGATCCGAGTTCAAGGATGTTGGTTTCAGGGATGTGCTTGATGTCAACAAGGGCATCAAGTTCCCATCGGCCTGCTCGCGCCATTACGAGGGCATCGGTTCCACCGGCAAACGGCCTGGCGCGTTCGCCATGTTTGGCGAGGGCCGCTACGGCTTCGTCTACGCTCTTGGCGCGGACATACTCAAAGGGGTGCAAAAGCTGAGCTCCTTTACGACTCTTGCCGCTTACAAATCTAGGGCTACACCGGATGCATTCGCGACGCGCACAAACGCGCCCGGCGGAGCGGCGACCCCGGAGCGTGCATTATGCCCCCGCTCCAGACCCTCCGCAACAGCCGTGAGGCGATAACCGCGAGGCATGGATGCAATCGAATCAACCTGATTGGGGCTCTAGTCGGCTTAATCACGCTCCGGGACCCGGCAACACGCTTCGCTCCGCCCCGTTAGAATCCGCCCCGGTCGGCCAATTTTTCCGCGGCCATCCGGCCCACTCCGGCCATACACTCCGGCCATAGACGACAAAGCAGAGGAACACAATTTTGCCCGAGGCAGCAGTCTTCAAAGCCAGCCGAATCGCCAACCCTCAAAACGACGGATGGCTGGATGATCACGCGATCATCACCGATGACGGCGGACGCATAGAGGCCGTCGTTAGCTCCGCAACGCTTGGAGACATAACCGATAAGAAGGTTTACGACCTGGGCGATGTGTCCCTTCTACCGGGTTTGATAGAGGCGCATTCCCACCTGCACGTCAGTCCTGACTTGAACGGCTACGCGAATATCACCACTGAATCCGACGATCGGATGGTGATGAGGGCCGTGGGCGCGTCTCGTAAGGCTCTTCTATCCGGGGTCACGACGATGCGAGATCTGGGCTCACGAAACCAGGTGGCCTTCCCGGTCCGGGACGCAATCGAAGCCGGGGTGATCCCAGGTCCGCGATTACTGCTGGCGGGTACGCCGATCACGACGACCGCGGGGCACTGCTGGATGTTCGGCACCGAGGCCGACACCGTTGACGATGTGGTGAAAGCGGTACGGGGTCAGGTGAAACTGGGCGCCAACGTCATCAAAATAATGTCTACCGGCGGGAACTTCACGCCTACGTCCAATCCAAGAACAGCGCAGTACCCGACAGAGACCCTCAAAGCGGCTGTCGTCGAGGCGGAGCGGCTTGGTGTTTACGTCGTCGCCCACTCTCACGCTACAGTCGGCATCAGAATGTGCATCGACTCCGGCGTGCATCAGATAATCCATTGCCGCTGGATCTCGTCAGATCCATCCGTGCCCATGGACTACGACCGAGAAGGTGCGACACGCCTCGGTGCTGAAGGCCGCTGGGTAGATCCCACCATCGCACTTTCGATACTCGGTGATGAGGCACGAGCCGCCGGTGCACCCGTGAGAAGGTCACACTGGTCGGTCACCGCCGCCCGTCCAGCGCCGGAACAGATCATCGAGATGTTCCAGGACATGCGGAGCAAGGGCGTTCGTTACACGACGGGTCTGGACATGGGCATGGCCTATGCCGATTACGATAAGTCCGCGTACAACGCGATCGCCTTCGTAGAGTCGATCGGCTACACCCCGTGGGAGGGGATAGCTGCGGCGACCTCAGACACAGCGGAAGCCCTGCGCGTCAACGATACGGTCGGCTCACTTCAGCCGGGCAAGTTGGCGGACATGATGTCGGTTGAGGGAGATCCTTCCCAAAACATACGGGCGCTTGCCACGTCTACAGACGTGGTTAAAGGTGGCGTTCCGGTAAAGCTCGGAGGACGGGCACTGGTCTAGATCCCAAAATCGAACTTAAGCTGAATTAGACGCAAACCAGCAATTCACGCCAGGACTCCTACAAGTGACACAAAACGCCGTTTACAAAGCATCACGTGTGGCCAACGAGCAGGTTACGGCCTGGCTTTCGGATCACGCCGTAATCGTAGAGGACGGTTTGATAGCGGACGTTCTCCCGCAGTCGGCACTTCCCGGCGGTATCGGAGACACGCACGAGGTCCATGATCTCGGCGATGTCTCGCTCCTGCCCGGACTTATCGAAGCCCACGCTCACATGCACACGGCGGCAGGGCCTGATCCTCTTTACACCCAGTTCTCGGCTTTCAATGACTCGAAAGAGTTTTTCATTGCGCGCGCCGTAGATCACATACGCACCACGCTGCTCAGCGGGGTTACCACGGTGCGAGACCTGGGCGGACCGACTGATGTGGTTTTTCCGGTCCGAGACGCGGTCCGGGCGGGAGTGATTCCCGGACCACGTTTGCAGCTTGCGGGTGCGCCGATAACGACGACCGCCGGTCACTGCTGGTTCTTCGGAAGTGAAGCTGATACGGCAGATGAAGTGGTACGCGCCGTCCGTGAACAGGTGAAATTGGGCGCTGACGTGATCAAGATCATGTCAACCGGCGGTATGTTCACACCGACCGCAAACCCACGTTCAGCCCAGTACCCGGTGGAGACGCTACGGGCCGCAGTTGTGGAAGCTGAGAGGCTGAACGTCCAGATCGTCTCGCACTGCCTGGCTGCGGAGGGTGTTCGAAACTGTGTCGAGGCGGGGATTCATTGCCTGATCCACGCAAGATGGCATGACTCAGATTTCAGTAAGAAGCTTGATTACGATCCCGATGTGGCGCAGATGGCGGCGGACAAGGGGATCTGGGCAGATCCGACGACGGGCCACATCATGATTGGTGATGTCAGGATCGCCGCCGGCGACGTGCCGCCCCGAATCCCGCACTGGGCGGTAACTGCAACAACGGTCCCGGAAGAGGAACACGACGCCGTGCTCCGTGACATGCGGGAGCGAGGCGTCCGGTTTGTGACAGGCCTTGACATGGGTATGGCGCACGGCGAATTTGATATGTCAGCGGCAAACGCGTGGTCTTTCGTCGACCTGCTCGGATTTACTAACTGGGAGGCGATGGCGGCCTCTACCGTTGATACCGCTGAATCACTTCGCCTGAGTGCGGAGACCGGGGCCATCAAGAGTGGCCTCAGCGCTGACCTTATGGCGGTATCCGGAGACCCCGCAAACGATATCCAGGATCTGTTCAAATGCACAGATGTCGTGATGGCCGGTAAGCTCGTGAAACGGGACGGACGAGCGCTGGTTTAATGCGCAGTTCGTTCGTGTGAGCGCCCGCTTGCCAGAAGCTAGATTGCGGGACACGCGCCAACTAGGTTGTAGGCATGCTTCCGGTAAAAACCGGAACGTCCTCCGTTTGTTCGATCGGAAGTGCGAACGAGAAAGTGGAGCCGCGTCCAAGTTCGCTTTCGCACCACAACCGGCCGTCATGCCGTTCAACCAGCCCCTTACACACGTACAGACCAAGGCCAGTTCCCCGTATCCGTAGCTTTGCCGGATCAGTGCCTCTGTAGAACCGTTCAAACAGTCGCTCTTGATCCCCGGCAGAGATTCCAAACCCGGTGTCGGATACGGAAATGACCACATCGTTTCCGTTGGCTTCACACCGTATGGAAACGACATCAGATTCGTGGCTGTACTTGATGGCGTTCGACACCAGATTGCTGATCACCTGGTTTATCGCCTCGCGGTCGCCCTCAATACTAGGGAGGGAACCTGAAGGCTCAAACCGAACTTCTACTCGACTATGCCGTGCGGCCGGTTGAAGTAGATCCAGGGCGTTTGCTATCAAGGTTTCGATGTCGAACGTCGTGACGATTAGCGGGACACTTTTGTCCTCCGCCATTTCGAGATGTGAGAAGACATCAAGAATGTTCTGCATCCGCACAGAAGATCGGGACGCGCTGACCAGCAGTTTGAATTGTTTCTCAGGCACCTCGCCCGCTGTGCCATCAAGAACAAGGTCCATGAACGCGTTAAAGGCCGTCAGTGGGCTTCGTAGTTCGTGAGCAACGGTGGTCATCAACTCCGTTTTTTGTTTGTTGATGTCCTCAAGCTCGGCACTAGCCACTTCAAGGTCGCTGTGCAGTCGTGCATTTTCGACAGCCCCGGCTACCTGCGCCCCGACCCGTGTGACCAAATCAAGATCCTCGTCACCGTACATATCCGGTTTGGCAGAGCTCACTGCCAATCCAGCGATCGCTTTCCCGTCAGATACAAGCGGCACACAGATCATCGACCGTGCATTGGATTCGTTGGTCCATGGCAACTTGTCAAAGAATTCATCGATCCCAGGTTCATCAAGTACCACGCCCCTACGTCTCCGCATCATCCTTCCAATACGCGTTCCGACAAACGCCCCGATCGGGATTACTCTCCCCAGACCAAATCCGGATTGTGTGTCGCGTTCCGTTCTCTTGGAACCTGCGTCGTGAAGCGACCAGTTAACGTAGGAGATAGAGATTCTGTCGAACTCGATTAACTTCCCGACCTGCTCAGCGAACCGGCCATAGACCGCGTCTATGTCAAGCGATGAACCAACGATGCGGCCAATCTCTGCAAGTACGGCGCGTTCGGTTGCCTGCGATTCCGCTCGTTCATACAGGTCTGAGTTCGAGATCGCCGTAGACACAAGTGTGGCTACCCGTTGGGCCAGCGTAATTTCCTGATCTGAGTACGCCACCTCCACCTGGCTCCGCAAAGCGAAAAATCCGATCACACGGTCGCGCGAAATCAACGGCAAGATAAGTGAAGACGAGAGTCCTTCAGACGCTCCCGGAACGTAGACACGACTCTCGGAAGAAGATTCTCCCTGCAGAACCAAAATCTCCCCGTTTTCGAACACAGGTCCCAGGTTCGTGTCAGCAATCTCGCGTGACGTTCCGACGGTCAGCCCCGGCACTGGAGTTCCGGTGAGATGCTCAACCCGGAAGGAACTAGCGCTCGGCTCACGTAATGCGATAGCGAGTCTGTCGAGCGGAAGTATCGTCTGGACCTGTTCCGCAAACTGGTCATAGATGGCTTCAATATCAAGGGAAGAGTTGATGATTCTGCCGATCTCTCCGAGAGTGGCCTCCTCCTTCGCTTGTTGGGTCGAGCGTATCTGCAGCTTTGCATTCGCCAGGGCGCCCGCAATCTGGGCGGAAATCCGTTCAATGAGCCTTAGGTGGTCCTCAGTATGGGCGTCTGGTTGCGTTGATACGATGCATAACAATCCGATCACGCGATTGTGATCATGGAATGGCGCGTAAATGAGAGAGCGAACCCCGTAGTTGTAAACAACGCACAAAGCTTCATCGTCAGCGATGTGTTCAGCCACATCGGGAATGAAGAGGCTTTCACCAGTCCTTGCAACCATCTTCATCTTCTCATTGGGTCGCAGTCTGTGGTTTACATCGAGGTTGGGCGCATCGCCCGGATACTCACTTACGTGCCCGAACTCCAACTCTCCGGTTTCAGGGTTCACCTCAACCACCGTCACC
>JABIGL010000189.1 GCA_018650185.1 Chloroflexota bacterium
CGCCCCGCCACAGGTCCTTCGGCTTGACTCTTTTGACGACTCCCAGATCACCATCAAGATGCTTGGCGTTTGCCGACCGCTCACGCAATGGGAGATCGCCGGTGAACTGCGCAAGCGGATCAAGGACAGGTTTGATGCCGAGGGCATCGAGATACCGTTCCCACATCAGACCATCTACTGGGGCGTCGGCGCGCATCCCTCAAAAGGCAACCAGGGCTCGGAAGACGCGTTCGCTGAGGCCGAGACCCTGCAGGATATGGACCTGCCGGAAGAGGCGCGTCGTGAAGCACTCCGAGAGTCAGCACTTACGGCTGAAGTTGAACGGCGTTCTCGTCCGAACCCGCGATCGCTTGAGCGATTGACGGAACTGGACGACATTTCGCGGCAGATTCGGCAGCGATCACGCCCGGCTTTCTTGAACGACGAAGTAGATTCAGAAGGCGATGAGCACCGTCCAAACCCTCGTTCGGCAGAGCGGATGGCGGAGCTTGACCGACTGGCGCGTGAACAGTCGTCCCGGCGCCGGAAGGTCGACCCGGACGAAGTCGACAAGGACGACGGCGAGGGGTGATTTCCCCGCCCTGGGGTGTTGAATGTCTTCAACCCATTCGGGAACAGGAAACCGGATGGACAGAATTGGTGCCGTCTTGGACACTGCTGTGGAATCTGTATTCGGTAAAGATTGACTAGAAACCGGTCCGGGCTTGCGCTGTTCAGGAGTCCTTACGATTAACTGCTGTTGTACTTGTATGTGTCGATGTCGAAATATTCGATGTCGATCTTAACCACCACCTCGGGCGCACCATTTTTAATCAGAGTGCGTCCATTCATCCCCGGCCTGGCGTTCTCCGCCACGGCCGGTGTTTTTATTTATCTGGCAGACCGGGCGGTTGATAGCGCGTATCTGGACGGCCTACTTGTGGCTCTCGTATTCGGGATGGTCGTAAACAACCTGTTCCCGACGGCCAAGTGGCACGCGGCGGGTTCAAAATTCGCTGGCAGAAACGTCCTTGAGTTTGCCGTGATGATCCTCGGCGCCAGCGTGTTCATGCCGGACATTACCCAATCGGGGTTCGGCCTGCTGGCACTGATCGTCACCGGGGTGATAGGGAGCATGGCGCTCGCCTATTTCGTTGGCCACGTGATCCTCGGACTCGATAGCAAACTCGCAACGTTGGTAGGAATCGGTAACTCGATCTGCGGCAACTCCGCTATCGCGGTGATGGCCCCCGTGATCAAAGCGAAGCCGTCTGATGTGGGGGCGGCAATCGGGATATCGGCGGTTCTGGGCGCTTCGCAGATATTGTTGCTGCAACTCCTGGCGCCAATATTTGGCTTGAGCGACTATCACTACGGCATCGTTGCCGGGATGGCCGTCTACGCGATGGCTCAGGTGTATTCCGCGTCCGCTGTGGTCAGTCAGACGTCTGCGTCCGTTGCGGTGGTCGTCAAATTGACCCGGGTGTTGATGCTCTCACCCATGGTCATCGTCGCCCAGATAATCTATCGCCGAAATACTTCGGGTAGAGACGAAGAAGAGGACGCCGTCGCTGCACCGAGCGGACCGATGTCGGCCTTCCTCATCACTCGCTGGGTGCCATGGTTCGTGCTTGGATTCATCATCCTTTCCACCTTCAGGTCGGTCGGCGTAATCGGAGAAGGTTTCGGGGCGGATGTGCGGGACGTTTCCAAGCTGCTGTTCGTCATGGCGATGGTCGCGATCGGGATGGGAGTAGACCTCAGATCAATCGTTACCGTCGGTCCAAGGGTGGCCCTGACGATAATGACGGTCCTTATCTTCATGGTCGCACTGAGTACCATCGCCGGATCATTCCTGGAGGGCGCATAGTAACGGGCAGCGGATCAGCCGGAAAGAAGTCTCTGACGACGAACGTCTAACTCCCGATAGAATGTAGCCCTTCTAAGCGCGTTCGGTATTTACCCGTCCCGTAAATCTGGCCGTGATCTCGACGAAAACTATCCCAGGATCGATGTAGCCGGAGGCCGAGCGCGAGCCCGTATCCATGACTAGCCCACGTTCAATGCCGCGTTCAGCGGACGAGATTCGCGAAGTTTTCCTCAAGTACTTTGAGGGTCAGGATCATCTGCGAATGCCTGCGGCATCGCTCATTCCTGCTGGCGACCCCACGCTGCTTCTGACGAACTCCGGAATGGCACAGTTCAAGTCCTACTTCGCTGGTGAGTCCACCCCGCCGCATCCAAGGCTCACGACTTCCCAGAAGAGCTTCCGCACGACCGATATTGACGAGGTCGGCGACGCTTCACACCTGACGCTGTTCGAAATGCTGGGCAACTTCAGCTTCGGCGATTACTTCAAAAAAGAGGCATGTGAGTGGTCTCTGGACCTGATGGTCAACCATCTCGGGTTCGACCTGAACCGCATCTACATCACGATCTATCAGGATGATGACGAGGCCGAACAGGTGTGGCTTGATCTGGGCGTACCTCCGGAGAAGATCTACCGTTTCGGCGACGAGGACAACTGGTGGGGCCCGGCCGGTGCTGAAGGTCCATGTGGGCCGTGCAGCGAGCTGCATTACTACCGCGGGGCGCTGGAAGACATCCCGGCGCTGGATGACCCGATCCGGGAGACGGTCTGGGGACCGAACTATCACGACGACTTTCTCGAGGTGTACAACCTCGTCTTCACCCAGTTCTATCGTGACCTTGAGGGCAACGACACCCCGCTTCCCAACAAGAACATCGACACCGGCATGGGGCTGGAACGGGCAGCGGCGGTCCTCCAGGACGCCACAACGCTCTACGACACGGACGTGTTCGTCCCGGTCATCTCAAAGGTTGAAGAACTCGCAGGCCGTGAATGGGGCGACAACCCGGGAATCGACCGGGCTATCGGCGCTATAGCGGAACATGCGAGGTCAGCTTCATTTCTGATCGGCGACGGCGTGGTACCGGGTAACACCGGACGTGGCTATGTGCTCCGCCGCATTGTCAGGCGCGCCATGCGCTTTGGGCTTGCGCTCGGGATTGAGAGTCCTTTCATCGGTCAGGTCGCTGAAGTGGCGATGGACCAGATGATGGACGTGTACCCGGAGCTCAGGGACAACCGCCCGTTCATCTTGCGAGTAATGGAGATCGAAGAAGAGAGCTTCGCCCGGGCCATAAGGCAGGGCAGTCGAGTCCTTGACGGGATGTTTTCGTACCGGGACGCGCATACGAATGTGTCCGAAATATTGGACGCGGCTATGTCGAAAAGCGTTACACCGGAAGGTGTCACTGAGTTCCTCGCGGATCAAGGATTCGCAACACCTGAAGGCGATGATTCTTCCGCTGTTGGCGAACGCACTGCGTACGAGGCTATCGTTGCTTCCATAACTGGCGCTGTCTCACCAGACGCCGGTGACGGTGCGACCCAACGGGTACTGAACTGGCCGACGATGGTCTCCGGCGCCGAGGCTTTCTTGCTGTACGACACCTACGGCTTCCCTCCTGAACTGGTCAGGGAGGATGCACTGGACCGCTACACCGCGGCGACGGGCGATAACGCACCCGGAATTGCCGGAGATGGCGAAGTCGATCTACTGCTTGATCGTGAAGGTTTCGAAGAGGAGATGGAAGCCCAGCGCGAGCGCGGACGTGCCTCCGGGTCCAACTTTGCTGGCGACACTGCGGGCCGACGGCTATATGAATCACTTGGCGTGGATGACACGCCGTTCAGGGGCTACGAGACTCTGACGGTCGATACGCAGGTGGTTGGCATCATAAAAGAAGGCGAATCGACCCCGGAAGCCGTTGAGGGAGATGAGATAGAACTCATCCTTCACGAGACGCCTTTCTATGCCGAGCGCGGTGGGCAGATCGGTGATGCCGGAACTGCGACGGCTGACGGTATCGAGGTCGAGATCACCGACACCCAGAATCCGTACTCCCATGTGAACGTTCACGCCGCCACGGTAAAGAGCGGAACATTGCGCGTCGGCGACGCCGTGACCGCCACGGTCGATGAGGAGAGGCGTGAGCGGATTCGTCGCAATCACACCGCCACACATATCGTCCACTCCGCGCTGCGACAGGTGCTCGGCACGCATGTACGGCAAACCGGTTCTCTGGTAGCGCCGGACCGCCTTCGTTTTGACTTCACCCACGTTGCGCCAATGACTTCAGACGAGATCAGACAGGTCCAGGACATTGTCAACGACAAGATCCGAGAGAACCACGACGTTAACGTGGAGTACACGTCTTACCGGGAGGCGATCGACCGGGGCGCTCTAGCGTTCTTCGGTGACAAGTACGAAGCCGACGTTCGGACCATCCAGATCGACGCCCCCTGGAGCTATGAGCTCTGTGGTGGGACGCACATGGCACACACCGGCGGCATCGGTGCTTTCTTCATCACGACCGAAAGCGGCATCGGCTCTGGAACCCGCAGGCTGGAAGCGCTGACCGGGAAGGGTGCCGAGGAGCACATGTGGGATCGTTTCGGACTGTTGGCTGACATTTCTGAGAAGCTGCGCACACCAGTCCTCGATCTCACCTCCCGCATCGAAACCCAGCTTGACGAACTGGACGAAGCCCGACGTACTGTCTCCCGTCTTGAACGCGAGGCGCTTCTGGGTGGTGGCGGCTCTGGACCCAGCGCCACGGAGACCGCCGTGGACGTTGACGGGGCCAAGGTCGTGGTGATGGAGAAGTCGGGCGTAAACGCCAAGGGGCTACGTGAGTTGGGTGACCACCTGCGTGACCAGCTTGGCAGCGGGATCGTCGTCGTAGGTGGCGCTTCTGAAGGCAAGCCGACGATTATCACGATGGTGACGAAAGATCTCGTTGAGCAGGGGCACAACGCTGGTGCAATTGTGAAGGGCATCGCCGAGATCATGGGTGGACGTGGGGGCGGACGGGCTGACGTTGCGCAGGCGGGCGGGAACGATGCGTCATTGCTTGGCAAGGCACTGGAAGCCGCGCCGAACGTCGTTCGGGACGCCTTCGCAAGTAGCAAGGCCTAAAACGACGATGCGTGCCCTGGCACTTGACGTGGGAGACGCCCGGATCGGTCTCGCTATATCCGATCCGAACGGCGTCATATGCCTGCCAATTGAGGCGCTGGTTCGGTGTGAAGAATCGGACGATCTGGCGGCAGTCATAAATATGGCTGAACGTGAGGGTGCTGAGACTATCGTCGTTGGGCTGCCGCTTTCACTGGACGGCTCCCACGGCCCGGCTGCACGCAAGATGCGTCGCTTTACATCTGCTCTTCGCAAATCCGCCGAAATACCGGTGGAGAGCTACGACGAACGGTTCACGACCACCGAAGCCGAGGCACGCCTGAGGGCTGCGGGCTTCGAGCCAAGCAGGGACCGCGCAAAGTTAGACTCGATGGCGGCGGTGATCATCCTGGAAAGTTTTCTCGCCGCACGGGCGAATCGAATGGGACGGATAAATCAGTGACCAAACGACTCGGCATCTTTGGCTTCCCGCTGCACCATTCCTTATCCCCCGTCTTTCAACAGGCGGCGCTTGACGCATTGGGAATCGACGCCAAATTCGAAGGCTGGCCTACGCGTCCGGAAGAGTTCGCTGCGGCAGTTGAAGGCCTTCGTTCGGACGACTGCCTGGGTTGCTGCATCACACAACCGCATAAAGAAATTGCGATGGAATTGGTCGATGAGCTCGACCCGGCGGCGGAGGCGATAGGTGCGATCAACACCATCGTAAACACAGCCGGTCATCTGAAGGGCTACAACACGGACGCACCGGGGTTCCTGAGGGGGCTGAGGGAGTCGGCAGGGTTCGAACCGAAGGGGAAGTCGGCGCTGATTCTCGGTGCCGGTGGCGCTGCGCGCGGAATCGTTTACGCACTCAGGGAAGCCGGTGTCACGCGAATGGCCATCGCCAATCGAACCGTGGAACGGGCTGAATCCCTGGCGCGGGATATGTCACGTCCACGCTTTCGCCCGGACACGATGTCGCTTGATGTCGATCAACTCGCCAACTTCGCTCCATACGCGGACTTAATCGTTAACTCGACCTCCATGGGCATGCGCGGTGGTTCAGCCGACGAAGCGTCGCCGATCCCGCCTGAACTAATCTCAGGCAACGCAGTCTGTTACGACGCTGTGTACGTTCCGCCGATGACGCCGTTCCTTGAGGCAGCGGAAGATGCCGGGGCGACTATCGCCGGTGGGCTGTCGATGCTGATCTACCAGGGCGCAGAGGGTTTCAAGCTCTGGACTGGACAGGACGCCCCCGTGGACGTCATGTTCGACTCCATTCCGCCAACGATGCGGATGGCTTAGGGCGATTGCCCTCGGAGTCCTGATATCTGTCCGGGAATTACGGTCCGGATAACGGGAAATCGTTGTCGGATTCACTTCCGTTTCGTATAGGCTGCGCTCGATACAGCGTTCTATACATCACGTGTAAACCGATATATCGACAACCGCATGACTCTTCCGCTTTCTGACTACACCGTCCTGGACCTGTCCGGCTCAATTGCGACGGCTTCCTGCGCACGGGTATTCGCCGACTTTGGCGCACGCGTTATCAACGTGGAAAACCCGTCAACCGGTCACCCGACCCGGCGACTCGCCCCGTTTGATCCGTCACTTGAAACGCCCGACAACAGCGGTTTACATGCACTGCTCAGTCCCAACAAAGAGTCGTTGGCGCTGGACATAACGGACAGGGCCAGCCGGGACGATCTGCTGGAGTGGGTCAAATGCGCTGACGTTGTCCTGGAGTCCGAGAACCCCGGAACGCTGGACGAATTAGGAATAGGCTTCGAGACACTGAAAGCTGTGTCGCCACAGGTAGTCCTGACATCGCTTACGTGGTGGGGGCAGAACGGTCCGATGGCCGGAAAACCGGGCAACGATCAGAGCGTGTTGTCTATGATCGGGCAGGTGATGAATTTTGGCCCCACTGAAGGCCCGCCGCTACTCATGAGCGGGTACCCGGTCCAGTTGCTCGGGGGCGTGAACGGTTTCTCCGCCACAGCGGTTCATCTCATATCTAGCGTTCTGGGACAGCGAACCGAAGCCGCCCATATCGATCTTTCGCTATTCGAAACGGCGATGGCCCTCAAAGAGTCCAACGGCGCATCGATAGCGGCGAATCCGCCCGGTGGTCTTCCTGAACGAGCCAATCGCCTCGGGATCAACCGCTTCTACCCGACCTACCCGGCATCCATATATGAGACGAGTGATGGCTGGCTCGGCGTGACCGCACTCACTCCGGCGCAGTGGCACACCTTCTGCACGCTGGTTGGTGTCGAGGAACTTTCGGCGATACCTGAGTTCGATGTCGCAGCCAACCGAATCATGGGCGCCCAGCAGATCGACGATGCGTTAATTCCGGCACTGAAGAAGAAGACTGCCGAATACTGGTTCCTTGAAGGGCAGAAACTGCGCGTCCCACTGGCACTCGTTCCCACAATGTCGGACCTGTTCAAAAGCGCCCAGCTGCGTGCTGTCGATGCGTTTCGTGAGATCACGCTACCGGGGGGACGAAATATTGAAGTGCCCGGTCAGCCCTTCAGGTTGCACAACACCCCGGCGTTGAAAGACGGGAAGGTCGCGTCGTTAGGCGAGCACGGACCTCTTGGGACACCCAGGGCCCATCCCTCAAGAAGCAAGGGAGTCTCGGTAGGTTCGGCCAAACCTGCTCCGGTTCGTGAGCCAGTACTCCGTCCTGACCTCTTGCGCGGATTGAGGGTGATTGACCTCTCCATGGGCTGGGCGGGCCCGTTATGCGCTCGAAACCTGGCGGACGCCGGAGCCGAGGTGATTAAGGTCGAGTCACGCCAGTATTTCGACTGGTGGCGGGACTGGGACGTTTCACCTGAGCGCGTGGCACAACGTCTGTACGAAAAAGCGCCCAACTTCAACATCATGAACCGTAACAAGCGAGGCGTGACGCTGAACCTTGTTGATCCTCGTGGCAAAGACCTGTTGAAGGAACTCGTCTCCGTTTCCGATGTCGTGATCCAGAACTACTCGGCCGGGGTACTCCCAAAGCTTGATTTGGACGAGCCGGTGCTGAGGGAGGCGAACCCGCAACTGGTGATGCTATCCATGCCTCCATTTGGCGCAGGTGGACCGTGGCATTTCTTCCGGGCGTATGGATCGACCGTAGAACAGGCGTCCGGATTGCCGCATCTCCAGGGTCGGCCAGAAGATCCCCCCTCGATGACACATGTGGCGTTTGGCGATCCTGTGGCCGGCCTTCACGGGCTAGCGGGAGTTCTAATCGCCATCCTGCATGCTCAGCGAACCGGAGAAGGACAGCACCTGGACATATCTCACGTGGAGGCCAGTACGTCTCTGGCGCTTCACGGGGTGGCTTCACAGGTGCTCCTGGATAAGCCCCCGGCCCGTTATGGCAGTCGGGATCCTCAAGTCGCTCCCAGGGGCGTATATCCATGCGTTGGCGATGAAATGTGGCTGACCCTGACTATCGACAACGATGACACGTGGTCACGCTTTGCCGAATTGACCGGCGACGAAGACTTGAAAGGTGCAAGGTTCGCCACGTTGGAAGCTCGATGGGCAGATCACGACCTTGTCGACGAGAAGATCGCTTCATGGACGCGAACTCGTGACCGTGACGTACTCGCTGATCAGCTACAGGAAGCTGGAATTTCGGCCGCACCTGTGCTTGGGACGCCTGATCTCTTGACGCACCCGGCGTTTGAGAAGCGTGACTACTGGCAGTGGATCGAGCGTGAGTACGCGGGACTGGTGCCGCACCCGGTAACTCCGTACCGCAACGGACCAGGCCCGTTCAAGATAGACACGCCGGCCCCGCTGTTGGGAGAGCATTCTCGCGAGATACTTGCCGGGTTGCTGGACCTGGGTGACGACGAGCTAGATCAACTTGAAGTCGATCGCATAATTGGCGAAGAGCCGGATCGAACCTTCAAGTAGTTGGTGGTGTGCCCCGTCTCCCTGCGGGAGAGGGCTGGGGAGGAGGAGGCCAAAGGTTTAGGGTGCTCGGTATGCGTATTCAGAACGGTGTGTTGGTGAAGGTCCCTCGGCTGCGCTTGGGATGACGGGGTGCGCGGGTGCTGAGGTTCTTGAAGTGGGCGAGTGTCTAGCTGAACGCGCGTCTACGGGGCCGATCATCATCGACCCTTGGGCGGATAGTCATTCGCCCCTACGATGTTGACCTTGTACGGTTCCCAAGTGCTCGGGACGGCATAAATCATCGCTCCAAATAGCCGCCCAGCCGGTCACCAGGTGTCTATGTAGGCCTTCTTTTTGCCCTTGCGCGGTTCCTTCGGGGGCTGCGCCGCCATACCGGCCACGATCCACCTGCGGGACTCCGCGGGATCAATTACATCGTCTATGCCGAAGAAGGTCCCGGCGTAGATCGCTTTGGCCTTCTCGTAGCGCTCGGCGACCATCTCGTCATAGAACTTGATCCGCTCTTCCGGGTCCTCGATGTCGGCCAGCTCTTGCCTGTAACCCAGCTTGACCATGCCCTCGATGTTCATCCCGGCAAACTCGGCCGTCGGCCACGCCGCCATGAAGGTCGGGAACATTGAACTACCGCCACACATCGCCTGAACGCCAAGCCCGTAAGCCTTGCGAAGGATGAGGCCGAACATCGGTACGGACATGTTGGCACCCGTCGTGAACAGGCGTGCCGCGTGCCGGACCAGCGCCGTGCGCTCAACTTCTGGTCCGACCATGATTCCGGGACAGTCCATAAGGCTGACGACCGGTAGGTCAAAAGCATCGCAGAGCTGAAGGAAGCGAGCGCCTTTATCGGCGGCGTCACTGTCGACCGCACCTCCCAGGTGGTGCGGGTTATTGGCGATCAGTCCCATCGGCTTGCCTTCGACCCGTATGAAAGCGGTGATGATGCCGATGCCGAACTCTTTGCGGATCTCCAACACGGAATCCTTGTCGGCGATGATCTCAATGGCTTCTCGCATGTCGTACGAGATCACGCGGTCTTCCGGGACAACATGACGCAGGCGACGCTGGTCGTTCTCCTCCCACTCATCGACGGGTCCCTGGAAGTAGGAGACGTATTTCTTGGCGGTCGCCACTGCCTCAGCTTCGTCTTTTACAAGGATATCGATCACGCCGTTCGGGACCTGGAATGACATAGGCCCGACCTCTTCTGGCGTGTAGATGCCAACGCCGCCGCCCTCGATCATGGCGGGACCGCCCATCCCGACGGTCGAACCCTCGGTGGCGATGATCACGTCGCAACAGGCGAGCAGTACCGTGTTCCCGGCGAAGCACCGACCGTTGGTGATGCCGACGAGGGGAACGAGACCACTGAGCTTGGCCCAGTCTGTGAACGTTTTCGTGTCCATGGCGACACCGCCCTTGCCATCCGTGTCGCCGGGCCGACCGCCGCCGCCTTCCATGAATGCGATGACCGGGATCTGGTGGCGTTGCGCCAGGTCAAACATTCGGTCCTGTTTGTAGTGATTGCGGGTGCCCTGTGTCCCGGCGAAGACGGTGTAGTCGTAAGACATTGCGATGACGCGGGATTGGGTCTCCGGGAACAGGTCGCCGTTTACGTGGGCAAGACCCAGAACCATACCGTCGGCTGGGGTCTTCTCTCGGAGCCATTCTTCGGTGCGACGCGCCCTCTGAGCCGCGACCACGATCGGGCCGAACTCGACGAAGGTTCCCTCGTCCACGAGGTCGTCGATATTCTCTCTCGCCGTCCGGTAACCGAATCGTCGGCGTCTTTCGACCGCATCCGGTCGATTTTCGTCCAGCGTGAATGCACGGCGTTCGTAGAGAAGCTCAAGGTCAGGGCGTATGTAGTCGGGGTCAATGGCGTCTGCAATATCGCCCTCATCACCGACTTCTCCGGATAGTTCAACGAAGACCAGCGGATAACCCTGCCGCACCGTGTCGCCCTCGGACATTGTGACCTTGCGGATGATGCCGGACTGTTCGGCCTTTATCTCGTGGAACAACTTCATCGACTCGATAACCACGAGCTGTTGGCCTCGGCTCACGGTATCGCCTTCGGTTACATGGACGGAGACGATGGTGCCCTGGATAGGCGCGGGGAAGCCGATCGATCCGTCCGGGCCTGTGAGGTCCGGCGCGTCATCTACGGGCGCGGAGGGCGCTTGTGTTGCCTTAACGTCACGGTCGTGGTTGAAGAGGGCCAGAGGATCCGAGGTGTCGATCTGCGCACCTGCATAGCCACCGGGGTCCGCGGCAACCGCGACGGTGGCCGTTGCTTCTGCGTACAGGCGTGGGTGGACCGTACCGTTGGTCGTGGCCAACTCGGCGGCCTTCTCTTCGATGAATCGGGTGTGGAAGTTGAGGCCTGTGAAGTCCTCATGCTGTAACAGGGTTTGTAGGAATTGAAGGTTGGTCGGCACACCCTCGATTCGAAACTCGGAAAGCGCCCGATAAGTTCGACGGACAGCATCCTCGAAGTCGGGAGAAGGGGAGTGGGTGATCAGCTTGGCGACTAATGAATCGTAGGAAGGATTTGAGGTGTATCCGGTGTAGCCGTAAGTGTCCGTCCGTATACCGGGGCCAGAGGGCGGGTCAAAGGCGGTAAGAGTTCCGCCGGAAGGAAGCGTCTGCCCGTCAGCGGTGATTGTCTCCATGTTGACGCGGGTCTGGATGGCGTATCCGCGGGGTTCAGGGATCGACTCCTGTTCAAGACCGAGATCGGCGATTCGTCGTCCATCAGCAATCTTTAGCTGGGACTGGACCAGGTCGATGCCGGTCACCGCCTCAGTGACCGTGTGTTCTACCTGTAGGCGGGCATTCGCTTCCATGAAGTAGAAAGGCGCGTCGTCGGACCACTGGCCAGCGTCGGCCAGGAACTCAAAGGTCCCCAGGCTTCGGTAGTCGACCGCGGATGCCATGCGGGTGGCGGCTTCTATGATTCGGTCACGAAGGCCTTCAGGAAGTCCCGGGGCAGGTGCGATCTCCACGACCTTTTGGAACCGACGTTGGATGCTGCACTCGCGCTCCCACATGTGGACCACTTCGCCGCTGCCATCCCCCAGCACCTGCACCTCGATGTGCCTCGCACGGGGGATGAACTGCTCTGCGTACAGGTCGCCGTTGCCGAACGACACCAGCGCTTCTCCCGAGCACTGATCAAAGGTCTCACGAAGGTTATCCAGGGAGGTAATGGCACGTGTCCCACGGCCTCCTCCTCCGGCCACGGCCTTGAGGATCATGGCCTCGCCGGGTGCCAGTGACTCGAAGAAGCCCCGGGCGTCATCGACTGACACGGCTTGCTTTGTCCCCGGCAGTACCGGGACATCGTTTTCTGCGGCAAGTTCCCGCGCACGGATCTTGTCGCCGAACAGCTCAAGCGTGTCGGCCGTTGGGCCTACGAACGTGATTTCCGCATCTTGAAGCGTTCGTGCGAACGCAGCGTTCTCCGCCAGGAACCCGTAGCCGGGGTGAACAGCGTCACAGCCCGTTTGTTTCGCCGCCGCAACGACCTGTTCGATGTCCAGGTAGGCACGTGCACCTCTGCCCGGCAGAACGACCGTCTCGTCGGCCTTGAAAGCGTGCAGCGATTCGGAATCGTCCTGCGGGTAGATCGCAACGGTGGTGATTCCTAGATCTGCTGCGGCCCGCATGATGCGTATCGCTATTTCCCCGCGATTCGCAACGAGCAGCTTGGTCAGGGCCATCGATTCCTCCACTTACATTCAGATCTGGACTTTTTACGGGCGGGCGCGAGAGTTTTCACGTTTATCGGAGCTGAGGGCCATGTTATTCCCGTTCACGCCACGATGCAGAACGAATCGCTGATTAGCCCTTCTGCAATTTGATGAATCGACCCCCGATGAGCCATTCCGGAACGTAGATGCTGCCGGTGCCATCCATAGCGATCCCATGAGGGCTGTTGAGCTTACCCGGTGGCAAAGCTTCTTCCGGGGGCCTCACGGGAGTTCCGTCCTCATCAAATGCGTTGGGCCAGCCGGGCCGGTCGCATACGACTTCGTTGGCACCGATGTAGCCAATCAAACGATCCTCTGAATCCAGTAAAGATACTCGTGCGCGTAGTTCGGCCACAGCCAGAATCTCGCCGTCCGTGGCAAAGGCGCAGGGCGTAGAGAGGACACCGGAGTTGATGACCCGTTTGAACTGGCCTTCCATGTCGAGGACCACGATCCGGTTGTTCGCCCGGTCCGCCACGTAAAGCTCCGGGTCCGATTTACGGGTATCGATCATCAGTCCGTGGGGTGTGTCAAACCGCCCAGCGTCCGACTCTTCACCGTTGAAGCTGGCGATGAGGTTGCTGTCTTTGTCGTACCGGTGGAGGTAACTCTGTCCGTAACCATCTGCCACCCACACGTCACCGTTACCGCCAAGCGGGTCGTCGAACACGGCTACCGCGGTGGGGGAGTAGACGCCTCCGTCGTAAATGGGCAGGCCAGGAGCGAGGATCGACTGAACAATGTTCCCGTCGTCGTCCAACTTTGCTGCCTGGCCCTTGCGCGCACCAGGCGGGTACTCATATTTCATATCCGGTGAACGCTTGGCACCGGGGTCTGCCACCCACAGGTTCATCTGATCGCCGAATCGGGCGAATGTCATGGAGTGAACTTCGAGTAGATCCGTTGGGATGGAGCGCGTCAGACTGCCGTCCGCGCTGAATACAAGGATCGTCGCCTCGCCCTGGTGACAGGCGATAACGTCTCCGGAGGCCGCGACAATCACACCGTGGTGCGCCCAGCCCGCCCGCGCAGACGGAGAATCAGGAAAAGCTGCCCAGTCTTCGAGCCATTCGTATGTCAGTTCACCGGCTGTGACGTGCAAATTAGCCTTCTTGTAGATTCGTTCTGTAGATCGTCTGAGAGCAAAAGATGATAACCGGATGATGGGGCCGGTACTCAACGGCAGGTCGCTGAATCAGCGCTGCACTAGAATGGACCGGCTAATCGCAATTTCCATATGTCTCCAGTCGACGGCGTGGAATGGACACTCTTCCCTAGCGACTGGAACTGATCTCTATCCCGGACATCCGGGCAAACCCTGGTGATAAATGTTCCGATTCCTGACCTCCGGTGAGTCGCACGGCCCCGGATTGACCATCATCGTTGAAGGTGTTCCCGCGGGCGTTTCACTCACCGAGGAGTACATCGCCGAGCAGTTGGCTCGCAGGCAGCGAGGCTACGGTCGCGGCGGTCGTATGAAGATCGAGACGGACTTCGCTGCAATCCGCGGCGGCGTGCGACACGGCGAGACGCTTGGGTCGCCGGTTGGTATGACCATAGAGAACAAGGACTTTGCCAACTGGCAGGGTGCAATGGATGTCGGGCCGGTCGGGCCGGACATCGATCACAAAGAGAACACGCGGGTCGTTCCCGGGCACGCAGACTTCCCGGGGGCACTCAAGTACATGGCACACGACATGCGTAACGTGCTTGAACGGGCATCTGCGCGTGAGACAGCGGCGCGTGTGGCCGCCGGCGCGGTAGCGCGCGCCTTCCTGGAGGAATTGGGCATTGAGATACACAGCCGTGTCGTAAGTGTCGGATCGGTCACGGCACCGGATATGTCGCCGTCTGAGATCGACTGGGACGTGGTTGAGGAATGCGACGTGCGTACGGACGACCCCGAGACGGCACAGGCGTTTCGTGAAGCCATCGACGCCTCGAAGGCAGATCGCACCACTATCGGCGGCGTATTTGAAGTCGTAGCTGAGGGCGTTCCTGTCGGGCTTGGTAGCCACATCCAGTGGGACCGAAAGTTGGACGGAATGTTGGCGCAGGCGATGATGAGCATCAACGCCGTGAAAGGGGTCGAGGTCGGTCACGGTTTTGCCAATACGGAACGACCGGGGCGCGAAGTGCAGGACGTGGTTGTACCCGCACCGGATGACCCGCGGCGATTCCGTCAGACCAGCAACGAGGCGGGCGGTATCGAGGGCGGAATGTCCAACGGCAACCCGATCGTCATGCACGTTGCCATAAAACCGATCGCCACTATGACCGAGCCACTGCCGTCGGTGGACATAAACACGGGCGAGGTGATCGAAGCGCCGTACCACCGGAGCGATATCTGTCAGGTGCCACCGGCGTGCGTGATTGGCGAGGCGATGATGGCGCAGGTCCTTGCGCTGGCCGCTCTGGAGAAATTTGGCGGAGACCACATTAGCGAGACACGCCGGAACCTGGATACTTACGTCGCCAGCCACCAGGAGTTCGGCCAGCCATCCGGGCAGGGCGGTTGAGGTGGCGGCCCCTGACGCCACAGACCCTGACGTGCCCGTCGGCCGGCGCGACAAGATCTACCTGATCGGTTTTTCCGCTACTGGAAAATCTCACAGCGGGAGATTGGCAGCCCAGTCACTCGGCGCTGATTTCGTGGATATGGACCGGCTTATCGTGGATCGCACCGGCAAACAGATATCTGAGATATTTGCGGACGATGGCGAAGATGAGTTCCGGCGCATTGAGCGCGAAACCCTGCGTGAGGTGTCGGAAGAACGGGGACGTATGGTTGTCTCGACCGGTGGCGGTGTTCCCGTGGATCATCGAAATCGAGACATGATGGCCGCACACGGCTTAACGATTCGACTGATGGCATCGGCTGAAACGATTCACGCCCGGATCAACCGGCCACTGGCCCGAAAGAATCGATATTCCGGATGGGGACCGGCAGTTCGACCAATGCTGGCAGGCTCTGAGAGCGATGAAGCAAGCGTCGAGCGTGTTCAGGAGTTACTCGTGGAGCGTGAAGACGCATACGCCGCTGCCGCCGATGTGGCGATAGATACAGAGGGGCGTGAGCCGCCCGACGTGGCCGCTGAGATCGTGGCACTTATTCGTACTAACACCGACGACCCGGAGGGGAAAGCGTGAGCAGTGCACCGGATTCTTCCCTGGCAGCGGTCGTCAGAACGTCCCAGGGCGACTACCGCGCCCTGGTCGGTCGAGGGTTAATCGCACACCTGGGTGACGAGGCCCGTGACGCCGGTCTTAAGGGGAAAGCGTTTCTGATTGCCGATGAGGCGGTCTTCCGTTCATGTGTCCGCCCGGTCCAGGAGTCCATGGAGGCCGCCGGATTCGAGACGCACGTGCTGGTTCTTCAGTCCGGCGAGACGACTAAAAATCTGGACAAGATTAAGGATATCTACGCATGGTTGGCCCGCCTGCGCGCGGAGCGACAGGACGTTGTGCTGGCACTTGGCGGTGGAGTGATGGGTGATGCCGCCGGGTTCGCTGCCGCTACTTATCGGCGCGGTGTGCCGTTCATCCAGGTGCCGACCACGCTGGCGTCGATGGTGGATGCCTCGCTGGGCGGCAAAGTGGCGGTGAACCTTCCCGAGGGAAAGAACCTGGTTGGGGCGTTCCATCAGCCGAAGCTGGTGCTGTCGGATTTAGACACGCTGAAGACGCTTCCCGACCGTGAGATGGCGGCCGGTTGGGCGGAGGCGATCAAACATGGGCTTATTCTTGACGCTGACTTACTAAATACCTTCGAAACCGAGGCCGACCGGCTGTTTGGCCTTCAGGATGATCTGGCGGTCGAGGTGATCCGGAAGAGCGTCGCTATCAAGGCTGAGGTGGTGTCGGCGGATGAGTTCGAGACCGGTGATACCCGTGTCTTGCTCAACTACGGCCACACAATCGGCCACGCCTTGGAAGCTGTTAGTGAGTACGGCCAGTTCCTACACGGCGAGGCGGTCAGCATCGGCATGATGGGCGCTGCACGAATATGCCGAGATCTCGGGCTGATCTCCGACGAGCTGATCGACCGCCAGCGTGCGGTGCTAGAACGCTACAACCTGCCTACCTCCGCCCCCGGCATGGACGTTGACGCCGTGTTTGAGGCGACCAAGTCCGACAAGAAGTCTGCAGGTGGCGCGATTCGTTGGGTGGTGCTTGAGGGATCAGGGCAATCGTCCACGAGGCGTGATGTCCCGGATGATGTGGTTCGCTCAGCTATCGAATCGCTGGTAGGGTAAGCGCAAACACCGACCGTCTGAGGGAGGCCCGTAATGTCGTTACGACCGACGGAAGATCGTGAGTACATCCGTGAGACGTCACGGCGAACTGGTGGCGGGAATAACCAGTCCAACACCGACGTCACGAGGCCGGTGGCGTTTTCGGGTGGCGACGGAGGGGCGCTCCCTCCGGCCGGAACGATGTCCCGAGAGCTCACCGAGGTGTTCGGATACCTGATCCGACGTTTCTTCGGGTTCTTTACGTTTCCGTACAAGATTGGACGCTGGATCGGCGGGCGACTTCGGTAGGGTTTTTGTGGGGCGCGTGAAAGCGCGCTGAGACTCTCGAAGTGGGTCGGGTATCGCCGACAGGCTCTGGTCCGGTTGCCCTGGACACCCCCTCACCCCAACCCTCTCTCGCGTCGGGGAGAGGGGGCACGTTTTTTCGCTCCGTGTTCGATATACGCGGTTTCCCATTATTGTCATCCTGAGTTGGGGCGAAGGATCTCCCGTCTATGTTTCGCCACGGTCGTAATCGCTGAGGACCGGTGTGTACGAGTGATGTGCCGAGAGATTCCTCGCGTGCGGGCTTCGGAATGACAATAGCGCGTCGCTGCCCGAATTAGCCCTGGTTGGGTCAGCATCGTAGGGGCGGGGCTTGCTCCGCCCTCCGGTCGATGTGAATCGACCGGTGTTCACGCGGGCGGTAGGCCGTCTGGACCGCCTGGGCGCTTTGCCGGGCCGCGGACTATTCCCACCAACAGGCCAAGCACCAGAAGCAGTGCGCCGACGACGAGCATGAATAAGAACCCGAACGGTCCTGCTATCAGAGTCGCTATCAGTACGACGATCCCGAAGCCGATCGCTTCATAAACGGGGCCTCGTCGGGCCGAGCGTTGGGCGTTTTCCTGTCGTTCCCTCGGGGTCATGTCGTCCTCCCGGGATGCGATTCGACGCATATCCCTAGGCGATGGTACGCCTTCTTGGATAACCCAAATGAAAACAGGGGGCGCCCCGAAGGACGCCCCCTGTTTAATCGTACTGTGCGTTGGAAGGGCTAGCAGCCTCCGGCCACCGCCGGAACGATGCTGATCTCGTCACCGCTCTTGGTTGGCGTGTTGAGGCCGTCCAGGTATCGGACGTCTTCACCGTTCACGTAGACGTTCACGAAGTGACGGATCTCGCCGTCCTCTCCGCAGATACGAGCCTTGATGCCGCTGTGCGTGTCGTCGAGCGCGTCCACCACGCCCTGAAGGTTGTCGGCTTCTACCTCAACCTTGTCGGCATTGCCGGTGAGCCGTCGGAGCGGGGTCGGAATTCGGACCATTACTGCCATATCAATATTCCCTTATTGCTATCGATTCCGTGTCCCAGATCTCTATCCAAGATCCTTATCAGGGCCGGTCGCCGAGTACTTTTCTTTTTCAATTTGAAGCCTGGATCACCAGACACATATTTTCTTTGATGCCTGTTTCCGGAGACAGATAGTAACCGTTGCGAGACGTTTCGGGGGCTTAACCCTCGATTACGTCGCCCGCTATCGGATCTACCCGGACCCCTTTTCCGGACGCCCAGGCCAGCGCCATGTCGATCTCCGCCTCCGCGCCATCAAGCTCCAGGATCACCCACCCAACATCCGCGTGGACCTCTGCCCGCCGGATGTTGGTGACGATCTCGAAGTCTTTACCGATCTGGTAGATGACCGGATCTGTGATCTGCTCACCTTCGAAAGTTAGTCGAACTCTTCGGATTGCCACGTGCCTACAACCCCCTGTTGAGTGATCCGACGACACACCGTCGCCAGATCAAGCCGGTAAGGAATGCTATGACGATGATGTCTCGCTGCCAACCTTGGAATCGACCGTCGATGGGACAGGGACCAGATCCTCAAACGACGACATCGTCGCTTTAATGTTGATCGGGTTCGCTTCCTTTTCGACCGCTTCGATGGTCTTTAGCCCGTTGCCCGTGATGTAGGCCACGACCGACTCGCCCTTTTGGAATCGCCCGGCTTCCGCCAGCGCTTTTAGATTCGAGATCACGACCCCACCAGCGGTCTCCGTGAAGATCCCCTCGGTCTGCGCAAGCAACTTGATGCCCTCAATGATGGCCGGGTCATCTGTGGAACCGACGGTCGAGCCCTCTGCTTCCTGCGTAATCTTGAGCGTGTAGTAGGCGTCGGCCGGGTTTCCGATCGCCAACGACTTAGCGATGGTGTCCGGGACGACCGGCTTCACGTGCATCTGCTCGTCCGCAAATGCCTGGGCCACCGGTGAGCAGCCATCAGCCTGTGCACCGTGCATCTTTGTGCGCACGTCGTCGATCAGGCCAAGTTGTGCGAACTCGTTCATGCCCTTCCAAATCTTTGTGAACAATGAACCAGAAGCTATCGGAACCACCGCGTGGTCTGGAGCCTTCCAGCCGAGCTGCTCAACCGTCTCGTACCCGAGGGTTTTTGATCCCTCCGAGTAGTAGGGACGCATGTTGATGTTGACGAAAGCCCAGCTCTCGTTTGCATCAGCTAACTCGCTGCAAAGTCGGTTTACATCGTCGTAGTTACCGTCAACGGCGACCACGGTTGGGCCGTAGATTGCTGCACCGATGACTTTGCCTCTTTCGAGGTCGCTTGGTATGAAGACCAGCGTGCGCATGTTGGCTTTCGCACCGTGCGCTGCAACGGCCCCTGCCAGGTTGCCGGTGGACGCGCAGGCCAACGTATCAAAGCCAAACTCGAGGGCTTTTGTCGCGGCTATGGAAACCACGCGGTCCTTGAACGAGTAGGTCGGATTGACTGCGTCGTTCTTTACCCACAGGTTGTCGATGCCAAGTTCACGACCGAGGTTGTCGGCCTTGAGTAGCGGCG
>JABIGL010000192.1 GCA_018650185.1 Chloroflexota bacterium
CGATGCCTTTTCCGATTCCGCCGTTTCCGCCCGTGATGAGCGCTACTTTTCCTGTGAGATCGAACGGTCCGCCTGGCATCAGAAGTGGGCCTTTCTTGATTGAATGGGTTCCGAAGAGTCGTGGCTGGCGTCACTCGCCAACTCGGGTACCGCATTATGCCGCAGCAAATCCCCGTAGAGCGGCACACCGTGAGCGGGCTGGAGCGGCTACCATTGGCCCGCCGTTATAAGAAGACGAGTTCAGGAGATCAGATGACTAATTCACGCGCCCTTGATGGGGTCACGGTGCTCGACGCGACGCAGATCCTCGCAGGCCCGTTCGCCACCATGCACATGTCTGACATGGGGGCCAACGTCATCAAGATCGAGAAACCCGGTGGTGGGGACGACACCCGCCGGATCGGTCCGCCTTTCATCAACGGCGAGTCTGCAGCCTTTTTGCAGCTGAACCGCAACAAGCGGAGCATCGTGCTGGATCTCCGGGCGGACAAGGGCAAGGAAACGTTCAAACGTCTTGCCGAGAAGTCCGACATCCTGATCGAAAACGGACGTCCGGGGGCCATGGACCGGCTTGGACTTGGCTACTCACACATCTCGGCTATCAACCCGGCGATCGTGTACTGCTCCATCTCAGGATTTGGATTGTCTGGGCCGTATTCGAAACGACCGGGATTTGATCTGATCGCACAGGGCATGAGCGGCCAGATGGCCATCAACGGTGATGTCGGTGGTCCGCCGCTCAAGGTGGGCGTCCCGATAGCAGACTTGAACGCCGGAATGTTTGCGCTGCACGCCATCGAGGCGGCCTATATCCGGCGGCTCCGAACGGGCGAAGGTCAGCACGTGGAAACGTCTTTGCTTGAGGCCGGACTGGCCTACACCGTGTGGGAATCTGCCTTTTACTTCGCGACCGGCGTGGTACCTCCACGCATCGGCTCCACGCATCGACTGATCGCCCCCTACCAGTCCTTCGCTACCAAGGACGGACACATGAACGTCGGAGCGGCGAACCAGAACAACTGGGTGCGTCTCGTGAACGCCATCGGACGAGAAGACCTGCTGGAAGACTCACGCTTCGACAGCAACGCATCCCGACTCGAAAACGTTAATGCCTTGCGAGAGCAACTGGATGCCACATTCCAGACGAAGACGACCGGGGAGTGGCTTCCGATCCTGGACGAGGCGGGAACTCCGGCGGGACCGATATTTGAGATGGATGAGGTGTGGGCGAACGAACAGGTACTCGCCCGAGACATGAGGGTCACGACCGAACACCCGGTTGCAGGAGATGTCGACAACATTGGCATCGCAGTGAAGATGCACGGCACACCCGGCCGCATCGAAACCGCAGCGCCAACGCTGGGACAGCACACCGATGAAATCCTGGAGTTCGCCGGATACTCAGCGGATGAGATTGAATCTCTCAAGAGTGAAGGCGTAGCAGGCCCGGAAGCGGGTGCGAAGTAGCTCCCACCTCCCGGTGGGCGATGGCCGATGTGGGTGACGTAAGGAAGTAACCCACCCTGAGGCTCTCGAAGGGTCCGTAACTCATCAACGCGGCTCCCCTCCCAACGGGAGAGGGTTAGGGTGAGGGAGAACGCCCTCTACCCAAACGACCCTCAACATAAAATCCCACATGACCACAAACCCCGCACCTCACGCCGTCACGTTCGACCTCTGGCTCACCCTCATGTTTGAGGAGAGCACAGGCCGTCACGAGTTGCGTGTGAACGATGGCGTTAACGCACTTGCGGACTCCGGAATTGCCGTGGATCCGCAGGCCCTAGGTGACGCGATACGAACAGTAGGCAGAACCACAAGCGCGGAACATGACCGCGGTTTTGACCGTCCCTTCGAAGAGCGCATGGCTCAGATCCTAGACGCCGCTCACCCAACAGCGCGCGCTGCCATCACTGACACCCAGTTCGAGGCCTTCTCCCGCGCCATAGATGAACCGTTTCTTGTTCACTCACCGACCATCTACCCGGAAGCACAGAGCGTTCTGAGAGCCGTTCGGGACAAGGGCGTCCGAACGGCGCTGATCTCGAACGTCGGCTCGACCTCGCCGGACGTGTACAGGCGTTTCCTGGATCGCGAAGGAATTGGCTCGGAATTGGAATACCTAACCTTCTCGAATCAGATTGCTTCAGCAAAACCTGCCGCCGAGATGTTTACCCATACCCTCGAGCAGCTAGGCGTAGCGCCAGAGAACGCACTGCACGTCGGCGATAACCTGCATGCGGACATCGGCGGAGCGAAAGACGTCGGCATGTCTGCCGTGTGGATCAAGGGCCATGATCAACGAGAGCCGCGTGTTCGACCGGACTACACGATCTCTGGTCTGAGCGAACTACCCGACGTGGTCGACCGCTGGCTGGAAGGGTCTTAACCCTTGGTCCGCGCCCGGCGTGACGCCCACCACGCAGCCCCGTAAACAACGCCCAGTTGGACCGCCGTCGCCACTACCAGTATCAACGTGGCCGCAAACCAGAAGCCCTGCGGGAACAGCCTCAATAGCAGGCTCTGGGATGGGCTTAACTTCCAGAAATCATTCCGGAAAGTGACCTCATGGAATAGCCGGAACGTCGTGTTGAAATCGATCAGCGTCGCCAGCCCAAATATTGCCGCAACCGTCAGCCCGGCGATGGTCGACCACACGATTCCCGAGCGCAGTAACGGCAGGAAACCGCGCCCAAGCAAGAAGAATCCGCCCGCAACCACCACAACCAGAACTGCACCCGTGACCCAGACGACGTTGAACATCAGCCGCATCACGTCCTTAACGTCGGCCATGTGTGTGATCTCGCGCTCGTTGAATAGCTCGATCTCGTTGCCCTCAAAGTCCACCCGCAGATCCAGGAACTCTTCGTCGTTGCTGAAGTAGTCGATGATCTGGTTCGCTGCGCTCGTCAGGGCCACGTCGTCCAGCCCGGTCCTTCGCTCAACGTTGTTGCTGTCGAAACCCCACTCGTAGAAGGTTTGCGAGTTGGTGAGTACGCGCACGTTTAACGAGATAAAGAACAGCGGAAGGCTGACCGCCACCAGTACGATTACCGCCCATCGGAAGCGGGGAGATGTGGCAAGTCGGGGATTATGTCGGAGATTGTTCATCAACGCCTATGGTACGTTGCAAACGTCGGCATTCGTGCCGGATTTGATCCTGATTCAAGCCGCAACGGAGACATATCATGACGAGCCCCGACACGCCCCGTCGCACGGTGGAAGACCTGCTCGCCGTGGTGGAGCGACTACGTGACCCGGGCGGCTGTCCGTGGGACCGGGAGCAGACGCACGCCTCGTTACGCCCCAACTTACTGGAAGAGTCTTACGAAGCGTTAGAAGCGCTGGACCTCGACGACCCGGACGCCCTCGCTGAGG
This sequence comes from Chloroflexota bacterium, assembly GCA_018650185.1. Lineage (GTDB taxonomy): Bacteria > Chloroflexota > Dehalococcoidia > Lucifugimonadales > Lucifugimonadaceae. Next base: position 3,379 of record JABIGL010000192.1, read on the forward strand.
AACTGGGCGATCTACTGGTACAGGTCACGTTCCACGCAGACATCGCCCGACGATCAGGCGAGTGGACGCTGGAGGACGTGGTAGCCGGAGTGGTCGACAAGCTGGTCCGACGACATCCACACGTGTTTGACGAAAACGGCCCCGAGCTTGAGACCGCCGAACAGGTGTCACAGCAGTGGGACGCGTTGAAGAGCAAAGAGCCGGGCCGAGATTCGATCACGAACGGTCTTCCAAGCGGGATGCCGGCACTTGCGTACGCGGCAGCACTACAACGGCGCGCGGGAAGGGCCGGACTGCCGGTGCCGGACGCTGGCGTCGATGAGATGGAAGAGGCCGCCGCGGGCCATGATCTATTCGAGGCCGTGGCTCGGATACAGGCGGCAGGGATCGACCCGGAAGTAGCCCTGCGAGCTGAAACGCTGCGCTATCGGGACCGCATTAGACGGACGGAGGAACTGGCGGGAGACGGCGTTTCGTTGGGTGAACTGGCTGACGAAGAGCGTGACCGGATGTGGAAACAGACCAGAGCCTAGAGCTCACCGGAAAGATGTAAAGATGAGGGAGAACGCTAATCGTCCACAGGGCCCTGCCTCTAAGCCATAGGTGAGCGCTCCGCGCTGCCAGTTGGCTCGTAACCGACCACGTCCCGGGCGTGCGAGATGTCCCGGTACCCGTACTTGTTGTCTGACACCACGTAGAAGATGTCGAAACGCACCGTATCGGGCGCTTCCACGCATTTCACCGCCATCTGCGCCATGTCGGCGTGACTGCAGTAGATCGACCGTCCACGGACGCCGTTCACTACGTCCTGAGCGCCAACACCGCCGATACGCAGGCAGATGATCGACATATCGGTTGTGTTCACGAAGTAACGCGCCAGGTCCTCGCCGATTAGTTTGCTTGCCCCGTAGAGGCTGTGTGGCTTCGGCTCCGAATCCCGTGTCACGTTTGGCCATGAATTCGGTGTTTCAGAGTCGTCTTCCGATACCAGCTCACTCCACGGCGACTCCTGCTCGTAGCCGATCACTGTTGCCCCGGTGCTGGCAAAGATCACTCGTTTCACACCTGCGGCTCGCGCCGCCTCGAACACGTTGTAAGCGCCGATCACATTGTTCTGGAGCATCGACTCCCAACCTGCGTTCATGCCCTCGCTGGAATGTGCCCCGCCGTCCGCCGCCAGGTGGATCACCGTGTCCACGCCCTCGAACGCGGGAGCTATCGCAGCCGCATCCTGTACCGGTCCTTTGAAGTTGAGAGCACTCGGAATACCGTCCACGCCGGAACGTGATAGGGCGGCGACCTCATATCGCTCCTCAAGAGCCGGACGAATTGCCGATCCGACAGCCCCGCTGAGGCCGGTCACTAGTACACGTCTGTTTGCCATATCGTCCTCGGTTCTTTGGTGTGATTGGGTGTGGATGTCCCCTCTCCCGGTGGGAGAGGGCCAGGGTCAGGGAGGTTCAAGGTCACTTGCGAGATTCAGATCAGTGTGCTGGTGAAGGTCCCTCGGCTTCGCTCGGGATGACTCTAATGCACGCGAATACGACACATCAGTACCCTGCCGCCATCGTCAACTTTGCCACGGGATACACCGCGCTACGCAAGTCTGACCCGTCCACGGCAATACCATTCGGCTCTGCGTACGGTGCGTAGTCGTATCTCGGGTTAACGATCGTGACCTTGTGGCCTCGGGACTTCAGGCCGTTGATGGTGTCGTACTCAAACAGACCGTCGATCATGACATCGTCATCCTCCACGTGAATCCGCGGCGCCTGGACAGCCTCCTGGAGCGACATCCCCTGGTCGATGTAGTGGACAAGACTCTGCAACACGGACGTCCAGATTCGTCGTCCGCCCGAAGCGCCAAGTGCACCGGCCAACTCGCCGTCTTTGAGCAGCACGATCGGGGTCATGTTGTTTAGTGCTCGTGCATGGGGGGCGATTGTATTGACCGTACCCGGGAGCGGGCAGCTCCAGCCGATGCCGTTGTTCATCATCACGCCGACGCCCGGATTCACTACGCCCGAATAGGCCAGATTCGTTTGCGTAAGCGCCACCGCATTTCGATCCTTGTCGACGACAGAGATGTGGGTCGTGCCGTCGTCCGCGGCGGCTCCAGCAGGTCCCGGGAAGTCCGCCGGTTTCTCACGGCCTTCAAACGGCCAGGGGTTACCGGCCTCCGCTGGACCTGCGGCTTGCCGAGAGATCGATTTCGCCCGTTCTGCTCCATACTCCGGGACCGTCAAAGCTCCTATCGGTGCACCGGTTTTTTCGGGGTCGCCCATCCATGTGAATCGGTCGGACGCCGCCAGCTTGATGGCCTCGGCGATTATGTGGAGCGTAGCCGGGTCGCCGTGGTTCGTACCTGTTAGCTCGAACGTGGACAGGATGTTCAAGATCTCCATTACCGTCGGACCCGAAGTCGGTCCGGGTAGTCCCATGATTTCGTAACCGCGGTACTCGCCCAGCTTTCCGTGCCGGTGTAGGAACGGGGTGTACTGGGCGAAGTCATTCACGTCCAAAAGTCCGCCGTTCGCCTGCACATCCGCACTGATCTTCTGAGCGATCTCGCCCCTGTAGAACGCGTCCGGACCACCCGCCGCCAGCACTCGCAGCGACTCGGCGTGCTCCTTCTGAATCAGCTTTCCTCCGACCGGGATCGGATAGCCGCCCGGGTAGTAAATCTCGGTCGTGGCTGGAAATCGGAGGAACAGGTCACGCCGCGCTACCGTGGAGAGCGTGAATTGAGCGCCCACCGCGAACCCGTCTTCGGCAAGCTTGATCGCTGGTTGTAGCGCATCTGAAAGACTAATCGTGCCCCACTCGTCCAACGCCCGACTCAGACCGGCGACCGTCCCGGGAATAGCGATCGACTTGTAACCCGACGACAACATGTCGTCTTTCACCTTCGGCCAGGCGTAGTTGCGGGAGTAGCGGGACGAACCGGCGTCCATGCTCTCCATCCCGCCTTCGAGTGGAAATTCGTCGGTTGTCGCCCGGCCCGGTGCCTGCATGCCGTAATCGATCGCCCCACCGCCGCCCGCAGCCATGTGGACCGTGATCAGACCGCCGCCGCCGATACCGTTCATCAGCGGCTGCAACACTCCCATCGCGAAGGCCGTGGTCACCGCGGCGTCGACCGCGTTCCCGCCCTTCTGCAGCACCTCCAACCCGATCTCTGTGCCCAGTGGATGTTGCGCCACGACCATGCCCATGCGAGTTCGGATCTCCTCCGAGGCGAGAACGGGTCTGGTCGTGTACATGGGCGTCTCCGTTTTGTTTGTGTTGGCTGTATCCCGGGGCTAACACTCCCCTGTGACCGGGATTCTACGACCGGGGCGCGCCGAGCGTATGGGCGCGGGCCGACCTGTTGACAGACCGACGTCTTAACAGGTCGTATGTGGGCCTGAAGAAAGACCCCGACGACGGAGATCACCCCATCCGGCCGCAATCACGTACGACATTCCTACTACTGAACGGGTGGACGCAGTTTGCGTTCCACGTGACGTTCACCACATCGGCCGTCTACGCCATCGTGGAGGCCGGTCTGAACCCGTTTCAGTTGCTGTTGATTGGTGCGGTGCTCGAAGGCAGCGTGTTGATCGCCGAAGTGCCCACTGGAATCGTCGCCGACGCCTATTCCCGGCGACGTTCCGTGATCATCGGCTACTTCGTGCTTGCGGTCGGCTTCGTCCTCTGGGGACTGTTTGCACGGCTGGAGACGATCTTGTTGGCACAGGTCTTCTGGGCGATCGGGTTCGCTTTTACGAGCGGCGCACAGGAGGCGTGGATCGCAGACGAGGTTGGAGATGACGCCGCCGGGCCGATATTCCTCCGGGCCGCCCAGATCGGCCAGATAACGGCATTCATCGGCATCTTTGTCGGCGTATCGCTCGGGATGGTGAGCCTTCACCTTCCCTTCCTGGTATCCGGGGCGCTGTTCCTGTTCCTGGCCGGTTATCTGCTCATGGCGATGGAAGAGCGCAACTTCACTCCGGCCGGGAGTTCTGGCAGTGTTTTCGGCGGTCTGGCGGGGACAGTCCGTTCTGGACTGCAAGCAATCCATGGTCGCACGGTCCTCGTGTTCTCGCTGGCGGTGGCCGCGATCTTTGGCGCATCGTCGGAGGCGTTCGACCGGCTCTGGCCTGCTCACCTGCTGGAACAGGTCACACTCCCGGAACTTGCCGGGCTGGACCCACTTGTGTGGTTCGCCGTAATCGCTGCGGGCGGGCTGCTTCTGGGTATCGGCGTCACCGAGCTTGCCGGGCGTGCCGGAGCGGTCACGACAAGGTCTGGACCAACACGAGCGCTTATCGTCTTGAACTTCCTATTGTTCGCCGCCCTCATCGTGTTCGCGGTTACTTCTTCGCTGGTAGGACTGGTGGTCACCTACTGGGTCATTACGGCACTGAGAAGAGCCAGCGACCCTGTATTCCTGGCCTGGATCAATCGGGGGCTCGATCCGTCTACACGTGCCACCGTCCTGTCGATGCACTCACAGGCCGATGCTCTCGGGCAAGTAACCGTCGGCCCCGGCTTCGGCGCGCTGGCCACCATCAGGTCGATCCGGTTCGGTCTTGGAGTCGGAGCCGTCGTACTACTTCCGGCGCTTGGACTACTCGCCGCCGCCCAAACTCAAATGACCAAATCCTCACGGGATAAATCTGCGGACTGATCAAAACGAAAGTCGCCCGGCCTTGCCAGCAGGTGTACAGTAGCGCCGCTCGTCGTATCTCAAGCCGATCAAGCCCACTCGAAAAGGGAGCGCTCGCCGAATGAAGATCACCGGAATCGACACGTTTGCGGTAGATGGTGGGGCGAGACCCTGGCACTTCGTCGCCATACGAACCGATGCCGGGCTCACCGGCTACGGCGAGTTTGGCGAGAGCGGTGTCACGCACGGTCTACAGGGACTCGTGCGCGATATGAGTTCCTGGCTCATCGGCAAAGACCCGACGCCGGTTGAGCGACTCTACTTTGACTTATACCGTGCATACCGCGGCACGCCGTACGGAGTTACCGCCTGGGCAATTGCCGGAATCGAGTTGGCGCTCTGGGATCTCAAAGGGAAGGCGCTTGGACTGCCGGTGCACAGAGTTGTCGGCGGACCGTTCCGAGAGAAGCAGCGCGTCTACTGGTCGCACCTCGGAACCTACCGGGCGCGCAACCCGGAACTCTGGGGCGCAAAGCCACTTCGCACGTGGGACGACGTCGCCGACTGCGCGAGCGAGGCGGTTGAGAAGGGCTACACGGCCTTCAAGACCAACATCCTGTTCCCGGGCGACCCTTCATGGGCTATTACACAGGGCCGCGACGGCAAGACCCACGACCAACTGGCCGAGTCGGACATCGTCAATCAAGCGGTGAAGCAGTTATCCGTGATGCGGGAAGCTGTCGGTCCAGAGATCGATATCTGCCTCGACATTAACTACAACTTCAAAACGGAGGCCGCTATACGGGTGGCCCGAGCGCTTGAGCCTTACAAGCTGTTCTGGCTTGAGATCGACAACCAGGATCCGGAAGCACTACTCCAACTGAAGACCTCGACCCGAACATCGATCACGTCCGGCGAGCAGCTCGTGACGATGCGGCAGTACCAGCCGTTCTTTGACCTCCGGGCGATGGATACCGTCAAAGTGGATGTCCAGTGGCAGGGTTTCGGCAACGCCAAGAAAGTGGCAGATCTGGCAGAGACCTACGAGCTAAACATCGCCCCACACAACTACAACTCTCACCTGTCCACCTTCCAGAGTCTGAACCTCTGTGCCTCCGTTTCCAACGTACGGATCATGGAGTCGGACCCGGACGCCATCCCGTGGAAGGACGACCTTGTGACCGTGGTGCCGACGCCCGTCGACAGCTACATCGACATCCCACAGGGGCCTGGATGGGGCACCAACCTGAACGAAGAAGTAGCAAAGAAGCACGCCTGGAACGCCTAAACGAATCGACATCGCATACGTTCGGATGGGCCGTCCGTATGGCGCAACCGCCAAATAACCTGAATGGAAATTCCAAATGAAGATCACTGACGTCGAAGTATTTGTAGTCGATGGAGGACGCCGACCCTGGCTCTTCTCCGCCGTTCGGACCGATGCCGGGATTACCGGCTACGGCGAGTTCGGATCGGGCGTTGCGGCGCATGCGCTTGTGGGCTTGATTGAGGACTTCAAGCCGCACGTGATTGGCAAGGACCCTGAAGCGATTGAGAAGATCTATTTCGACCTGTATCGCTTGATGCGACAGGCTCCGGGCGGCCTCGTGAACATGGGTATTGCAGCCATCGAGCTTGCATGCTGGGACATCAAGGGCAAGGCGATGGGCGTGCCCGTAAACAACCTTCTTGGCGGGCCGTACAGGGACAAGCAGCGCGTCTACTGGAGCCACCTCGCAAGTGCCCGGGCAGGCGACCCGACGCTGGCCCCGGATAAGCCCCTGAAGGACTGGGGAGCTGTTGCGGCAGCGGCGCAGGAAGCACCGGAGCGAGGCTACGACGCCTTCAAGACAAATATCCTCTGGCCCGGCGAAAATCCGAGGTCGATCTCGCAATCCCGTGATGGCAAGGATCACGACCAGCGGGCCGATACCGATCTTGTCCGACACACCACGAAGCAGATCGAGGTGATGCGCGAGGCGGTCGGCGACGACGTCGATATCCTCCTGGACATCAACTACAACTTCAAAACCGAGGGGGCGATCCGTGTCGCCCGTGCTCTCGAACCATACAACCTGTTCTGGATCGAGCACGACAACGAAGACCCGGAGGCGCTGGCGCAGCTAAAGGCCTCCACCTCCACACTTCTATGCTCCGGCGAGCAGCACTTCACCATGCGGGAATACCTCCCGTACTTTGAGCAGCACGCCATGGATACCGTCAAGGTAGACGTCCAGTGGCAGGGCTTCGGCGTGTCCAAGAAGGTCGCTGACCTCGCCGAGACCTATGAGTTGAACATCGCTCCGCACAACCCGGCCTCTGAGCTTGCGAGCTTCCAGTCGGTCCACCTGTGCGCATCCGTCTCAAACGTGCGGATCATGGAGAGTGATCCTGAGGGCGTGCCGTGGCGCTTCGAGCTATTTACGGAACGACCAGAAGTTATCGACAGCTACATGACCGTGCCGACCACCCCGGGCTGGGGATGCGACCTTAACGAGGACGCCCTGAAGAAGTACGCCTGGAACAAGTAAGCCAGCGACTTCGAAAATCACTCTTCGGGGAATGAAAGAAACAAAATGAAAATCACAGCAATTGAGAACTTCGTAGTAGACAAGGGCGGACGGGCTCCGTGGTTGTTTTGCGCCATCCGGACCGACGCCGGGATCACCGGCTACAGCGAGTACGGACAGGGCGCCCTGTACAAGGGGTTACCTGCACTCATCGAGGACCTCGGCCGGAGCCTGATCGGGACCGATCCTCTACCGGTCGACAAGATCTTTATGGACATGTACCGGCACAGGCGCGCAGAAACCGGTGGCGCGACCGCCATGGCGATGGCCGGAATTGAACTCGCCCTCTGGGACATCAAAGGCAAATTCCATGGCGTACCGGTCTACCGACTTGTCGGCGGACCCTTCCGTGAGAAGCAACGTGTCTACTGGTCCCATCTCGCAACGTATCGAACGCGTGGAGCTGAACAGCTCGGCGTGCCGCCGCTCCGAACCATGGACGACCTCGCTGACTGCGCTCGTGAAGCTGTCGACGCAGGTTATACGGCCTTCAAAACAAACATCATCTTCCCGGGCGAGAACCCGTCGATGATCAACAACATGTTCTCCGGCTCGAACGACCAGAACGCCCCGACCGACCTCGTTCGGCACACCAAAACCCAGATCGGTGCCATGCGAGAGGCCGTCGGTCCGGACATCGATATCCTCCTGGACATCAACTACAACTTCAAAACCGAGGGCGCGATAGCTATCGGCCGGGCGCTTGAAGAGTACGAGTTGTACTGGATGGAGATCGACAACCAGGATCCGGACGCCTTGCTGCAGCTCAAGATGCAGCAGCGCACGCCGATCACCACCGGCGAGCAGCTACTCGGTCTTCGCCAGTACCAGCCCTACTTCCGCAAGCACGCCATGGACACCGTCAAGGTGGACGTGCAGTGGCAGGGCTTCTCGCAGGCCAAGAAGGTCGCGGAGCTGGCGGAGGTTTACGAG
>JABIGL010000193.1 GCA_018650185.1 Chloroflexota bacterium
CGATGGCGATCATCGAAATAGCACTCGGCAATACCGGTGGGTTTAGCGTCCAGAATTCGTTGCTCATGGTGTACCTGGGATCGCTTGGGATTGCGCAGCTTATGTTCGTGTTTTCGCTGAGCCGTCTGTCGCCAACGCAGGCCGTGATCTATGTCAACTTCAATCCATTGGTGGCAACGGCGATCGGGGCTGCCCTGCTGGAGGAGACGCTGACCGGGACATTCGCACTGGGAGCCGCCGGGGTGATCGTAGGCGCGGTGCTGGTGAACTGGCCAAAGGCCCGTTAGGACGCGTATCGCCTCTCGGCGAATCACCCTCACCCCGGCCTTCTCTCGCCAAGGGGGAGGGGCAAAATAGTTCAATGCTGACGTAGTAACTTCCGCACCACGCCCTATGTTGCGCCGAAGGATGCTCCACCGAGGTTTGCGCACACAAAGACGGTCTGGTCTGGCGACGCCTCTGCCAGGGTTGTCCCGAACTCAGAGGTCAGCGACGCGGTGAATGACTCGAACACGCCATCTCCGATTTTCAGCCCTTTTACGATACCAAGACCCGAATCCGGTTCGGCTCGAACCACGGCCGCGATATCGATGTTCCTGCGGAGCAACGCACCCTGTGTTGCGACTCCGGCCTGAGTGGCCAGTAGCCATCCGAGCGCTTGCACGTCGGCGGCTCCCCGGTCGGTGTGCGTGGGTGCAGGATTGTCCGAAGACCAGTCAAACGGTCGGACATCGCTGGAAGGACCCCGAATAAACATGCACCCCTCGGCCCCGGACGCCTCTGAGAGGGCCCAACATGCGTAGCCGGGATAGTCGGCCGTCCAGTCCGTCGAGTGCCCACCAATCACGGACCCGGGGCATGAGAATCCGAAGACGCGAGCAATCGGACCGGACACGCCATCAACGATCATCATCGGTACGATCTCGTTGAGGTCTTCATAGCGACCGTTCACGGAAGTCGCCAGGTCCGGAAGCGACGCCGTAGCAAATCCCAGTTCGGCGTCCTGCAACCGGCCAGCGGCCAGCGCGGCTATGCCGCCAATCTGTTGAGGAACGTAAGCGGCGTACTGCACATACGCGGCGTTGCCGTCGTCCCACAGGGGAGGCGATGTGGCATTGCCGGAAACGCCTATCCAGACAAGCGACTCGTCAACACCGGCAGCGCTGGACACGCTCTCGACGACGCGCGCCGTGAACCGTTCGCTGACGCCCCAGACGTCCAGGGTCACGATGGCCGCCCGATCACCACCGGCCTCAAGTACGAGGACACGTCCCAGCAGATCATCGGTTACGTCGGTCGCCCGCCGGGTAGCGTGCTCCGGGCCTTCGATCTCGAACCCCACAGGCGGAGTGATTACGGTCTCAGCGTATCCAGCCCGGAGAAGTTCAGAGCGAAGTTGAGAGCCATGCTGCGAGTCGGATGTCAAAAGGCTGTCCCGGTGGCGAGAAGAATTGAAGTTTCTGCAGAAGAGATTGTAGGCGCGTATTTCGAGCCCCTATTCCAGCGATAGCACCACGATCTCCGTGTTAACAGAGTTGGCTATGAAACACTGCTCGTGCGACAGATGGTGCATCGAGTCCATCTGTTCGGGCGTCGGGATTGGGTCACCTGAGAACGCTATTCGTGGTCGCAACTCTACGCGGGTGATCGCAAGTTTTCCGGCAGCGTTCTTCTCAAGATAACCAACAGCCTCGTCCGAGTAGCTGTCCACCACAAATCGGCGTTTGGCGGCGACCGTTAAGAAGGTCAGCATGTGGCAGGCAGAGATCGATGCCACAAAAGACTCTTCCGGATCCACGCGATCGGCGTTTCCAAGGAATTCAGGCGCAGCGGAAGCGGACACAACTTGCCCACCCTCAAACGACCAGGTGTGATCGCGGGTGTAGGTCGGGTACTTGAAATCGTCCGTATCCCTGTTCCAACTCAGTGACGCTTTATGTTCTGACAACTGATGCCCTTCTCGCCCGTTCACGAACAAAGGTAGTCCGACTGCACACGCGATGTTAGCCTTCCGACCTCAGTAATGTGGGTAATTGACAGAGGACAGGTAGATGCCACCAGAGATCCAGATCATCGATGAGCGCTTCACTCAGATTGTGGACGTCGACGCTTCTATCGAGCTTGTCGCTGACGGCATGGCCTTCACGGAAGGCCCGGCATGGATTCACGACGGCGGCTACCTGATCTGGAGCGACATCCCGAACAACCGCATCATGCGCTGGTCAGAATCGGGCGGTATCGGTGTTCTCCGGGAGCCAAGCCAGAATGCCAACGGCAATGCGGTGGACGCCGACGGCAACATCCTGACATGTGAAACCAGTGGTCGCCGGGTCTCGATTGCCCGACCGGGTGAGCCGGATTTGACTTTGGTCGATAGTTACGACGGAAAGCCCCTGACCTCACCAAACGACGTGGTTGTGAAGTCCGATGGCAGCATCTGGTTCTCGGACCCCGACTACGGGTCGCTAGTGGAGGATCAGGGCCACGGCCAGCCATCCGTACAGGAACACAACAGGGTGTACCGACTGGATCGAACCACCGGTGAGCTGACGGCGGTGGCAGAAGATTTCGATAAGCCGAATGGACTGGCATTCTCGCCGGACGAATCTGTGCTCTACGTTTCGGACTCCGGTGCCACCCACGGCGCAGACCGGCCTCACCACGTACGGGCGCTGGATGTCGTTGACGGCAAGACGCTGGCCAACAGCCGTGTCGTTTGCGAGGTATCGCCGCCTGTTCCGGACGGGCTGCGGGTGGACACCGACGGCAATCTGTATGTCACATCGGGTGAAGGTGTGCAGGTGTTCACCTCCAACGGCGAAATGCTCGGCAAGTTCGTCACCCCGGAGGTCGCCGCCAACTGTTGTTTCGGAATGGCAGATCGTCACACCCTCTTCATCTGCGCCACCAGCTCTGTCTGGATGGTTCGACTCAAGTCCACGGGCGCGTACCTGTACTAGACACCCGAACTACGCTCTGGGAACTACTAACACCGATACCGGGATCAGGAGACACGCATTTGGCAGCGCAATACGAAATCCTTTCAGACGCATTTAACAGGCTCATCGTCCCCGATGAGTCGCTCCGCAAGCTGGGCGACGGTTACGAGTGGGCGGAGGGCACGACATGGGTGCCGGATGCCGCAGAGGAAGGCGGGGGTTATCTCGTTTGGAGCGACATCCCGAACGATCGAATGTTGCGCTGGTCGGAGTCGGACGGCACCACAACGTTCCGACAGCCCTGCGGTTACACCAACGGCCACACCCTGGACCGCGAAGGTCGACTGGTGTCGTGCGAACACGGTGGACGTAGGGTCAGTCGGACGGAGCAGGACGGCACGGTCGTGAATCTCGTGGACAACTACGAAGGGAAGAAACTGAACTCCCCCAACGATCTCGTGGTCAAGAGCGACGGCACGATCTGGTTCACTGACCCGCCGTATGGAATCCTGAGCGATCGGGAAGGTCATAAGGCCGACTCAGAATTGGGTGCCAACTATGTGTTCAGGCTCTGGCCGGACACCGGGAAGATGGAGATCGTCATCGACGACTTCGATCGGCCAAACGGACTGGCGTTCTCGCCGGACGAGTCGGTCCTATACGTTGCCGACACCGGGTACGAACTGGACACGCCCGAGGCGTCGATCCACGCCTTTGACGTATCCGCTGACGGCAATCTGTCGAATCACCGCATCTACGCCAAGCCCACCCCCGGCAAGTCGGACGGATTCCGCGTGGACACGGACGGCAACGTGTGGACTTCTTCGGGTGACAGCGTGCAGGTGTTCAACCCGGCCGGTGAGTTGCTCGGCAAGATCATGATGCCGGACCGAAACGCCAACCTCGATTTCGGCGGTCCGAACGGGACGACCTTGTTTGTTGGGGTGAACACCGAGGTGTACTCGATAGAGGTGAATGCGCGGCGGGCGGCTCGGCCTTAACGACGAGTTGTGGTGGATGAATTTCTCTCTCTTCCCAACCCTCTCCCGCTAGGAGAAGGGGCACATATGACATCAAATAATCGGGCACCCACTCCGTACGTTCTCGCCATCGATATCGGCAGTTCCTCTGTACGCGCCACGGTTTATGACGCCGCAGCCGATGTGGTTCCCGGGCTGAGTGTTGCCACTCCACATGTCACACCGACCACTTCTGATGGAGGTGCGGCCGATGACCCGTTCGTCCTTGCTGAGGTAGTGGAACGGACCATCGACGATTTACTGGCGCTCGCGGGTGCCGCAGCGTCCGAGATTGTGGCGGTTGGTCTGGACTCGTTCGTGGGTAATCTGATGGGCGTGGACGATAACGGTCAGCCAACCACGCCCGTCTACACATACGCAGATACACGGTCGATGGACGATGTGGCGCAGATGCGACGAGACCTTGATGCCGTTGACGTCCACCAGCGCACCGGCGTCACGCTGCACACGGCCTACGCCCCGGCCCGTCTTCTATGGATTCGCCGTACCAGCCCGCAGGCGTGGAGCAAAACCGTCGCGTGGACCGACTTCGCTACGTTCCTGTACACACGCTGGTTTGGTAGTGCCGCGGCATGCAGCAGCTCCGTAGCCTCGTGGAGCGGGCTACTGAATCGGCATACCGGCAGTTGGGACGACAAGCTCCTCACCTACACCGGTGTATCGGCAGACCAACTGCCCAGACTCGCCGACTACGGCGATACGATGACCGGACCGTCACCCGAATTCGCGAAGAAGTGGCCAGCGTTGAGCGACGCACAGTTCTGTCTGGCCGTCGGCGATGGCGCTGCGGCAAATGTGGGAGAACGTTGCTCGTCACCGGGCGCGACTGCGCTTACCGTTGGCACGACTGGCGCTGTACGTGCCGGAGTGCCCATCCCTCTGGCACAGGTCCCAAGGGGATTGAGCGTGTACAACCTGTCCGGCAACCGCATCCTCCTGGGCGGTGCGGTTACGGACGCCGGAGGGCTGTTTGCCTGGATGCGAGACACGTTTAATGTGCCTGAACCAGCGATGCTAGAGGCGGAAATATCTGAACTTGCGCCGGACAGCCACGGCCTGACGGTACTCCCATTCCTTCGCGGCGAGCGAAGCCCGGGCTGGCTCGACAACGCCACCGGAGCAATGGTCGGTCTCCGGGCAAGCACGACCCCGGCACAGATCGTCCGGGCGGGGCTTGAGTCCGTCGCTTACAGGTTCGCGTTGATCGCAGATCGGCTGTCTGCCGTCGTGGATCCCGGCGATGAGATTGTTGTCGGAGGCGGTGCTGCACAGAGCTCGCCTACGTGGTTACAAATGTTTGCGGACGTACTGGGTAGAACGGTTGTGGAGTCTGGCGAGCCTGAGACGACCAGTCGTGGCAGCGCGATCCTGGCACTGGAAAGCGCGGGAGTTATCGGTTCTCTGGACGAGCTTCCGGCGCAACGGGGCAGGCGATACACTCCGAATCCGACGGCAAGCAACGCCTATCGGCCAGGGCTTGAACGGCACCACGATCTGTACCACTCGTTACTCGACCCACCAAACGAAGACGGCTCGTACATAAGCGAGTGCGACCACGACCCGATTTAAGGATTCGCAAGAGATGGCGTTGACCCCGGATCAGCTCGACCAGCTTTGCGTTAATGCCATCCGCTTCCTGTCCGCCGACGCCGTGCAGAAGGTCAACTCCGGTCATCCCGGCGCTCCGATGGGTATGGCCCCTCTCGGCTACACATTGTGGGATCGCTTTCTGAGCCACAACCCGGCAAACCCGGACTGGCCCAATCGGGATCGATTCGTGCTGTCCGCCGGTCACGCATCGATGCTTCTTTACAGCCTCCTGCATCTAACCGGGTACGACCTACCGCTCGAGCAAATCAAAAAATTCAGGCAGATGGGCAGCATCACCCCGGGCCACCCCGAGCGGGGCGTTACGCCGGGTGTGGAGATCACCACCGGACCTCTGGGACAAGGATTCGCAAACGCACTGGGCATGGCCATCGCCGAGAAGATGCTCGCCGCCCGCTACAACCATCCAGGTCACGAGATCATCGACCACCGCACCTACGCACTTGTGTCTGATGGCGATCTCCAAGAGGGCGTTGCGGCAGAGGCGGCATCGCTTGCGGGCACGCTCGGCCTCGACAAGCTGACCTATATCTGGGACGACAATAAGATATCTATCGAGGGCCATACGAGACTGGCTTTTCGGGAGGACGTAGCGGCCCGATTCCGCGCCTATGGATTCGAGGTGATCGGCCCGGTGGACGGTAACGACCTGGGGGCCATCGATGATGCACTCAAGCAGGCGCAGGTCGTGTATCGAAAGCCGTCGCTCATCGCTGTCCAGACCACACTCGGATATGGCGCGCCGAACAAAGCGAACACTCCTTCGGCGCACGGTGAGGCCCTCGGCGAGGAGGAGCTTGCGGCAACGCGCGAGGCGCTTGGCTGGAAGAACGGGTCATTTGAAATTCCCACTCATGTGGCGGACCACATGCAGCGAGCACTGGAACGTGGGGCGGGAGCCGAGGCAGCGTGGAACGCTCGATTTGCGGCGTACCAGGACGCATACCCCGAAGATTCAATTGCTCTGAAACGAGATCTCGCCGGTGAGCTGCCCTCCGACTGGGACGTCGGACTGAATGAACTGGCCGAAAACTACCCGGACCCCATCGCCACACGCGCCGTCTCCGGCGATGCCCTTGCAGCTCTCACAGAACGTGTCGATAACCTGACCGGCGGCTCCGCTGATCTCGGTTCATCCAACAACACACAGGTCCGTGGACGAGGCTCGTTCCAGGCCGAGACCTACCCCGGTCGGAACATGCATTTCGGGGTCCGGGAGCACGCGATGGGGGCGGTCGCCAACGGTATGGCGGCGCACGGAGGGGTGATCCCCTACACCGCCACTTACCTCGTATTTTCTGACTACATGCGCCCCGCGTTGAGGCTGGCCGCCATGTGCAAACTGCACTCCATATTCGTCTACACCCACGACTCGCTGGCACTTGGCGAGGACGGTCCGACGCATCAGCCGATCTCCCAATTACTGAGCCTGCGGTCCATACCCGGGCTAACGGTGATACGACCGGGCGATGCGCAAGAAACGGTGGAGGCGTGGCGTTTTGGCATGACGCACGACGGGCCGGTCGTTCTTGTTCTCAGCAGGCAGGCTCTACCGCCGCTTCGGCGGGAGGAGTCTGGCGCGGAGTCACTTGTGCGCGGCGGCTATGTTCTTTCTACAGGCACCGATAACCCAGACGTGGTCCTCATAGGCACCGGCTCCGAACTGTCACTTGCGCAGGACGCAGCAGACGCGCTGAAGAAAGAAGACATCAACGCACGAGTTGTATCGATGCCGTCGTGGGAACTATTCGACGCTCAGCCGGATGAATACCGAAACAGCGTGTTGCCGCCGTCGATCCGTGCACGGGTTTCCGTAGAAGCCAGCGCCTCGATGGGGTGGGAACGTTACGTGGGTCTGGACGGCGCATCCGTCGGAATGACCGGATTCGGCGTGTCGGCCCCGGCAGCCGAGGTACTCGCCAAGTTCGGATTTACCGCGGACAATGTACGGTCCACTGCACTGTCGGTCCTGAAACGACTGCGCTGACCCATTCCTTCACCCCAATCAGACTTCCAATTCGGAGAACACATGAAGATCGCCATCAGCGGCGACCACGCCGGTCTCGAAATGAAAAACTACATCCGGGATTATGTTTCCGGATTGGGCCATGAGGTGGTCGATCACGGCGCACACGAGTACGACGCCGATGACGATTTCCCAGACCTCGCGGCACCGGTAGCTCGTGCGGTAGCCAACGGCGACGTGAACCGGGGCATAATTCTTTGTGGAAGCGGTGTGGGCGCATCGGTCGCGGCCAACAAAGTTCCAGGCGTACGTGCCGCCATGTGCCACGACACCTACTCAGCGGCGCAGGGCGTCCAGCACGACGATATGAACGTACTTTGTATGGGAGCGCGGATCGTAGGCGTGGCCCTGGCAGAGGCGCTTGTCGATGCATTCCTGGGTGCGGAGATGGACAAGCACCCCAGATTTCAGCGTCGCCTAGACAAGGTGATCAAGCTAGAGAAGGAAGCTCTGGAAGGCTAGGAGGCGGAGATGCCTGAATCCCCTGAATCCATTGGCAACACCATCCAGCAAGCACACGCCATCGGCCAGTCGATCTGGTTCGACTACATCAGCCGGAATCTGATCGATTCAGGCGAGCTAAAGCGACTTGTTGAATCAGGTGTGCGCGGGGTGACCTCCAACCCGGCGATCTTCCAGAGCGCAATCTCAGGCTCAGGTGATTACGACGCGTCCCTCGTGAGCTATGGCGCAGGCGGTTCCGATGACGCTTCTGTGTTTGAACTAATCGCCATCGACGACGTACGCGATGCCGCCGACGTACTCAGGCCTGTGTATGACGGATCGAACCGCTCTGATGGATTTGTGAGCATCGAGGTCAATCCACTCCTGGCGGATCGTACCGATGAAACGATTGCCGAGGCCCGTCGTCTGTACGCGTCGATCGACCGCCCTAATGTCATGATCAAGGTCCCCGGCACCCCCGAGGGCGTCCCGGCCGTCCGCAAACTGATCTCGGAGGGCATCAGCGTTAACGTGACGCTACTGTTCTCGCTATCCGCATACCGCACCGCGGCGCGGGCCTACGTCGACGGGCTGGCCGATTACGTTGAAGCGGGAGGGGACGACCTTGGCGGAATATCCAGCGTTGCGTCCTTTTTTGTAAGCCGGGTGGATACGTCCGCCGATGGTGCGCTGGCTGAGGTAAACGGCGGCGACGAAATTGTCGGCAAGATCGGTATAGCAAACGCCCGTCTGGCTTATGCCGAATTCCGGGAGTTGATTTCCACCGCTCAATGGCAGGAACTGGCAGTGCGAGGCGCCCTCCCGCAGCGGCCACTCTGGGCAAGCACGGGTGTCAAAAACCCTGATTACTCCGACGTTCTGTACATGAACGAGCTAATGGGTGCCGATACGGTTAATACCGCGCCCCCTGCAACACTGGACGCCTTTCTGGATCATGGCGAGGTATCGGAACGCGTGACGGTAGGCGTGGATGACGCCCGTGCGCAGATCGCCCGTTTGGAGGAGCTCGGCATCAGCCTGGATGGCATCACGGATGAACTGCTGACCGCGGGCGTAAAAACGTTTGCGGACGCGTTCGAGGGGTTGTTGGGCGTGATCGCAACCAGGCGAAGTGAACTCTCCGGCGCTAGCGCCTCTTCGGACTGATTTTGCCGAGCGAAACGCCGCACTGGCGTGAACTGATTTCCGCCGAACTGGCCGCTATCGAAGATCGTGGGACCGTTGCGGCTATCTGGAAGCGTGAACCTGCCACCTGGGAGCCACCTTCACCCGGCGGCACACCCGCACGAGACGCGACTGGATGGCTCGATCTGCCGGACCGGATTCACGGTCTTGTTGACGACCTGACGGGATTCGCAGACGAGGTCCGTGACGATGGTTTCACGGATGTCATCCTGCTCGGAATGGGTGGGAGTAGCCTCGGACCACTCGTCCTGGGACGCACATTCGGCATGTCACCCGGTTACCTGCGACTACACGTGCTGGATTCCACTCTGCCGAGCCAAATAGCTGTGATAGAACAACAGGTAGATCTACACAAAACGCTAGTCCTGGTTTCCAGCAAATCCGGGACGACCATAGAGCCACTGAAGCTGGCAGATCACTTCCGGGACCGGATGACCGAGGCAGGCATCAAGCAGCCTGACTCGCAGTTCATCGCCATCACGGATTCGGGCACCCCTCTTGAAGAAACGGCGCGGGAGCGTGGGTTCAAACGCGTCTTCAACGGGCCGCCGGACGTCGGCGGGCGCTTTTCCGTGCTGTCCCCTTTCGGCCTTGTACCTGCAGCACTCATCGGCATTGATCTGAGCGAACTCCGCAAATCGGCGGTGGCAATGGCCGAATTATGCGGCCCGGTAAATGACATCCAATCCAATCCGGGAGCAATACTTGGCGCCACTCTTGGAGGACTTGCGTCATCGGGCAGGGACAAAGTCACGATCATCACATCCCCGGCGCTTGGATCTTTTGGTCTCTGGATAGAGCAGCTCCTTGCGGAGTCCACCGGGAAGAACGGTCGAGGGCTCATCCCGGTGGCCGGAGAGCCGCACTACCCGCCGGGTTCATACGGAAATGACCGCAACTTCGTTTACCTGAGACTGGCGGACGACGATAACGCCATGACGGACGCTCACGCCGAAGCACTTGAGTCATTAGATCAACCCGTAACGCGACTCGACCTGAGCGACTGTTACGACATGGGTGCCGAGTTCTTCCGGTGGGAATTTGCTGTCGCCGTCGCCTCCACGTCCATATCGGTATATCCGTTCGATCAACCCAATGTCGAATCCGGAAAAGCCGTTACCCGAGAGCTTCTCTCGACTCCCAATACTTCGGGAGCACTAACTCCCTCGATGGCCGACATCGATATCGATGCGGTCAAGAACGCAAAGCAGGGTGACTACGTAGCCATCCTCGGATTCATGCCGGAGTCAGAAGAAGTGGACGCCGCCATCTCAAAACTTCGCATAGCGATCACGAATCGCACCGGAGTAGCCACAACTTTTGGCTACGGGCCTCGATATCTGCACTCAACCGGACAGCTTCACAAAGGTGGTCCGGGCAGTGTGATCGGGCTTGCGCTGGTGGCGGGGAACGAGGAGGCTCTGGCCGCGTCCAGAGTAGTAGCGGATGGTACTCAAGAATCCGCTCGGGATTTGAACAACGGGTTTGCATCTCTTTTCGTAGCTCAGGTCCTTGGCGATCTTGAAGCTCTCCGTTCTACGGGACGCCGGAATACCCTTGTGGTGTTAAAAACTCCATACGCAAAAGCTATACGTCGCATTGCGGAGTCGCTCAGTTGAACCCGTAGTACTTCGGAACAATCAGATACAGAGCGCAACATTCCGGGGTAGAAATCCCGTGCTAGAATCGCCGACCCCCGGGACAATCTTGGGAGTAAGCTGGAACTATCGAGAGATTCAGACGGAGCCCCAACCGGAGCTGATTTCCGGTGTCGAATCCGACAAGACCGTAAGTCCAACGACGAGGTCTATGGTCTGAAAGGGACCCTCGAGCATGCCAACCGACAGCGCTGAAACACAAAAAATGGTCCTTGCGGTTGACCACCGTTTTGACCTGTTCACGGAACTACTGTCCGCCAGCCCGGTTCACCCGGCTGCGGCGGAACGTGAACGCGCAGCTGATCTGAAACAGGTCGTATTCGAAGGCCTTTTGAAGGCGGTCGAAAACGGTGTACCGAAGTCACAGGCCGGGATCTGGACCGATTCTGACCTTGGTGAATCGATTCTTTTACGCGGTCGCGGCATGAACCTAAGCACCATGATGTCGGTCGAGCGCTCCCGCGTTGCCGAGTTTCGGTTCGAGGACGCCCTCGGTTTCTCCGAGCGTCTTGCGAATCTTGATGTGACTTACGCGGCGGCACGTGTCCCGTACAACCCGGGCGAAGAGTCGCAGGTGAACGAGGCTCAACAGAGGAAGCTCCGCCGCCTGAGCGAGATTTCACGTTCCAGCGGACCAAAGTTGACGCTGGAGCTCATCATGCGACCGACACAGGCCCAGCTAGACCAGTCGGGTAGCCAGGAAACCTGGGAAGCCAACATTCGGCCGGGCCTGATCGTTCAGGCGATCCGTGAGCTACAGGATGCCGGTGTGGAGCCAGACCTATGGGCGCTACGGGCTATCAACAACCACGCAGCGATGGCCACGGCCACGGCACAGGCACAAGTCGACGACCGCAAGTCTGGTGTCCTGTTCACACTGGGCGATGACTTCACCAGTTCACCCGACCTGGATCAGGATCTAATTGAGCTGGCGGCCCGCACACCGGGATGCCACGGGCTTGTGATCGGCCCCGCAATCTACGCTTCGGACCTCCGTGCTTACCACGCCGGAGAGATGGAACGGGATGAAGCGTCTGGACAGATCGCTGAGCGGTATAACTCGGCGTACTCCAACTACAGCGACGCCCTCAAGACGTCGGACGTAGTCTAAAGCTGCTGATCCTTCGATCCATCGTGAAAAACCGGCTGTCTATGTTGGCTGATAGTGGCGCGTCCGCATGATTCGTGCGTTCATTTTCGATCTCGATGGAACGCTGGTCGAGACGGAGTTGCTGAAGGCGAAAGCATATGCATCCGTCTCACAGGACCTTCTCCGCCTGAGCGCCCCGGACGAACGGGCCATCGACGTGTACCGCCGTATCGTCGGAGCGACAGACGAGACAGCGGCCCGGGCGATGGTCGAGGAGCTTGGGCTAGACCGAGTTCTACCCGGTGATTCAGAAGCCGGGTGGCGTGAACTGAACCGACTCCAGGCCGATCGCTACCGATCCGAGTTCGCCACGGGAGACGGTCTCCGATCAGTGGCATACGAACACAGCATCGAGTTACTCAGGGCCCAATCCGCCTCCGGGAAGCTAGTCGCTGTGGCCACGTCTTCGTTCACCGAAGATGCCGAACGGGTGACAGAAGAACTGGGAATCAGGTCGGTGCTGAATGCACTGGTCGGTCGGGACCAGGTGACAAACGGAAAACCGGACCCGGAGATCTATCTGAAGACGTCAGAGATCCTTGGCGTCGAGCCAGACGAGGTCGTAGTCGTCGAGGACTCCGCTACGGGGCTAGAGGCGGCAGTACGGGCAGGGATGCGCTGCATAGCGATCGCCAGCGCGTTCAGCGGTGACGGACTGCGTGCGCAGACGTTATTGGACCAGCGGTGGTGCGTGTACGACCCATCAGATCTGCAAGGCGTTGTCGCGCGCCATCTGAGAGAAGCCTGAAAGCCTATCAGCGATTGAAGAGGACATCCGCTTCGCTGCGGTAAACTGCGCTCTCCCGCTCTTATGCGGGCCATTCAACTCGCACACATCGCAAAGGATCCTCTCGATGCCTGACAAGATCGTCACCGCCGGCGACATGAAATTCCGAGTCGTCCCCGGATGGCCTGGACCAGACGGCCAGAAGTTCCGAGAGGTCGCAGGCGTCGCAGTTGACTCACAGGGTCTCGTGTATGTCTTCAACCGCGGTGCAAACCCGGTCATGGTGTTTGAGCCGGACGGCACGCTCCACAACGAGTGGGGCGCTGACCTGTTCACCCGGGCGCACAACATCACAATCGGCCCGGACGATCTTGTGTATGCCGTCGACGTGGCTGAGCACCTTGTCACCAAAACGACCACGTCTGGCGAAGTTCTGATGACGATAGGCGAGAAGGGCGTGCCGTCAGATACCGGAATCACGACCGACTACCGGACTATTACGCACGGCGGTCCGCCCTTCAACCAGCCAACAAAAACCGCGCTGAACGCCGATGGCGACATCTTCGTCTCGGACGGATATGGCAACGCCCGCGTCCACCGGTTCGCTGCCGACGGAACGCTCAAATTGTCGTGGGGAGAGCCTGGGACCGGTCCCGGCGAGCTCAACCTTTCGCACGCCGTCGCCATCTCGCCGGACGGTCGTGTTTACGTTTGCGACCGTGAAAACTCCCGGCTACAGGTGTTCACTCAGGAAGGTGAGCACCTGGACACGTGGGATGAAGTGTCACGCCCATGCGACGTGTTCGTCGGACCGGATGGACTGGTGTACGTGGCGGAGCTGGGACACAAGGGCGGACTGGGGCTAGCCGCTCCGACCGATAATCCCGGAATCCCAAGCATGAGCATCTGGACCGTCGATCATGAGCTGGTCGGTAAGTGGGGCAGCGACGATATCTTCGAACCTGGCTCCTTTTTCTCGCCACACGGCATCGCTATCGGTCCCGATGGCAGCCTGTATGTCGGTGAAGTCACCGTCTCCGGCGATGCCGGGCGTGGCAGCTTCCCGGACGACTACCGGTCTATCCAGAAGTTTGAGCGGGTCGGTTGATCCCACCTCAACGACCGTCCGCGGGCCGCACTCCGGTCCGTCATGTCTGAAAAGTTTGACGGACCGGGCGAGCCGCCGGAGTTCCGTGACATCAACCTGATGATGTTGAACGACCGTGAGCTTGCGGAAATCCATCACGAGCTGGCGGACTGGGTGGATAACGCCGAGGGTTCGTTCGACCCTTATCGGCCGCCGGAACAGTTAATAGATGACGTTCGCAATGCACTCGGTGGTGTGGCAGAGGAGCGGGCGCATCGTCGAACCATGTGAATCCATGCCCGGACCGAACTTGCCTGTTCAGGAATCCGAGTCTTGAGATCCTTCAGCAACCGAATCGTCTGACTCGACGCTGTCCCTGAGATCTTCCTCCGGCGGTCGCACACCACGGAACGCGGCGTATACGGCAACGTCATAAACCAGCTTCGCACTGGCGGCGATTATGAACGGGGCGGCGGTCACGCTGTTTGACCACAGGAGTCCCGTGAACATGGTGCTCGGCATCCGGAACGTCGTACGTCCCAGGTTGTTCGCCCCGGCCATCATCACTCGCTCGTCCGGCGGCACAATCGCCATCACATATGACTGCCGGGTTGGTACATCCATCTCGTTGAACAGTTCTCGGATGATGAACACAGCGATTGCAATCGGAACGTTTGGCGACAGGGCGAACGCGATGAGAAGGAAGTTGGCCACTATCTGCGTCCACACCATGGTGTTGAGCAACCCGATCCTCCTGGCGACGTAAGGTGCGGCCCAGATGGACGCCAGGTTCCACAACTGGGCGATCACCAGCACGGCGCCGATCGTGCCCTCATTGACGCCGAAGTGCGTAAAAAGCCAGAAGGACACGAACGCGTCCGAGACCATCCCTCCCGCCATAGAGTCGATCCCGAACAGTCCGGAGATACCAAGGATTCGGCCGCGTGATTTTGTCCGCAGCGGGTTAGAGAAGCGGCCACCGCCGATGGTACCGGTCTCTATTGCGGAAGACAGGCCCATGTACATGGCGGCGGCGGCGATGTTGAGGACGGCGTAGAGGCTGATCGTGGTTCGGTAGGCATCGACCGGTTCCATGTCGAACACGCTGATCAACAAAGTCGCCAGTCCCGCCATCAGCGCCCCAAGGGCCCGACCTCCGGACGAGAACACGGACAGGTAGGCAAAGGACTTGGTTCGCTGTTCCGGCGTTGCGACTTCTGCCAGTCCCGCCTGTTCCAGCTGCACTATCGGGCCGTGGTGCATGCCGCTGGCGGCGTACGCGCCGAAGAACGAGCCGATGGTCAACAGCCAGAAGTTGTCGGTGACAACGAGGAGCACGCCGGATATGCCCGTGATTAGGGCCATTAGTGCGAACCAGTTGCGACGGGAGATGGCGGGTCCGGCAACGACCACGACCGAGGACAGCGCCACCCCGCCCACGAGGCTGAAGCCAAGCAAGAAGCCGATGCGGGGAGCACTCATGCCTGTGGCGTCGAGATAAATGGCGATGAGCACCGCAAGGATGCCCATGCCGGTGGCGCGAACACCTCGGCCGCCATAGACGAGAAAGGCGTCGAGGCGGGGCCGACCCACGGTGGTGATTGGGGCTTCAGTCATAGGGGCGCAAGTCTAAGCGTCCCCCCGGTGGTTCCGACCCACTATCCAGTAACCAGACTCGAAACATCCGATTCCATGGTGCGACCTTCGTACACCTCCAGCGTTCCCAACTGTCACGACCCAGTAGCCGGATCTGAGCATCAGGTCCACGTCACCAGTCCACGACGATATTCTCGGAGCTGGCAGAACGGAAGATCGCCCGTCGATCCCAACTCCAACACGTACACCTCATATTGACCCGCTGCAGCGAATTGACTGAGACAATATGATCTGTGCATGTGTTGCACGTCATTTGCGTGCAATTTCCCCGGCGGTGCAAGTTCTCATGAAGATTGCCGTCCCCGCAGATTCCGAACAGGGCGAGATGCGCGTAGCACTCGTTCCAGAGACGGTCGGCCGCCTAACACGGGCCGGGTTGACCGTCAGCGTGCAGCCGGACGCAGGTAAGAACGCCGGATTCCCAGACGACGCCTACCGCGAAGCTGGCGCTGAAATGGCGGATACCATCGAGGCGATGCTGCGTGATGCTGACATCGTGGTTAAGGTCAACCAGCCCACCAACCAGGAGATCGAGCTCCTGAAACCGGAAGCTGTTGCGATCGGTCTGCTCAGGGCGCGCACCAGCCCTGATCTTTTGACACGTCTATCCGAGGCGCAAGCAACTGCTTTTGCCATGGAGCTAATCCCGCGTATCGCAAGGGCTCAACGCATGGACGTTCTTTCATCACAGAGTTCGCTCGCCGGATACAAGGCCGTGTTGATGGCAGCAAACGCTATCGGCAAGTTCTTCCCGCTGATGATGACCGCAGCGGGCACCATTCCCCCGGCGACGGTACTGATACTTGGTGCGGGGGTTGCTGGTCTACAGGCGATCGCCACAGCCCGGAGACTTGGCGCACGAGTGGAGGCGTTCGATATCCGACCTGTGGTCAAAGAACAGGTCGAGAGTCTCGGTGCGACATTTGTCGATATTCCAACTCCTGATGACTCTGAGGATTCAGGCGGCTACGCCGGAACGCAGACCGAAGAGGCCCAACGACTCCAACAGGAGACGCTGGCAAAGCACGTGGCAAGCGCCGATGTGGTCATCACTACCGCACTGATTCCGGGCCGCCCTGCCCCGGTGCTAATCACGGCCGAGATGGCGGAGGCTATGCAGCCCGGCTCAGTGATCGTTGACCTGGCGGCGGAGGCGGGTGGGAACTGTGAACTCACGATTCCAGGTCGTGATGTGGAGCGCGCCGGCGTCACGGTGCTCGGACCGCTGAACATCCCGTCGATGATGCCTGGCGAGGCCAGCGTTCTGTATTCAAGGAACGTAGCGGGTCTACTGGATCTATTAATCACCGAGGAGGGAGAGCTGAAGGTCGATTTCGAGGACGAGGTGATCTCCGGCGCAGGTGTGACGCACGGTGGGAGCCCCGTAGGTGTGGGTAGCGAGGTCGTCGAAACCGCCCCTGTAGGAGGAGTTGAATAGTCATGATCGAATCTCTCATCCTCTCCCTGACGGTATTTGCACTTGCCACTTTTATAGGCCACTCCGTCATCACAAAAGTTCCGCCAACCCTCCACACGCCCCTCATGTCCGGAACTAACGCCATTTCCGGGATCGTGATCGTCGGAGCGCTGGTAGCCGCTGGAATGACGGACAGTGCCCTCAGCCAGGGACTGGCTACCGCCGCCGTCGTGCTCGCGACCATCAACGTGGTAGGCGGTTTCCTGGTGACAGACCGGATGCTGCGCATGTTCCGCAGACGTGAACGCCCTTCAAGTAACGACCCGGACAACAGTTGAGAATCATCATTTGACCGATCAGGACTACATAAATCTGATCAACGGCAGCTACCTAATAGCCGCCGTTCTGTTCATCGTGGGCCTCATGCTCCTGCGTACCCCGGCGACGGCGCGCACCGGAAACCGTCTGTCCGCGCTCGCCATGTTGATCGCCGCGGGTGTGACGCTGGTAGATCGCAACATCCTGGAGTTTGAGTTCATCATCGGCGGCGTGCTCCTGGGTGCTGTGATCGGCGTTGTGCTCGCCCGCACCGTGCAAATGACGGCGATGCCCCAGATGGTTGCAATCTTCAATGCGTTCGGTGGTGGTGCATCTGCACTTCTGGCGGGTTCAGAATTCATTCGACTTGCCGACAGGGGCGATGTGCCAGAGGACGCTGGCGCGACCATCATGCTGGGTACTGCGATCGGTGCCATCACCCTGACAGGTAGCCTCGTCGCGGCCGGGAAGCTGACGGGTTGGGTCACCCAGAATCCGATCGTATTCCCACTGCGGAACGTGGTGAGCGGCCTGCTTGGTGTGGTGATCATCGCCATCGGCGTCTTTCTCGTGTTCGAGCCGATCAATAACGAGATCATGTTTGCGGTGCTCGTCGGCGTGGCGCTCTTACTTGGCGTGCTGCTTGTGACCCCCATCGGTGGCGCGGACATGCCGGTCGTTGTGGCTCTGTTCAACTCTTACTCAGGTCTGGCCGGAGCGGCGGCCGGGTTTGCTCTGGACAACAACATCCTGATCATCGCCGGGGCACTGGTGGGCGCTTC
This sequence comes from Chloroflexota bacterium, assembly GCA_018650185.1. Classification (GTDB taxonomy): domain Bacteria; phylum Chloroflexota; class Dehalococcoidia; order Lucifugimonadales; family Lucifugimonadaceae. The sequence goes on from JABIGL010000193.1 coordinate 18,059, forward strand.
CGGTCTGATCCTCACTCGCATCATGACGCGTGCGATGAACAGGTCGCTTGTTAACGTGATGTTTGGTGGGTTTGGCGCATCCGGTGTCGAGGTATCGGGCGTTGACGGCGAGGTGCGTCCCTACAGCTCGGTGCAGGCACAGGACGCCGCCATGATGCTGGGCTACGCCAACTCCGTGATCTTCGTCCCCGGTTACGGGCTCGCCGTCGCGCAGGCGCAGCATGAGCTCCGGACGTTGGCTGATCTGTTGCAGGCGCGAGGGGTGGAAGTGAAATACGCCATCCATCCAGTAGCGGGTCGAATGCCCGGCCACATGAACGTGCTTCTAGCGGAAGCGGATGTGCCATACGATCAGCTTTATGACCTGGATCAGATAAACCGTGATTTTGATCAGACAGACGTTGCCGTGGTCGTGGGTGCGAACGACGTTGTAAATCCGGCGGCGCGTGACCGTGAGGGCAGCCCTATTTACGGCATGCCGATCTTGAATGTTGACCACGCGCAGTCGGTCATCGTGTTGAAGCGCTCAATGGCGTCCGGGTTTGCCGGGATCGACAACGACCTGTTCTACCTGGACCGCACTTCGATGCTATTCGGTGACGCCAAGTCATCCGTGGGCAGCCTCGTTAGCGAGATCGAGGATCTTTAGCCCACGATTTTCGTGAATCGACATGGCAAGTCGCGTTAAACAACGGAAGCCAACGCGGCCTGTCACGGAGTACCATCGCGACGAACCGAGGGACTACCTGGTTCCGCAACCCCGGATGACCGGGTAACTCCGCAAGGCATTTCGAGCTTGGCTGTCAGGGATACCGACGCGACCGATGTTCAAGACGACGCTGTAGAACGCGCCGAAGCTGCTGACGCGGCCGCACCTAAGCCTCCTGCTTCCTCTTCCATCTTCTCCGCCCTCTCCGCTGCCACGTACAGACGGTTCTGGTTCGGGTCCCTGGCCTCGGTCGGCGCCACCCAGCTTTTAATAATCGGTCAGGGCGTTCTTGTCTTTGACCTCAGCGGTTCCGAATTCCTGCTGGGGCTTGCCGGTGCTGTGACCGGCATAGCGACAATCCTCGTGACGTTATTTGGCGGTGTTGTTGCGGACAGGGTGAACAAGCGCTGGTTGATGATCATCACCTCGCTGATCGTATCTGCTCTCCTCTTCCTTCTCGCATCCCTGGACGCGACCGAGGTCGTAAAGGTCTGGCACGTCGTTGTAATCGCCAGCCTCATCGGGATCGTGACCGGATTTGATCAGCCTGCGCGTCTGGCGTTCTTCCCGCTTCTTATCAAAGACCGGTCTCAAATGATGAGCGCTGTAGCCCTGAACTCCATCCTCTGGCAGGGGACGCGCATCATCGTCCCGGCCATAGGCGGATTCGCCATCGCGTTCATCGGGACCTTCTCTATTTTTTACGCCTCGTCCGCCGGTTTCTTCACGATGTTCCTCGTGTTGTTGTCCCTCAAACCGGATGAGGGCGAAAGGACCCAGGGGCGAAATGTGCTCCGACAGTTGTGGGGCGGGATCCAGTACATCGGGGCCAACCGGGTCTTCGCGGTCCTGATACCGCTTACATACTTCAACCACTTCTTTGGCCTCTCCTACCTGCAACTGATCCCCGTGTTCTCAGACGATTACGGGAGTCAGGATGATCAGGCGCTCGGGTTTTTGTTGATGTCGGCCGGTATCGGTGCGGTACTCGGAACGATGATGACCGGCTGGCTGAGATCCGCATTCCCCGCCGGAAAGGTGATGCTTCTGGGATCCGCAACAACGGCGGGTGGGATGGTGGCGTTTGGCCTCTGGACAGGATTCGGGCCGGACCCGATTGGATACACGAACCCGATCATCTCTCCCATGTTCTTCCTGAGCGCGCTCCTGATCATGATCGCAGCAGTATCCAACTCCGTCTTCCTGATCACGTCGATGACTATTCTCCAGCTACGCGTTCCAGTCGAACTGCGCGGCCGGGTGATGGGGATTCATGCGATGACGTTCAGCCTCATCGCGGTAGGTGGACTGTTTATGGGTGGCGTTGCCGAACTGGCGAGCGCCAGCTTCGCCGTGGGGGTCAGTGCGATAGTTCTTTTCATGGTGGTGGTGTTTGTATTCCTTACGCAGCCGTTAATACGAGGACTCCAGGCCGAGTAATCCCCACGCAACTCGTTGGTTTCTGGATTAGACCTCTACAGATCAACAGCGTTTCACCGCTATGCTGTGGTCCTTGACCATCACCGATTCATCTCCCGGGAACCGCACTGTTGCACTCTGACGGCGTAAGAGAACGGCTTGAAGCCCGCGAACAAACGCTCTCGCCGTTTGCCGTCCAGTCCTCCGAGTCCGCTGGGCGTGCTGTCCCTGAAGCACCCAGCCCTATCCGCACGGCGTTTCAGCGTGACCGTGACCGGATCATCCACACCAACTCGTTCCGCCGGCTGAAGCACAAGAGCCAGGTGTTTGTGGCGCCGGTAGGTGACCACTACGTCACCCGACTTACCCACACGCTGGAGGTCGCACAGATCGGTCGTACCATCGGCCGGGCGCTAAACCTCAACGAGGACCTTGTCGAAGCAATCGGGATGGGCCACGACCTTGGACATACTCCGTTTGGGCATCTTGGCGAACGCGTCTTGAATGATCTAATGCCGGGCGGATTCCACCACAGTCGGCACAGCGTTCGAATCGTGGAGAAGCTTGAGAAGGACGGGCGTGGACTCAATCTGAGCCACGAGGTGGTCGACGGGATTCGGCGGCACTCAAAGCCGCAAGGCACATTCCTGGATCCGGACGCAGTGGAAGGGATGACGCTGGAGGCGCAGGTTATCCGGTTGTCAGATGCGATGGCGTACCTGGCGCACGACATCAACGACGCCATCCGTGCGGGAATCATCACCATAGACGACCTGCCTGCACGCGGGGTTGAGCGCCTCGGACGTTCCCACTCTCAGCGCGTAAACGCACTCGTAACGAACGTCGTCGAGGCGTCATGGGCCGCCACCGGAGATAACTATGAGCCGGGCGCAGCTCTGCCGGTCATAACGATGACCGAGGAGTTCGGCGAGGCCGTTACCGAGGTCCGGAACTGGATGTTTGGAGAGGTGTACCTGCCGATCAGCGACACGCGGCCCGGTGCCGCCGCCCTTGAGATAGTGGAACTGCTCTACCGTCACTACCTTGAGCATCCCGACGAGATCCCGCAGGACTTTCCGCGGGTCGCCGATACACCGGAGCGACTCGCCGCGGATATCGTCTGCGGGATGACGGATGATTTCGCCCTGTCACAGGCGGAAGCCATCCGTCCGGGCGCGTTTGCGGACGCTTTTGTGGGCCGCTTTTAATAGGCCACCGAGCCGAGATAACTGGGAAACATCCGACGGACCGTGAAATCGGTCCAACTCTCCACAGAATCCCCAGCCTCCATCCCCGCAATCCCCAGACCCGGCCTCATATATTGCTGGTACAGGCAACAAATGTGACATCCCGCCGGGTCAATTGCCCCGGCGGGACCTAAGCTGTTTCGAGACCCATGACTCTTGTAGACGACGTCAAAGCCCGTTCAGACATCGTCCAGGTCGTTTCGCAGTACGCGGATCTGGATACGCGATCGCGCACGCCAAAAGCGCCCTGTCCCTTCCACTCAGAGCGGACCGCGTCCTTCGTCGTCTTCCCGGAGACCGGCACGTGGCGCTGTTTCGGAGCGTGTTCCACTGGCGGCGACGTGATCTCTTTCGTAATGCGAAAAGAGAACCTGCAGTTCAGCGAGGCGCTCAAACAACTCGCTGACCAGGCCGGTATCGAGTACAAGCAGGGAGAAAAACGCGGCGACAGCGATCTCCTCTACAAAGCCAATGAAGTAGCAGCAGCGTACTTCAGCGCTCTCCTCACCTCGCCGGACGGGGCAGAGGCGCGGGCCTACCTGGAAGGTCGGGGGTTCGACGCAGAAGCCGCTAAACGTCGAGGGTTTGGCATGAGCCCGTCGGGGATCGAGACCCTCGCCGGGCATCTCAAGACGCGTGGCATTGGTGCGGGTGCGGCTAAAGCCGCCGGGCTCGTGCGGCAGGGACAGGATGGCGGTTGGAACGACATGTTCCGGGGCCGTTTGACGATCGAGATCCGTGATCGTCGCGGCAACATCGCCGGATTCGGGGCCCGAAGCATGGACGGCTCCGACCCCAAGTACCTGAACTCACCTCGCTCTTCTATCTTCGACAAATCAGGATTGCTGTACGGACTCAACTGGGCCGCCGATGGGATCAGCACCTCGAAAACCGTGGTCGTGGTCGAGGGCTACATGGACGCCATCACGGCGCACGAAGCCGGGTTCGACAACACCGTTGCATCGATGGGAACGGCGATAACCACGGACCAGGTGGGGCTTGTACGTGGGCTTGCGACTGAGGTGATCCTGGCTCTGGACAGCGACGTCGCTGGACAGACCGCAACACGGAACAGCCTGGAGACGGTCTGGGGCGCAATCCAGAATCAGCGTCGTACGGCGGCCAACTCTGGAAGCACCGCTATCTCATCACTCGATATCCGCGTTGCCACCTTCGAGTCTGGGAAAGATCCCGACGAAGTAATACGCGGAGATTCGACAGGCGAGGCGTGGCGTGAGTCGCTGAAAAAGGCTAAACCTCTCCTGGACTATCTGCTCGAGACGGCCGCCGGGACGTACGACCTGAGCACTCCGGACGGGAAGGCAAAGGCCGCCGGAGAGTTGCGGCCTTTAATCAACACCGTGCCAAATCAATACGAGCAAGAGAGTTACATGACTCGGCTTGCCGAACTGCTTGATGTAAGCCTTGAACAGCTACGGGTAAGCGCCCCACGTGCTGCGCCCAGGAAACAGTTCAACGCCGTAATGGACCGTGAGCCGAGGAACGCGTCTACGGACGCAGTAGCTTCTGCACTGAACCCGGAAAGCACCAACGCACCCGAGGATTACCTGCTCGCTGTCGTGTTACAAAAGCCTGAATACCTTGAGTACGCGATGGGCGCGACTGAGGAACAATTCCGCGATCCCGTAAACAGGGTCATCTTTACGATGCTCAATGATTCAGCTACGCTGGAGGTTACGGCCCTTTCCGGGGAAGGGGATGTTGCGGAGAAGATCGAGCGACTTCGTAACAAGATGTTGCCTCCAACAGATCAGAAGGAAATGGTTGACGCCATATCTGACTGTGTCTTGAGGCTGCACCAACGTCACATCCGCTCAATGAAGGCGGAGGAGAACCGGCTCCTGCCGACGGACGGCAGGGCTCTCCCCGAAGATCCGCATCAAGCAGCGTCACTCGCCCAACGTTCAGTAGAGACGAACGATCGGCTGCAACATCTTTTCGCAAGGCGGTCCTGACCTATGCCACGACGTTCCGGACGACCACAAGACACCAACTCTTACGACGAAGAGCTGGATAATCAGTCGTCGCCTAATTCACTTATCCAGGTAGATCGGCCGACCGGCCGTGACGATTCGGATAGTGACGATGACGAGCCATCGGTAACTATTGCTTCACAGGGCGCCGCATCCGCCTCCGAGCTTGACCGGTGGGAGGCGTCCCGTTCGGCAATCCAGGCGGCCAATGCCAGCGAAGCATGGGTCCAGCAGGCTGCGGAGACCGAACTCACCGATGACCCGGTACGCATGTACCTGCGCGAGATCGGTCGCGTGAATCTACTTACGGCGGAGGATGAGCGAGTCCTGGCCCGTGCTATGGAACTCGAAAAGCGATTAATCGCCATCGAGGGCGAGATTGCTGAAGAAACCGGACGTCAGCCGACGGCCCGTGTGACGGTGTTCGGGCTGCTCCAGCGACTTTACGCCGTACGAGACGCGGCGATTGCGGTGGCACGCTTCCTGGGTCTCCCGGAAGAGGTGCGACTCTCCACTGTCATGCACGACCCGGACATGCGCATCCTTGTCGACGGCCCCATCAACGAGGCCCTGGTCAACTATCTGTCTGACACCCTTCAGATCGAACCGGAAGACGCCCAGAAACTGGTCGTCGAACTTTCGATCGTTACCCGACTCCTGCCGCCAGAGGTGATCGACGTCCTTGACGACGACCCGCCGGTGGACGAGATCGAAAACGAGATCGCAAGCGAAGGGATCGAGGACAAGCTCGGCATGTACGAGCTGCTCTTCCATTCCCACCTCTCCCGCGTACGTGAAGAGAGCACAAAGTCGCAGCGACACCTTGCCGAGGCGAACCTCCGGTTGGTTGTCAGCGTTGCCAAGAAGTACATCGGTCGCGGAATGAACCTCCTGGACTTGATTCAGGAAGGGAACATTGGCCTGATCCGAGCGGTCGAAAAGTTCGACTACCGCAAGGGTTACAAGTTCTCTACATACGCGACGTGGTGGATCCGACAGGCGATCACTCGTGCCATCGCAGACCAGGCCCGGACCATTCGGATTCCGGTCCACATGGTTGAGACAATTAACAAACTTCTCCGTGTCAGCCGTCGGCTGGTACAGGAATATGGGCGAGAGCCTACTGCCGACGAGATCGGCCGACAGATGGAGATGACCTCAGACAAGGTCCGAGAGATCCTCAAGATCTCCCAGGAGCCGGTGTCCCTTGAGACGCCCATCGGCGAGGAAGAGGACAGCCATCTCGGGGACTTCATCGAGGACAAGAATGCGCCCGCTCCGGCGGAAGCTGCGACCTATCACCTGCTGCGTGAACAGGTCGACGATGTGCTGGGGACGTTGAGTCTCCGAGAACGCCGTGTTCTGCAGCTCCGCTTCGGTCTGGAAGACGGCCGCAGCCGGACCCTTGAAGAGGTTGGTCGAGAGTTCTCAGTGACCCGGGAACGTATTCGACAGATCGAGGCCAAGGCGCTTCGGAAGCTGCGGCACCCGACGCGGAGCAAGAAGCTCCGGGACTTCCTAGAATAAGGGGAGTAGGCCACGATAGGTGGCCTCAACGCGTAAACGATTAAACAGCGGTCCGCCAAAACGGGCCGCTGTTTTTCTGTGCGACATCGTCGTCACGATCAAATCTATGAGAAGATGTCCCCACGAACGGTTTACTCGTAAAACGTTGAACCGATAGTATATTATCAAGCGTTTGCTTCATAAGTGTATGCTTGGCAATAATACATTCGCGAAACTTCGCCGTGTGGAATCACCCGGTGTCAGAGAAGTAGATATGTGACGCGTCCCGAATCGCGTCCGGAGATGGTGAGATCGTGGCGCAGGTTTTACTGCTTACCGGCCCCGAAGTGATCGATGTCGTTAGCGACATCATCCTCGTCGTGTTTCTCGTCTTCGCCCTCTTTGCCCTGATCGTTTTCATGGTGATGGCGCTACTCCTTTACAGGCGAGTCGTCACCCTGATTGAGGCCCTGACCGGGGCGGTTGAGCGGGGCGATCATCTGCTTGAAGAGCTTGGTGATATCACCGATAAGGTGAAGAACGGAAGGGCGATCCCCGGCATGGCAATCCGCGGTGCTTTCAGTACTCTCTCCGCCGTGTTTGGCGGTTTGTTAAACCGGCGTGGAAGACGCAGTAACGACGACCGTAACTAACCGAAACAGTCCCGGGAGATCAACCATCACGGTACCGGTAACCCAGAACATCACAGGAGATCCACGACATGGGAAATAATGACGGCGGGGGCTTCGTACTGGGCCTATTCGTTGGCGGCGCTGCCGGGTTCCTAGCCGGGATACTCATGGCACCCAGATCCGGAGAAGAAACCCGGGCGATTCTCGCCGAGAAGGGCAGCGAATGGCGAGAGAGGGCGGGCGAAATCAGCGCCGTAACCCGTGAGCGATTGGGACAGGCCGTGACGGAGGGCCAGACAGCTGCGAGGCGAGCACGTGGCCACGAGGGGCCGGAGTTCGACGACGAGTTCGACATCGATTTCGATGATGATCCCCTGACCGAACCGGACGACGACCGGGCGTAGTTCCGCCGGCCCGGGTTCTCCAGGGCTTAACTCCGTATCGGCAGCTCATCCATGCGGGGATAAGAGCCAAAGACCTTGAACCAGGACGACATCTCACGTAGCTTTTCGATCGTCTCCCGCCCCACCGGATCTGAGCGGTGCAGTTCCATGTCGATCAAGAATGTATAGCGGCCCAGCTTCTCTCCAGTTGGTCGTGACTCGATTTTGATCATATTGATCGAGTTTTCGGTGAGAACCCCGAGGGCCTTGTACAGCAGGCCGGGCTCGTCCTCAGAGAACTGGAACGCCACTGACGTCATGTCCCGACCGGTTGGTGGCCTATCCGTCTGATCAAGGACCACGAAGCGGGTGTAGTTGTTCGGGTTGTCCTGAATGGCCTCTGCGATGATCTCAGCACCGTAGATTTCGGCCGCCCTACCCGGAGCTATCGCACCGGCGACTTCCTCCGACTCCTGCATGTCGATCACTGCCTGTGCGTTGCTCAGCGAGGCGATTGCCTGTGCATGCCCCAGCGTACTCTCAAGGTAGATACGGCTCTGTCCGAGCGACTGTGGATGCGAATACACGACCTTTAGGTCGTCGATCTTCGTCCCGGGTTTAACCATGAGGCAGTGATCGATGGGAACTGCCAGCTCACCCGCTATGGCAATGCTGTCCGTGCGCACAAGGAAGTCCAGGACGTCCGTGATCGCCCCGTGCAGGCTATTCTCGATTGGGACGACGCACTGGTCGATCTCACGGTTCTCCACTGCGCTCACGACGGTCGGGATCGATGCGAACGGGACCATCTCGGCATCAGGATCGTAGTTGTACGCAGCCTCTTCGCTGTACGTTCCGGCGGGACCTAAATAACCAAGTTTCATGTCCAGGATTCGCCTATCAACCTTTATTTGTCCGATGAAATCATAAATTTACTTACGTATCACAAGACACTTACTTAATGACCGCAGTGGCCCTACGGCATCTCGGTTAGCGTCTCCCACAGAGTCTGTGTCCCTTCGACCGGGGTCACTACAATCACCTCATCCTCCGCACCAAGAACGGTATCGAGTCTCGGCTCCTCTGTCTGACCCGTCGGGCCGATCACGAGTATCACCGAACTTCCATAAGGCAGCACGATCTCCGACAGCATGCGGTTGACCACCTCAGCGCCTGCGGGGATCTTGATGGCCACCATCTCGCGGTTCCGACCGGCTATCGGCATAAGTCGCACGACGGGGTGCGCTGGGACTGATGCCGCAAGCCTGGTCATGGCGAGGTCGGTAAGGCTAACCACGTCGTCGACGCCAAGCATCTCAAACAGGGAAGCATTTTCCGGGTCAACAACGACGGCCACCGTACTCGGTACGTTGAAAACCTGCTTGGCGAGCTGACAGGCCGCCAGGTTAACGGCGTCGCTCCCGGTCGCCGCGATAAACAGTCCAGCGCGGGCAATTCCGGCTTCTCGCAAGTTCGTGACGTTCGTGCCATCACCAAGCCGCGCAATGCTGCCAAACGTAGATCGCAGTGTCTCAACGCGTTCGTGATTGTTGTCCAGGAGGAACACCTCCTGGCCGCTTGCCAACTGTGACTGGGCGAGCCCGAAACCGATGCGCCCCGCGCCGATAATGACGATATACATGGCGTATCAGGCGATGTCCGGCACTGTCTGGAGGATCACATCGGAAACAAGGGTCGTAGGAGATGTGACCGTGATTCCGAGGCTCGTATAAAGCTCTCTCAGCCCTTCATCCTTGACACGGCAAACCACGCGCCGGGTGCGGTAGACGGTCTTCGCTTTCTGCGCGGCGAGGCCGTTAAGTGCATCGTCACCCGAAAGAGCGAGAAACACGTCGGCATCCTCTATACCCGCATCGAGCATAGAAACGGAGCTACTGCCATCGCCAACAACGAGACGAATTTCTCCGCTATCGACCTGTGCTCGCGGCAGATTCATGACTTGGGTTCGGCTTGGCTCGATAATCGAAACTACGTGCCCGTCCGTAGCCAGTGACGAGGCAATGCGCGCACCTATACGGCCGGATCCCATGATTACGACGTTCACGCCGTCACCTGTTCAACTGCCGTCCTTAGCGGTCGGTGATAATCAGACACCGGTCAGGACTCCGGCGGATTGCCGTCCCAGAGGGGTGCGTGATCCTGACCGACGGTTTCCCGCTGCCGGCGGCTCGCGCCAGAGCACTACGAGGCACCGGGCGTGTTCCAGTACGTACGGAACGTCATCACCCAATGAGAAATGGCCGTAATCACGAGGGCATGACGTGCCAATTACGATTGCGTCTACATCTCGGTCAGCAGCTTCACGTACTACCGCCGGTCCAACTTCACGCGCTTGTAGTAGCTGCGCCTCGAAATCACCACGGGGTAACTGGACTGACGTCTCAGCATTGACGAGGATCTGCTCTCCCCTGGCGGCCGCGGGTCCTACCTCAGCATCTACCGGCAGTGCGCGATCCACCTCTATTACGTATACGGCGTAGAGCGTCCCTTTAACGGGCCGGACCATGTCCGCACCCTGTGTAAGCACGCCCTGGTCTGTCTCATCTCCGGTAAGTACCGCAAGGACTTTGCCGTAGGCCATTTGATGGTCCGATCCGCGTCTATCGCTATCGCCTCATGGAAACGTCAAATTTGGCGTTTCCTGAATTTACTGACTAGGTAGAAATTCTATCCACGAGTTCGTCACGACCGGCCACCACAAGGATGTCTCCGGGTAAGAGTCCGTCATCCGGGTCCGGGGAGAGCGTGATTTCGTCGCCACGTTTCAGGGCCAGGACCGAGACGCCGTATTTGTCTCTCACCCCGGTGAATCCGGTCTCCCTGAGAGTCATGTTAGCGAACCTGTCCGGTACACGGATCCGGCTAATGCCGTAAGACTCCGTGAGTTCCATATATTCTTGCGCGTCCGGGTTGAACAGATTGTGCGCCAGCCGTGCCCCCATCTCTGCCTCTGGGTGCACGACTTTATTGCAACCGATACGCTCCAGCGTTGCGCCGTGCAGCTCGTCGTGAGCGCGTGCGACGATGTACGGGAGCCCCATAGTTTTCAGCAGAACGGACACCATGATGTTGGCCTGGACGTCCGCCCCGATGGCGACGACGGCGATGTCCATGTTGTCCACACCAAGTTCGGCGAGGACCGATTCACTCGTAGCATCTCCGGCGACCGGGTAGGTTACCTGCCCCATAAGGGGCTGAACGCGCGTCTCGCTCTGGTCGATCGCCATTACGTCGTGGCCGAGCTGGTACAGCGTGCGCGCAACGCCTGAGCCAAGTCGACCCAGGCCGACTACTGCGACCTGCCTTTTGGTTGTAGCGATGGGAATCCCTCCCGGTGCAAATTACCCTGGTCGGCACTAATCTCGGCACCGGCTCTGTTATCCGGTTCCGGATACCCGATACCGTGTATCCGTTTTGGGATATCCGGCACGCAGTATCTAAACCTCGAAAAGTTAGCCTATTCTAATCCGCTCTGTTGCGTAGCGATATCCGACCGGGGTCTCACGCCCCGCCATGAGCAATGCAAGTGTGAGCGGCCCGAAACGGCCCACAAACATCGCAGACGCTACGATGATTTTCCCCCAATCTCCAAGAAGCGGCGTCACACCGGTCGAAACTCCAACCGTACCTATTGCCGAGAAAATCTCTAACTGAAGGTCTGCGAGTGGTTGATCCTGGACCATAGTCAGCAGGATCAAAAAAGTTCCGACACTCAACGTGGCCAACGCACCAATTACGAGAGCGCGCTGCCCAAGTTCCTGCGGTATGTCCCTGTTAAACGCGGAGAGGTTGCGTCTACCGCGCACCGTCGCGACCGTAGCGATGATGATGAGTGCGAAGGTGTTGAGCTTGATGCCGCCGGCCGTGGATGCAGAAGCGCCTCCGATAAACATCAACGACTCGAACACTATGTTTGTCGGATCTTCGTGTTCCCCAAAGTCGTCGATAGAAAATCCGGCTGTCCGGGCGATCGTGGCGTTGAAGAACGAGTCCCCTATCTGGTTCATCGTACTCAGATCACCGATCGTATCCTCGTTATTTCTCTCCAGCCCGTATAGAAGTCCCGTTCCTAAGATCAGCAAAGAGATGCTGCCGATGAGGACTATTTTGGTCTCCAGCGAGTAACGCCTGATGCTCTTGATGGTGATGACTTCGAATATCGCCAGATATCCGAGCGCTCCGAGAATGATCAGACTGGCCACGATGCCAAGGACCCACGAGTCTGACCGGAACGCCTCGAGGCTCGCACCGGGAACGTGTTCTCCTGGAAGTATCACCAACCCCGCATTGTTGAAGGCGGACACCCCCAGGAACGCGCTTTGCCAGAGCGCCTCGCCGAGGGATATTCCGTCCCAGAGGCTCCCGAACACGTAAAAGCGAAGGAACAGTAGGGTGGATCCGATGAGCTGAATGCTCACCGAGAGAACGACAATGCGCCGTATCAGAGATGTCAGACCACCAAGCTGCCGAACTCCAAGTCCTTCCCTGATGGCGAGCTGGCTCTGCATCCCAATCCGTTGACCGACGATGATCAGCAGGAAAGCTGCTGCGGTCATGAAGCCTAACCCGCCGATAAAGGCGAGGACGAGCAACACGACGTGCCCGAAGGTGGTCCAGTAAGACGCCGTATCAACCACCACCAGCCCGGTTACGGTAATTGCGGATGTGGCGGAGAACATTGCCGTGAGCAGCGGCGCGAAACCGTCTTCTTCACGCGAAATTGGGAGGGAGAGCAACAAGGTGCCGATGGCCGTCAGGACAAGGAATCCGTACACGACAAGCATCGGTGACGCCGGTCCACGAACGGGGACCGAACGACGTGCGACGTTTATACGGACCGGACCGATTTCAGACTGGCGTGGTCGACGTACTACAACATCGCCCGGTCTCGGCTGCCACGGAGGTTGCATCAGGGGAAATTCTCAAATGTTCTGGGCATCGCTATGAGCAGGCACCGCGATACGGACGCTACAAGCGGATCAGGTTGCCGTGATTCTACATTCGGCGGTATTTCCCCCGGAATCCGTGTCTTGAGTGATCGGGAAGCGCAAACGGGATCATGTCTAGCTTTGCGTGCAGGGAGGCAACCGTTCAGAATGGTTCGCTCATCAGGGGCGCGTCATATCGATAACGAAACGACCGTCCTTCCACTAGAAGGGTGCCCACACCGGAGACTGTATTGCGACCAGTCAGGACCTTTCTGCGGCTCGTCGCCAGCATCGGCAACGAGTTCTTCGCCCGCAACGGACCGTATATGGCCGCTGCCGTCTCTTTTTACGCGCTCTTCTCCATGTTCCCGCTCATGTTGGCCCTCATCGCAGTGGCCGGTTTTTTCCTGGAGTCTGAAAGCTTTCGTGACCGGTTGATCGAGGGCATCCCGGAGGTACTCCCCGTCGAAGGTGAGCTCGTTGCCAACGTCATTGCCAATGTCACCAGCGGTGCTGCCGTGGGAAGCGTTCTTGCCGCTATCGGCCTGTTCTGGGCGTCAACGGCGGTTTTCGGGGCCATCCGCAAGTCCATAAACAACATCTGGGGCATCACCCGCACACGCGGGTTCCTCAAGGAACGTCTTATGGACATCACGCTCATGCTCGGGGCTTCGCTCGCGTTGCTTGTTTCCATATTTGCGACGACGTTCCTGAACTTCATCAGCGAGTTCACGACCGTCTTGTTCGCAAACGACACCGTCAGCCACAACTTTTGGAGCAGGGTCGCCCTGACTCTTCCGTGGGCGACCACCTTTGTGTCGTTCTTCCTTCTTTACCTGTGGTTGCCAAACACCCGCGTCCGTATGAGGGAAGTCTGGTTGCCGGTGCTTGTTGCGGGTACCACCTTCGAAGTCGGTAAGGTCGTATTCGTCGTATACCTCGGGAATTTCCGTAACTATGCAGACGTATATGGGGCTGTAAGTGCAGTGATAGCCCTGATGGCATGGGTGTACGTTTCGACGATCATTCTTCTTGTGGGTGCGCTTTTGACCTCGCGTTATGCGGCCCACCTGAATTCCCGTGACCAACGTAAGCAGCTAAATGAACTCTCCAAGAGTCTCGAAAGAATTCGCACAGACGGACCGGTGGTGGCACCTGCGTTCGCCGATTAAATTCGCAGCACCGGCGCTTGTTGCGCTCACGCTCGTTACAGCCGCATGCGGTTTTGTCGCCACGGACTCCGATCCAACAGCTACACCTCAACCTTCTCCGACACCGGTAAGCGATTCCGGAAACGGTGGTCTACCTCCATCACCAGCGGCGATCTCCCAACTTCCGAGTTTGCGTGATCTTGTGGAGCGTGTGGGACCGGCCGTGGTTGCGATCGACACCAGCACGATCGGCGTGGACTTCTTTTTGAGACGCGTCGAGCAGCGTGGCTCCGGGTCCGGCGTCATCGTGCGGTCCGACGGCTACATCGTCACCAACGACCACGTGATATCGGATGCGTCCTCGTTAAGAGTGGTCCTCTCTGACGGACGGGTATTGGACGCAACGACCGTTGGCCGGTACCCAGACAGCGACATCGCCGTGGTCAAGATCGACGTGGACGAAGAGCTGCCCGTCCTGAAGTTCGCGAACTCGGACGATGTCAGGGTGGGAGACTGGGTGCTAGCCATCGGCAACGCGCTCGGATTGGAGGGCGGGCCTACCGTGACAGCGGGGATCGTCAGCGCTCGCGGGCGCACACTTCAGACAGAGCTGGGAGCAACGCTGTCCGACCTGATACAGACCGACGCCGCATTCAACGAGGGCAACAGCGGAGGGCCGCTAATCAACCTTCAAGGGCAAGTGGTCGGTATTAACACGACCGTCCTCGCTTCAGCCCAGGGCATCGGCTTCGGCGTCAGCTCCAACTTCGCCCGTCGTTTCTCAGATGACTTGATCGAGTTCGGCATTGTCCGACGGCCACAGATCGGATTGTCTCTGGAAACGATGCGTGACTCTATCGCAGTCGCACTGGATATCCCGATCTCCCGCGGTGTTCTTGTGACTGGCGTCGGAGATGGCCCGGGCAGGGATGCGGGGATAGAGGAGTTCGACGTTCTGATGGAGATCGAAGGCAAGCCCGTTGGAAGTCGGCCGGAATTCCTGTCGTCCATGTGGAGCTACAGGCCGGGGGACGAGATCGTCCTGACCGTTATGCGCGACAGCAAACAGATGGAGATCGTCGTATCGTTGACCGAGATTCCGACAGACGGCTAACCTAGCGGCGCCCGGGAGAGCTCCTCGTACTTCGGCCCGTCCACCATCAACCGACTCCGGTAGAGGACGAGAGATTCCACCGGCAAAGTCGGACGTGGCTCGGGCAATTTGATGTGCGAGAAAGCCTGTCCCACCTGCCCGGCCGCAATCGGCGGAACCTGGCTCTGAAGTCGTCCTACCGTTAGATGCGGGTTGTAGTGGCGGTCTTCGCCCAGGATATCGATACGTGCAAGTGCTCCCTCCAGCCGGGAGTGAAGCATCTGGAGCCGATCGATCTCTCCATTTATCCCGACCCACAGGACCTTCGGTTGCCTGAGGTCCGGAAAGGCTCCGGTATCATCCAGACGAAGTGTGAACTTGCCGGAGCGTTTGGCGGCGTCTGTCATGCACTCGGTAATTGCTTCGACGCGATCCTGTGCCGTGTCGCCGATAAACCGGAGCGTCAGGTGCATCATCTCTGCCCGTGACCACCGGACATTGGGGCGCAAAAACTCGGGAACCTTCCAGGCGGTCCCGGTTAACACCTGTTTTGCTTCATCACTCAGGTCCGTCGCGATGAAGAGCCGCCACAGGTCGTCCCGCGACTCAGGCGTAACGGGAGGATTCCAACCGGGACGAACACCGGGTCCGCCAACGGTAGGTGCGTGAAAATCTCTCCGCTGTATCTCACGTTGTGGATTGAACGGCGGACGCGGCGGCCCGCCCGGTGATCTCCCGGGTGGGCCTGAGGGCGGGCGTCCCGGCGATCTTCCCGGAGGGCCAAAGGGCGGTCGTCCCGGTGGCCCACCGGGTGGCCGATTGGGTCCGGGTTGTCCGGGATTTTGATCATTACGACGCGGAAACATCGCTTCCAAGTTTAAGCCCGTCGGTCTCTATGCACAGCAAACTCACCCGTCAATTCCGTTAGTAGGACGGTTTGTGTGCAGATTGTTGGTGGAACACTTGTCGGGCCAAGCCCTCTAAGTCATGCGCAGGCCGGGTCGTCAGAGTTCCAACGGTTGTAGACCGGATCCTGTTCCTGGGCGAGTCGGAATCTTGCGTCCCGCCAGGTCCGTGCCCACGTATCTGCGTCATGGAGTTCAGATTCCGGAGCTTCCGCGCTCCGTGCCACGAATCCAGGGAAGGCGTCCCGTCCCGTGTCCTGACCGATCGGGTTATACCTGAGATCCAGGCTCCAACGAATTCGATCGCTGTTATTAGAGAGAGAGTTGTGGCATGTCCTGCTTGTTAGAAGCAGCACACTTCCGCGCTTCACCGGGACCGGGACAGCGCTTTCCGTATCAAAAAGATTTTCCGGAATGGAGAGCCCGAAACCCTGGCTTTTCAAGCCGCCCGGGCAGTGCGTTAGCAAGCCATCGGTGTGCGACTTCGGCACGACCGAGAGGCAGCCTGCTTCTTCGTCTGCGTCCCAAACGGGGAACCAAACAGTGAGAATCTCTGATTGGTCCGCTGTTTCGTTTATCACGCCGTTGTCCTGGTGCCACGGAGTCGCACCCAGTTGCGAGAACCCGGTATCTGGATTCACGGGGACCAGCTTTTCCGGGGGTTTGATACGTACATGTTGAACCGGATTGGACAGGATCTCAGGGCCGAGGACAGATTCAGCTACGTCCACGATGTCGGTGTTTGACAGTACGTCGAACACCCGTGGACCGTGCCACATCGGCGTGTCGTATTTGATTCCCGACTGGGGCAACGAGAAGTCAAAGTAGCCAGCGTGCACCTTGCCAGAATCCTGGTACACCTGCGTGACGCGCTCACTGAAATCTAGGTTCTCGTAGCGAGACTGGATTTTGCCGTCCCTGTGTAATTCGAAGGCCAGGCGGTCCATAACGCCCTCGTACTCATCGATGAGCGGGTCGAGCACTTCCTTCGGGTCGAACAGATCTTCAACCAGCAGGTAACCGTCGTCCTGGAACTGCTTTTGCTGTTGCTCGCTAAGGCCAGTCATAACTTCCGTTCCGCCTTACGCCAGATCTCCCGGGCTTTGTGTTGCGTGATCCCATACATATGGCAACCCCGGCATCTTAGCGAATGTCGGTCGTTGTGCGCACCACTCCCTTAGCGACCTGTGCGACCAGATTCCGAGCGATCTGGTCTGTATGAAGCTGGATTCCGGAATCTTTATGACGGCTACACGGGCAGGCAAACACGCCAACGCGGTACGATTCGGCCACCACCAGCCCATGTTTGCCTTTACTTCTCTTCTACACTCCACACCTACCCGACTTCAGTTCGGACGATCAATGCGTGTGCTTCAGATGGCGGCACTGCTGGCGTCAGTGGTGAGCGTGGCGGCCGTGTGCGTGAGTAAGGGTGGAGAGGTGGAGTTCGTCCAGGACATCACGGAGGTCACTGACGATTTCACGCTTGTGTTGGAAGCAACGCGGGCAGACATCGAACTGTTCCGGGGCGATCCCGGCAGTGTTATTACCCAGGTTGAGGCCGGAAATAGGCCGAAGGTGACCCACAGGGTCCGCCCGGGTGGAACAATACCGACGTCACGGCTCCTGATTGAGACTTTTATCCCGACTGAGTACGCCCCCCGCTCCCGCGCGATCGTGCGTATGTGGGTACCGGATGGCACGCGATTAGAGGCCCGGGGCGATGACGTATCGATCACCATCAAGGGTCCTCTCGTCAACACTATCTCCATTAGCGGTGTTATCGATCTGACCGAGGGCGACGCCTCGTTGACCGACGTTGTGGGAGATTTCGAAATCGACACCGGTCTCGGTGGTATCACGCTGAATCGTGTGGAGGGTGAGTACGACGCGCAGCCGGCTCGCGGCTCGATATTCTTCCGAGGCTCACCAACTGTCACCAGTGTGAGTCTGCTGGAGACGGGCGCAGGCAGTATCTTTGCGGACATAAGCCGCTCACCTGAATTACGGGTATCGGCCGCAGCGGGACGTGGTGCGATCCTGGTTCATGACGGAGACGAGCCGATTTCAGGAACGGACATTTCCGTCGCTCCCCCGGATGGCGATGCGTCCCTGGAGCTTGTGACCGGCAACGGCATTATCGACATACGCCGTTGATCTGGTGTCTTTTATGCGCCCATGATTGAGTCTGAATCCTCAAATAAAGACGACGGGGGTGATCCGCCAGAATTACCGGCGGAACTCCCTGAGGACCTTCGACAAATTCTGGACACCAGCTTTGTCCTGAGGACCACCATGACCCGCCGTAAGTCCGGCGGGGATCGAACGGTGGAAACCACCTACACGTGGGATCATATTGATCGTGTCTACCTGTCCGGCTACCCGGGACGACGTGACTGGGTGGCGAACATGGGTGCGAACCCGGTCGTTACGATAACGACGGTGGAGGGTGAACAAACCTACGTCATCCCCGCGCTAGCAACGGTCCTCAAGGCACGCAAGGAACGGGTCGAACACTTGCTCGCGTTTATCGACCGTTGGGCGGAGAGGCCCGGGTTTCCTCGTACGCGTTTTCGTCTGCTGCTGGGGGCGATTCGCTTGAACAGGCGATTGCACTTGCCGTGGTGGGGACCGTTTTATCTCGTGCGACGCATCCTCGACCAGATGCCCTGCGTTGAGCTGCGGTTCGTCGGACCACCTCTGATATTGGAAGAGGACCCACCGGAACCGTCCTGAGGCCGGTCGTCCTTCTATCCGGGCTATTCGGGGTTATCTGGAGTTTCAGCGGATTCTGGAGACTCGTGTTCTTCCAGTCGCGCCGGTGGTTCGCCCCTAAGCGTTGAACTTACGGCGCTACGAACAGACTCACTGAACTCGGAGTTGGACGCGATCCACGCCAGGTAATCCGGCGTCTCCTCAGCCACCCGCGCCAATAGCTCTCCACGGTGGCGACCAAAGTTGATCACCACATCTCCATCCTCTGACCACACGAGGCGCGCCTCAGGGTCCAGCGCATACGGATCGCGCGGATTGATGAAATCGGCAAGGGCAACTACGTCATCCGATAGTTCTTGATACTGGTCTAGCTGTCCTTCAAGCACCCTGTATGAAGCCTCCGCACCATCCAGGTCATCCGGGATCACTCCTCCAACGAAGCGTCTGTACGCGGCCGCGAAGTCGCGGGGTTCTCGGCGATGGAAAAGCGACATAGCATCGATCACCGACGTGTCATCAAATGCAGCGTCGACGTCCGTCCGTGCGAACTCAGCACGTAGTAGCGGAAGCGCAAATCGCTCAATGCCAAACCCTGCGAGGTCCGCGTCTGCGAGGTAGTTCTTTAGTGCCGACGCAAATGAGCGAAATGGCGGACGACCAACCAGGTCTTCGTTCGTGATCCCGTGGACGGCTGATGCTCCGGACGGGATTGGCGACTCCGGATCGATAAGTTCCTGCCGGTGAGATCGTGCACCATCCGGTTCAATTTTTAGCGTGGACAGCCGCACTATGCGTGCAGTTTTCGGATCAAGCCCGGTGGATTGCACGTCGATAAAGACGATTGGCCGCTTCAATTTGAGTCGCATCACCACTCCCGACAACCCGTTCAAACAGAGTCGATCGAACGAAATTCATACGTGTTTCGCTCTCGGCGGCCATGCTAGCACTCGGAGAACCTCAGGCCGATAACGGGGTGTCGCTCGATCAATCCCGTGGGTACCACTGATCCGGTGTCCGTATATCGACCGAAACACGCGTCGAATATTCACTCATACCTACGCGTTCTTTCACTGTCGTCGCGCCCCTGAAAGGCAGATATACCTAGATATGGGTACCGGAACGAACTCACACCAAGGCCATTTGAGGCCATCACACGGCGGAACAAACGGTCCAGCTACCCCCAATACAGTTCACAAGCCACCTAGGAGCGGGAAGTTGGCTGAAGAAATCACAAACAACACCCAGGCCGAGCAGCAGCTAGTCGTATTCGACCTTGCACAAGAGGCTTACGGAGTAGACATCGGGGCCGTCCGGGAGATTATCCGGATGCAGGATGTCACCTCCGTACCTCACCGAGGGGACTACGTATCCGGCGTAATCAACCTTCGTGGACGCATCACCCCCGTAATGAACCTCCGCAAGCGTTTTGATCTCGCCGAGCATGAGATCACCCGGGACAGCCGGATCGTCGTCGTCGACATCGATGGCGATGACATTGGCATGATCGTGGACGCGGTTACGGAAGTTCTCCGTATTTCCACATCCCAGATCGAGCCGCCGTCGACCATGATTGCGGCTGGTGGATCCGACTACACCGTCGGTATCGCC
>JABIGL010000194.1 GCA_018650185.1 Chloroflexota bacterium
AAACCGAGATATCCAGCGTGTCAGAAGATTTCAGCGCCCTGAATGCCCCGCCGTTATCCCTCAACTTTCCTCCCGGACCCGTGGGGAAGGCGTCTACAAATACAAGCTCGGTACTGTCTGGCAGCCCTGCCAACAACTCCCCAAACTTCTCCCACCCGGATGAGGACATCTGCGCAGAAGCGGCTCCTCCCCTCCCACGGGTGGCGTTAGTGGCGTCCAACCGGCGCAATAACCCCCGGACCAGAACCAGCCGACGATCAGCCAGGAAAGGCACGGTACGGGCCGCAGCTTCAACCTCACCGGGCTTGAAGTTACGTCCCTCAAATTCAACGGTGTTGGACTCAGCGGCGTCCTCGCCAAGGGACAGGCGGATATTACGCACCGTTTCGTCGATGCCAAATTCATCGTCGCCGTGAAGTACCCGAATCAAATGAGGCTGTTCCCTGATGGGATCTGAGATGGGGTGTGAAAAGAGAGTTTGATCGACCGATCGGCAGTTCCAGTAATCGTCTTACTCACATCAAGAGTCGTCAGATAAACTGGATCCAGACTTTTCCGAAACGAACAGTTCTGTTCACCAGTCAAATTTTGCCCCATGCGTGCCGTTCCACTTCTGAGGTATCTCTGGCTCATCCTGCCCGCCATTCGGCTGGCGTGGGGGCTGTTCCTGGATCGTCGCGTGCGAACGATCACCAAGGTTCTGCCGATTCTCGCAGTCCTGTACGTGCTTTCGCCGTTAGACCTGCTACCGGACATAATACCGGTGGTCGGCTGGATGGACGACCTGATTGTGGCGGGCGGTCTATTGCTGTTGTTTTTCATACTGGCCCCGACTGAAGTCGTTTTCGAGAGACTTCGGGGATCAACAAGTCGGAAAGAAACACAAAAACCCATTAGGGAGACCATCGACGGAACGTTCCGGTACACCGACGAGGGCCCGCCCCGGTAGTTATCTGGCCCCAATTCCATAAACTTGAACACACGCGGCCATGAATTCGCGGCCGCCCACAAATCACAAGCAAATTAAATGGGCCAGTGGCCCCCCCCAACAATGAGGTAGTGCACGCGGAATGCGCATAGGGATCATCGGACTACCGGCGAGCGGCAAAACAACGCTTTTTAACGCGCTCACACGCGGGCGAGCGGCGACGGGATTTGCCGCCGGTCGCGGGGCCAACATCGGGGTCGCACACGTCCCGGACCACCGGTTGGACGCGCTTACGGAGCTTTACAAGCCGCAGCGCACCGTACCTGCAGAAGTCACCTATGTGGACCTGCCGGGACCGTCCGACTTTGACGGTCCAAAAGGCGGGATGTTCGCCGGTGAAGCGCTCACCCAACTACAAACGGTAGACGCTGTGCTAGTGGTCGTGCGTGCCTTTGATGACGACTCAGTTCCGCACGTTAAGGGTGAGACCAACTGGCGGCGTGACGTGGACGATCTCGCATTCGACCTTCTCTTCGCTGATATTGCGCTGCTGGACCGGCGTATTGAACGGATCACGAAAGACTTGAAGGGGGCAAGCCAGGCCGATCGCGTCAAAATGAACGCCGATATCGAGTCCCTAAAAGAGCTTCAGGGAGAGCTGGAAGGCGGCACCCCGCTGCGGGCGAGGGAGTTCACGGAGCAGGAACGTGGGGCTGTCCGGGATACGTTCCTGCTGTCCGCCTTGCCTTTTCTCGTCGCCATAAATATCGGCGAGGGCGATATCCCGAACTCCGACCAGATCTCGGCCGAGGGCTCCGAGTCCGTCGGGACCAAGCGTTCCGGTGCGGTCGCCGTTTGTGCTTCTCTTGAAGAAGAACTCGCCGGGATGAATGCGGAGGAAGAGGTCGATTTCCGGGAATCGATGGAAGCTGGTGAGTCCGGCCTCTCACGGATCATCAACCTTTCGTACGACGTCCTGGGCCTGATCTCGTTCCTGACGGTCGGCGAAGACGAGGTCCGCGCCTGGACCGTTGAGCGAGACACACCGGCAGCCTCCGCCGCCGGTCAGATCCACTCCGACATCGAACGCGGCTTCATCCGCGGAGAGGTCGTCGCGTACGATGATCTCCTTGAATGTGGTAGCCAGGCAGAAGCGCGCAACCGCGGGTTGCTACGGTCTGAGGGCCGCGAATACCTGATGCAGGACGGAGACACCGTCAACTTCCTGTTCTCGGTCTAGAAGACACAACTAAGGTCGGCGACCCACCAGACAGTGCTCGCCCACCCGGGAGAAGAGAATTAATGGCTGAAGAACTCGGACGAATCAATAAGCCCGACGCCTCATCGGTGGTCGGCAAGCGCAAGGTGTACGTCGTCACGATGGTGTCGCCACTGCCCGGCGCACCCGAGGGGTACACCACCCGACTCAAGAACTACTGGGAGGCCGTCGACGCCAACGTAGGCCAACTTGAGGCGCGTGCGGGGATGGTCAACCGAATCTTCCACGAGGCCGTCTCGGTTTCAGGCGACCTTGGCCTGACCCTTGTATCGCAGGTGAACCAGCCAGCGTGGTCCATGATCAAGAGTCGGATGGAATCTGGTGCCTCGCTCGAAGCCTTCGACAACGACGACCTGTTTTCTCAGATAGTCGACTGGTCGAGATGTGCGCAGGTCGGTTTGACCAGTCAGGCAGTAGCTGACGTAATTCAAGAAAAGTACACCGAGGCGGCGCAGGCTCGATACGAACAAATGTCGAAGATCCTGGACGAGAAGCTTGGCGATTCCGAGTCGGCCATCCTGATCATGTCCTCAGCGCAGGGCATTACGATGCCCGAGGGTGCTGAGCAGTTCAACGTGATGCCGCCTGAGTTGGACGAACTGGCCCGGTGGACCCGCGAGATGAACGAAAAGATGATGGCGCAGGCTCAGGCACAGCAACAAGCCGCCGCTGCCGGGGCTGGGCCTAGTGTTGAACCCGGCCATGAAGGGCATTCTCACGGACCGGCTGGAGAGCCTGACGAAGGCGGGTCCGGGCTATGGACTCCGGGATCCAGCTAGAGGTCACAGGCGGCCCGTCTGAAATTACAGGCAGCCCGGACGGGCTGTCGCTGTACGTCCACATCCCGTTTTGTGAAACGAAGTGCCACTACTGCGACTTCAATACTTATGCGGGTATTGAGGCACTTATTCCCGGCTATCTGGGCGCGCTCGAAACCGAAATCCGATTCTGGGGTGAGCGGCTGAATCGACCGGTTGTGTCCACCGTTTTCTTCGGCGGAGGCACACCCTCTTACGTACCCATTGAGGGCATCGAAGCTATTTGTCGCGCCATATTCGAGGCGTTCAATGTGACGCCTGACGCCGAGGTGACGCTTGAATCGAATCCTGGTGACTACTCAAAGCGAGAACTCGGTCGATATCTAGAGGCCGGAATCAATCGGCTGAGTATCGGCGTGCAGAGCCTGGACGACGATCTGCTGAAATCGCTGAGTAGACGGCATGACTCTGAGACCGCGGTAGGCGCGTACCGATCTGCCCGGGACGCGGGCTTTGACAATATCAATCTGGATTTGATGTTCGGGTTATCGGCCCAGACTGCCGACCAGTGGCGCTCGACCCTTGAACGGACTGTGGCGCTTAATCCGGAGCATCTGTCCCTCTACGCCCTGACGCTCGAACCTGAGACGCCGCTTGATGCAATGGTTCGCAGCGGTGAGGTGGAGGAACCTGACCCCGATCTGGCGGCCGAAATGTACCTCCATGCGGAGTCCGTTCTCGGCAACGCCGGTTTCGAACATTACGAGATCTCGAACTGGTCGCTCCCCGGTCGGGAAAGCAGACACAACCTCGCTTACTGGTTGAACGTCCCTTATCTGGGGGTCGGGCCGGGCGCTCATTCGTTCCTACCGGGACGCCGTTTCTCTGCCTTGAGATCGCCTCGGCGGTATGTGGACTTGCTGTCTGGGACTATGCCTGACGGTGATCCTGTGGACGTACTCTCAGCGGTCGGATTGCTGGACTCAGTGGAGCCCGTAACGCCTGAGACAAAGCTAGCGGACACGATGATGATGGGGATGCGGCTGGCGCGTGGAATCCGGTCAGACGAGTTTCAGCAGCGGTTCGGGCTTGGGCTTGGTGAGGCGTTCGGGTCGCTGATCGAAGAGATGGTCGGTCTTGAACTGTTGGTGTCGGACAAAGACGGCATCAGGCTCAGCGACGGCGGACGTCTACTCGGCAACGAGGTTTTCGAACGCTTCGTAACAGCATCGGCCGAGGTTGAGCTGCCGGGCGATTAAATCTGATCCAGGGCACCCGGCGCGTATACCGGCACTGCCTCGATTCACAGGGCCGGGTTATTCGCGCGTCAACGCGAGGCGAAATATTACGGTTCCAGACGCATCCCTACTTAAGCATGTGTGATTTTCGGGGAGCAGAGTAGCTATCTCCGCAGAATTTCTTCCACAGGTCGATGAGATTGCTGTGCATCACATTCTTCAATGCCAGTTATTACTGTACGGGATGGGGGGGGTTGGTGATCGGGTCCGGACACGACGGCCGTAGCACAAACCCGGCAGTTATAAGCGCGTATCCACCATATTTCGCTAGTGTCAGGGACGAGTATGAGCAGGGACATACTGGTTGGAACCATGCCTCCTCTAACCCAATCGTCAAGACCGTTACAAAATGGATATTAGGGGGCATTTATTGCGCTTTTTGGAGAAAGGCTATAATCCTGTAACATCAAAGAAATCTCGTGCGACGAACGGATGTTCAGTTCTCCAATCCGTTTAACACGATATCGGGGTACGCAATGAAGTTCACCATTTACATCACCGTATTCGCGTTTCTTGTTATTACGTTGGGGATCGGTGCATCTATTTCTCAGGCGATCGACTTGTCATTGTTAAGCGAACGCGTTTTCGAAGGTGACACAACCGTCACCCCAGAAGGGTTCGGCACAAAAATCGCCATAGGCGATGTTAATGGCGATGGCATCGACGACCTTGTGGCCGGGGCTCCATTTTCCGACCACAAACTGAATGCGGGCACCGTTTATATCTGGTTTGGTCCAATTTCAGAGGCCACGCAAGTAGCCTCGTCCGCAGATGTCATTATTCTGGGCGCAGATAGTCCTGATCAACTGGGGAGCGCTATCGCGGTCGGGGATCTTGATCTCGATGGAACCAACGAGTTGATAATTGGTGCTCCCGAAACGCTCCCGCAAGGATCGGTATATATTTTTGAGGGCCCGATTTTGGGGACCTCTACCGGCCCAAAGATAATCGACATGAATTTGCCAGCGAATTACGCTGCGCGCATTATCGGGGGCCATTTGCCCAGCGGCTCCACTGGTGACAATACGGGTGGGGGATTGGCTGTCGGCGAACTTACTGGAGACGCGTTCCCGGACATCGCAATCGGGGCGACAGGCCCGGACGTGAATGGCGAAAACTCTGGAGCCGTTTACGTGATAGCTGGGAATGGCACACTGGACGCATTCGACGTGAATCTCAGCCTAGTACCCCCAGCTGGCGTGATTCTAGGCCCCTCATTCAAAGCAATTTTTGGGCGCGGTCTTGCGGTCGGAGACCTTGACGGTGACTCCCAATCAGATGTTGTTGTTGGTGCCCAGGACGCATTCCGGTCAGGAACCCGGCTAGGGGAAACGTATGTAATCCAGGGTCCAATAACCGGGGTCATCGATCTGAGTTCATCACCTCCCGATCCGAAGGTTCTTTTACGCATTGATGGGGTCGACACTGAAGACGTCGCCGGAATCGCGCTCGCTATTGGAGATCTGGATTACGACGGGTCTCTCGATTTATTGATTGGTGCCGCCCATGCGGACATGTCGGACGGTGATAGCGCCGGGGAAGTTCACTTCTTGTCGAATCCGCTAAACGGAGCATTATCAAATCCGCACAGGCTTACCACCGCAACAATCGAGTTCATCGGGGAGCCGGGAGATGCCGCAGGGAGCGGACTAGCGGTGGGTGACGTCAACAATGATGGAAGGCAAAACCTGGCGATAGGTGCACCATCTATTGTGGGTGGTGCGGGAAAGGTGACCGCATTTTTCGACAATACGCCAGTGCCGACACCAACACCAGGGCCCCCATTCGATCCCCCGGGGCCACCTGATGATCCAGGGCCCCCTACGGATCCTGGACCGCCTATCGATCCCCCGGGGCGAGGAAGGTAGCGCAGCGAGTAGGACTGTAGGGCCCACCTACTCGCCGTTGGCCCAGGCTTTGATGATGTGGTGTGCTATTGCAATCGGGCCAGGCACGCGGACACCTTCACCGCCCGGATCCTCCGTCAGCGAATAGTTCGGCGCGGACGCTATCTCGAGTGCCTCCAGCACCTCTTCGCGTGACACCCATCGGACATCCGTCATCTCCTCTGGATCGATCCGAATATCGGTCGTCGTCGCCTGCGCTATACAACCGATCATCAACGAAGACGGGAACGGCCACGGTTGCGAAGAGTGATACCGCACGTCGCCGACCCGGATACCACCTTCCTCCCACACTTCGCGCCGCACGGCTGCCTCGATTGATTCGCCCTGGTCAATGAAGCCGGCAAGCGCCGAGTAAAACCGGCTTCGACGCCGCGCACGTGTCTGCCCCAACAGGCATAACTCGCCTGAGGGATCCGTCACGGCCATGATCGCCACCGGGTCGGTACGCGGAAAGTGATGCGCCCCGCAAGAGTTACAGATCCGCTCCTTGCCACCCTTGGTCGAGTAGGTCGTGGCTCCGCAGTTCGGACAGAACCCATGTCGCTGGTGCCAACCAACAACGGCCCGTGCGTGCGCCAGCGTCCCGGTCTCTTCGCCGGAAATCTCCGTGGCTACACCGCGAGCGTCTTCAAACGACGTGCCGCCTGGCAAGCCCAGCAGCTCTGCCGGATTCTCCTCGCCAGCACCGTCCACATCGGCAGCAACCTTGGCGCCGCCGGTCACGTCGAGCGCGAAGTGTGCGACGTCGTCTCTGATCCCAAGAAGAACTGGCTCAGCTTTCTCAGCCGCGTGCTCCAGGATGCTGTTGTCCTGCCAGGCAAGGCCCGGTGCATCGCCGTTGGTCGCCAGAGGATTAAGTCTCCAGAGCGGGAGAATACGGGAATCTGGGTTCGCAAGGCGTTCCTTGATCCACTGATCATCCCGGCGTTCTGCGTCCGCCCTGTCGAGGGGATCGCCGGCGAATATGTGCGTGAATGCCAAGCGGTGGTGCCTTCCTGTTACTGGCCTGATGTTTGGTCTGTTTTGTGGTCTGTTGCTGATCTGATGAGGTTCCTACTGGTCTAACGGGTTGCGATTGTACGTCCGCCCGGGGGTAGCCGTGGTGTCAGAAGGGTCGGGCGACGTTATATGGCCCGAATCCTGTGTTATCTTCCGAACCCTCGCGCCCGCGTGAGTCGGTCGGCAATCTAATGTCATCGCCTCAACCATTTAGACCGCATTCCAGTGATAGGGGCACCCTCCGGCCTATGTTCGTGATCGGAACCGCCGGCCACGTCGACCACGGCAAGTCGACCCTTATCGAGGCCCTGACCGGGATCGATCCTGACCGCCTGCGCGAGGAGAAGTCGCGTGGCATGACCATCGAGCTTGGCTTTGCGTGGGTAACGCTGCCGGGCGGACGAGAGGTCAGCATCGTGGACGTGCCCGGACACGAACGTTTCATCAAGACGATGCTCATGGGCGCGGGCGGCGTGGACCTCGCGCTGTTGATCGTGGCGGCCGACGAAGGCGTGATGCCGCAGACGCGTGAACACCTGGCGATCTTAGATTTACTTGGAATCGAACGCGGCATCGTTGCGCTCACCAAAAGCGATCTCGTTGAGCCGGACTGGATTGAGCTGGTCACAGCGGAGATCGAGGAGACGCTCGTCGGCACTTCGCTCGAAGGCGCGCCGGTGCTTCCGGTGTCCGCAGTTACAGGCGACGGCCTACCGGAACTGCTGTCCACGATCGACTCGGCGCTCGACGAAATGCCGGACAAGCGTGATCTCGGACGTCCACGGCTACCCGTTGACCGATCATTCACCATCTCCGGCTTCGGCACCGTCGTGACAGGAACCCTGGTCGACGGGACGTTACGGGTCGGTCAGGAAGTTGAGCTGCTGCCTGAAGGGGTGAAGTGCAGGATTCGCGGTCTTCAGACGCATCAAACGTCGGAAGAGATCGCTTACCCCGGCACTCGGGTCGCAGTGAACCTGAGCGGTATTTCGCATGACGAGGTTTCGCGTGGCGACGTAGTCACGACACCCGGCTGGTTATCAGCCGGAGATGCAATCGACGTGTCTCTTCGGCTGATCCTGGATGCACCTCGTTCTATCAAGCACAACGCCACCGTCACTTTCCACGTGGGGGCGGCAGAAACACCGGCCCGCATCCGGTTGCTCGCCGTGGACGAAATGGCGCCCGGAGATAGCAGCTGGGCCCAGATCAAACTCCAGGACCCAATGCCGGTCGTGAAGGACGATCTCTTTGTCATCCGAGACTCGAACTACACCCTCGGTGGCGGCGTTGTTGTGGAGGCGCATGCGAAGCGCCACAGGCGCAATCACCAACCGACATTGGACCGACTTGAGACCCTGCGCCAGGGATCTGATTCGGACGTCCTGCATTCTGCGTTGGCGTCCACTGAACCAGCAGCAGCGGGTGCACTAGCACAGGCGGCCAACCTGCCTGAAAACGCCATCGATGAGCAACTTGCAGTGCTTGTCGAGGACGGCCTCGCCGTTCCGCTGGGCGAAGGTGCAGGCACGGTGTTTTACTCTTCCGGTGGCTGGGCACGCGTAGCTGCAGAGGCCGCCACTACGATTAGTGGATATCACAGCGTATTCCCACTACGACAGGGGATGCCCCGGGAGGAGCTGCGCAGCCGACTCGAGATGCGTGCGGCGGTCTTCAATCTGGTTGTCGAGAGATTGGTCGCAGACTCAGCTATCGAGGACGATGGCTCCACGGTACGTATCCCGGGGCACGCGCCTGAGTTGGACGACGCCCAGAAGCAGATCGTCGACGGCTATCTGAAGCAGCTTGGCCAGAATCCTTATTCACCCCCCACCGACCAGCCTATTGACCCTGAACTGGTGGCAGCGCTGGCCGAGCAGGGTGAGGTGATCCGTGCCTCTGAAGATGTCGTTTTCCTGAAATCAGCGTACGACCAGATGCTTGACGGTGTCCGCAAGCAGGCGGCAGAGAGTGGACAGATCACCATCACGGACGTGCGTGAAATGTTTGGCACGAGCCGGAAGTACACGCTCGCCCTCCTGGAGTACATGGACCGTCAGCAGATCACGCGCCGCATGGGCGACGAACGGGTGCTCCGATGACAGCCGATTCGCTGATCCTGCGTCTTCCGTCATCGACACAGTCCGTGTCGGCATTCCACTCCCTCCTGCGAACCACCCAAGCCGCAGCACGTGAAGCGGCGCAGAGTTCGCCCGAAGGAGCTGCCGCGTTCGCTTCTTCTCCCGCGCCGCAGCTCATATTTGAGGTCACGGATGCATCAGATGATGGGCTATCTCTCGAATTTCGGTTTGCCGAGGCATCCGCTGAACACGCCCCTCATCCGGTGTCGGCTATGGCGTTCGAGGCGTTCCTGGACGGGTTGTCCAGCTACATTAAATCCAGCCCTATGCGAACCCTGTGGGGTGATGTGCCGACTCGTGGGGAGCGGTCCGGACAGGAAAGCGGGCCGCTGGATGATCGGATGGAACAGGTGTTATCTGAGCTTGAGAGGCTCGGCGATATCGAACTAAGTTCTGGCGTACGACGAATTCGACTCACCAGCGGCGGCGTGGAGATCACGCCTTAAACGTAACGGCTATCAACGGAGGAAAAATGGCTTTATCGACAAAGATCGGGCGCATCGAGATCGTAGCGATTTGCGACTTTATACCACCGCCCGCGCCGCCAACAGAGCCCTTTCCGGACATCCCGTTAGAAGCGTGGGAGCCTTACAAAGAGTCATCACTCACACCAGATGGACTCTACCCCAGGAACTACGGCGTGTTCGTACTTCGGTCGGACGACTTCGTCGCAGTCGTGGACACAGGACTTGGCCCGGGACCACACGCAGCTCAAAACGGTGTTGAGGGGAAACTGCTCGAAAACCTTGCCGCTGTTGGCGTCCAGCCGTCCGACGTAGACGGGGTTATTAACACGCACATCCACCCGGACCACGTCGGCTGGAACATCGTCGACGGCAAGCCGACCTTCTCACGGGCGCGCTACACGATCTCTCGCAAAGACTGGGAGCATTGGACCGCCCAGCAGGACGCACCCTCGTACGTCCCGGAACAGGTCGTGCCGCTGGAAGATCTCGAAGTGCTGGACCTTGTGGAGGACGACCAGGAACTCTTCATCGGCGTTCGGACGCTGGGCACGCCGGGACACACCCCGGGTCACCAATCGATCTTGATCGAGTCCGGCGGTGAATCGGCCGTGATCACCGGTGACGTACTACATACACCGGCGCAGCTCCAGGAACCGGGCTGGTCGTTCCGGGCGGATATCGACAAGGCGGCCGCAATCGCATCACGCAAGATGCTCATAGAGAAGGCCATCCAGGACAAGTTGACCGTCGCCGCGGGACATCTCCGGTACGACGGTAATCTAGGTCACATCGTTGAGATAGAAGGACGGCGCTACTGGCAGGTGTTGGCGGACTAGAGTCCCTTGCGGGATAGTCCGCCAACACATAATGTCACCTCATCAAGCGGAGGAGAGCATGGCGAGATCAGCACGAATCGGGCGGGTCGAGATCCTCAATGTTGAGGACTACACACCGCCGCCGTTCAACCCACAGGACTTCTTCCCGGATGTTCCGTTGGACGCATGGGACGCACACCGCGCCCACCATGCGCTGGATGAAAACGGTAAGTTCCGTGTTTCTTTCGGCGCGTTTGCTTTGATTTCTGACGACTTCGTCATAGTCGTGGATACGGGAATCGGGCCATCCGTTCCTGAGATGTTCGGCGGTGGGGAAGGTCGGCTGGTTCCACGGTTGCGGGAGGCCGGTATTCAGCCGGATCAAGTGATGGCGGTGCTAAACACTCACCTTCATCCGGACCATGTCGGCTGGAATATGACCGAAGGCGATCCGACTTTTAAGAACGCCCGTTATTACTTCTCGGCCGCCGATTACGAGTGGTGGACGAGTGAGGGTGTTATCGAAGAAGCTCCACAAATTCCAACACAGGCGCAGCCGTTAGAGGCACTGGGATTGCTTGAGTTGACCGGCGATGGTGATGAGATCGCACCCGGGATTCGAGCAATAGCAACGCCGGGTCACACGCCTGGACACCAATCGTTCCTGATCGATTCGGACGGAGCGAAAGGCGTCGTCACAGGTGACGTTCTTCACTCACGCGCCCAGTTCACGGAGCCGGAGTGGTGCGCAGGTTTTGACATGGATAAGCCAACTGCGATAGCCACCCGTAAGGCGTTGATCGAACGGATCATGACGGAGCAAATGACCGTGGCGGCGAGTCATCTCGTGGTGGACTCAAACATCGGCCACGTGATTGAGGTAGAGAATCGGCGCTACTGGCAACCGCTCTAGGGCTTTTGGGCGTAACGACCCATACACGATCGATTGATAACGGTCGTTGCCGACGAACACACTCGATGAGGGTGAGGAGTGTTCGAGTCCAACGACTTCAATTCTCCCTGTTGAAAACCCGGGAGATACTTCACATCGGCTCAGGATGACAGCCGACTCATGTTTAGAGATGGGCCTCTAATCCCGGCGAGCGTCACCGTCGTCCAGGTACACCGTGTCTCCGACACGCGAGGTCCGGACGATTTGTCGGTACGTCCTCTTGAAGACCGTGCGACGCATCGTGTGGTGCTCTACGCTGACCTCCACTTGGTGGGGTGAAGGCCCTCCCACAATCGCTTCACTAATCTCCCGTCCGTCCATTTGTTCACCGCCGGGCAACTCCAGCAGGGCGAGGACCGTCGGAGCAAGGTCGACGTTCCCGGTGGGCACTTCGCTCGACAGCCCGGATTTGAAGCTGGGTCCACCGGCGATAAGTGTGTTCCGAAGTTCATGTGGGCTCATGGATCCATGCTGACCGGCACCCGGTGCGCCTCCCGCTGAGAACGCATGTCCGGGTACACCCTGCTCATTCTCATCGTGGTTCCATGCGAAAGACATCGCAAGATCAGGACCACGTTCGCCATCGCCTCCCGCCAGTTCGAGTGGAAGCGTTCCAGCGATGCTCCCGGCGGCCTCGGACGATAGCAACGCACCGCACCAGGGCTGCGTCATGAGCCATCGAGCGAGCCTGTCGGCGGTGGTCTCGTTTGGCGGGGTTGTGTAGAAGATGACCGACCCGCCGTTTGGCGCAACGACCACCCCGTTATCTCCGGAGGCAGGGAACCCGGCGTCTCGGACCATGGCCTCGATCGGGATCACCTCTGAGATGGTCGAGTAACCGTGATCGGACAGCACGATAACGTCCGTGTCCTCCAGGCGACCGTTTTCCGCAAGCCAGTCGAGTATCCGTCCAAATTCGGCATCGGCCATGGCGAGTGCACGCTTGCCGAGGTCTGAGTTGACGCCGTCCCTGTGCTGGGATTTGTCCGGTTCGGACGACCACAGCAGCGTCACATCCGGTTGGCGTTCCGACAGCACGTAGTCGGTGATGATCTTACCAGCGTGCCGGACCCGGGCAGAGTTGGGGTACTCCTCGTCCGGCCATACACCGAATCGCTCGATAATTTCCGGGTGGAGATCATCCGGTAGGCAGAACTCCGGGTGGATGGTCGCACCGTTTGAGAACTCAGGATGCGGATTGTGGACAAACGCGTTTCCGGAGGTCCCGACACCAACTGCAACGTACTGCTTGCCGTAGTGAGCGAGGATTTCGGCCAATGGCGGTGAGAGCAGAACGCGCCCGTCGTTGTGCGCAGCTAAACGACGAAGACCCGGCTCCAGTACAGGGAACTGCTCGCCGGGATCCATCTCACGAACGACCATCGTGTTACCGGCAAGTCCGTGTCCTCCCGGGTAGCGACCGGTCACCATGCTGGCGGCGTTAATCCGAGTAACCGTCGGAAATACAGGATGGTGCTTCTGAAATCGCACGCCTGAGTCGGCAAACGCCGATAACCGCGGCATCAACTCCGGGACGACCTGGGACGGCTGCAGACCGTCGAACACCATGATGAATACTTGAGTCACTGTGCCTCTTTGTTGTTTGGCGATGTGGTATTTGCTGAGATTGAAGGATGAACGTCTCCCTCACCCTAACCCTCTCCCGCTAGGAGAGGGGAACCATATTTACAGTACGTACCCTTCGAGAGCCTCAGGGTAGGTTTAATACCCGAGCTGGTGGAGTCGCTCGTCGTCTATTCCGAAGTGGTGTGCGATCTCATGCACGACCGTGACCTGCACCTGGTAAATCAGGTCTTTTTCATCAGCGCAAATCTGCTCAAGCGGTCGTTTGAAGATCGTAATTTTGTCCGGGAGCACCATGCCGTAACCCTCCCGTTCGGTCAATGCCACGCCTTCGTACAGGCCGAGTAGAGTTTCTCGCTGGGACAAACCGTGATATTGACGTTGCTCGCCAGAAGGCCAGTCCTCACTCACGATCACCACGTTGTCGAGCCTATCCAGGAATTCGTCGGGAAGACCTTCAAGTGCGTCGGCCACCAGCTCGTCAAACGCGTCGCGTGAAAGTGAACGCATAGCCTGACTAGCGGCTCGCTCCGGCGGCTTTTCGTGCATCTTTCATCAGGTCCACGTTTTTCTTGTCCGGCCCGCCCTTTTCGAAGCCAGGAACTTCCAGATACATGGGGACGTCTGCAAAAGCAGGGCGCGACATCATCAGCTCAAATCCCGCCACACCGATCTCACCCTCACCGATGTTGTCATGCCGGTCCACGGCAGAACCAAGCGGCCGCATCGAGTCATTCGCGTGGATAGCGCTTAGCCGGTCGAGACCGATCTCTTTGTCGAACTCCGCCAACATCGCGTCCAGTTTCTCGGCGTCGTTCAACTCATAACCGGCCGCCCAGGCATGCTGTGTGTCCAGGCAGACGTGAACTCGTTCGCTTCCCACGTTCTTGATGATCGCCCCCAATTCGGAGAACTTCGACCCGATGTGATCTCCCGCACCGGCGCTGTTCTCCAGCATTAGAAGTGCGTCTCCGGGCGCAGCATCAAGTACCTTCTTGACGCCCTCAACGAACTGGTCCAGGACCGCTTCGAACCCGACACCCTTGTGGCTGGCCGGGTGAAATATCACGCCCAGGGCACCCGCACGTTCTGCGGTTTGGAGGTGGTTTGTTAGCGACTCTATACTCCGCTCCACAAGTGCCTCATCTTGCGAACCGAGGGCGCACAGATAGATGCCGTGGAACACGGTCGGCCCCATGCCTGCTTCTTCGGACGCTTCTTTGAACTTCTCCACGAGCGCGTCTTCAGGGGATTTGAATCTCCATGCACGCGGGGATGACGCAAAGATCTGCATCGCCTCGGCCCCGATGTCCTGCGCCCTGCCGATCGCTTTTGGAAGGCCGCCCGCCGCCGATACGTGTGCGCCGATATGCATGGTATTTCCTCCCGACACTCGTGGAGTGCTCTTCGAGTAGAGCAACCCACGGGTAATTAATTCCAGTTGCGGTTCTGCACATTATGACGCTCTGAACGAACCTCGTGGCACCTCGGCGACAGGAAATCCCAACGACTGGTCATCTCCGGTATGACG
Organism: Chloroflexota bacterium; assembly: GCA_018650185.1. GTDB lineage: Bacteria > Chloroflexota > Dehalococcoidia > Lucifugimonadales > Lucifugimonadaceae. Next base: position 14,660 of record JABIGL010000194.1, read on the forward strand.
GATTAACCACATCTTGAGATTTCCGCAGTTGAACTAGTTTCTGGGGTCACCAGTGTCCGTGGGGCCGATCACCATCAGCCCTCGGGCGGACACGAATCCGCCCCTACGGGGTTGGCGAGTGACCCGGCCCTTCGAAAGTCTCAGGGCACGACCGGCAGTTCTGCACGGAAGCGAAGGGCGTATTGCCATACGCCCCTACAACGCTACCCGCCGATGGAACCTTAGCTCGCCTCGACGGCCTTTCGGCGACCGAATAGTCCCCGCTCTTCCCAGAAGACCAGTGCCTGCGCTGCAATGAAGATCGAGCTGTATGTTCCGACCACCACACCGGCCAGCAGGACTAGCAGGAAGTCACGTAGCGTCTCGCCACCGAACAGCAGCATCGCCACAATCACCAGCGCCGTCGTGAACGACGTAGAGAGTGATCGCATGATCGATTCGTTCAGCGACTGGTTGACGACGGCCCTGAAGGACCGGCCTGTGCCAAGTCGGACGTTCTCGCGAATCCGGTCAAACACCACAATCGTGTCGTTCACGGAGTAACCGATGACGGTCAGTGTCCCGACGATGAACGAGGCGTTGACCTCTGCGTTGATCAGCTCGCCAAGGATGACGAACAGACCCAGTGTGAGAATCACGTCGTGCGCAAGGGCGATCACGGCGGCGAGTCCATATCGGTAAGCCGACGGGACTGCCCGGAATGCCCAGAACAGGAACAGGATGATGAATACGGCGGCTACGACGATGGCGGTTATGGCGTTGGAGATCGTGTCATCTGCAACGCTCTTACCGACCGTCGTGACCTCAGTACGCTTCGCTGTCCCTGGATACGACCGGTTCAGCGCAGCTTCAACATCATCCTGGTCTGACTCACTCTGGACCGAAGTCCTGATGAAGAAGTTGCCTTCACCCGTGTTCTGGATGATGGCGTCAGCAAACCCGGCCTCTGCGAACACGGATCGCACATCATCCGTCTCGATCGTAACGTCATCGAACTGGATTGATGTCGAGGTACCGCCCGTGAAGTCGATGCCCTGATTAAGTCCGGGCCCGACCAAAAATAGAAGCCCGGACACAATGACCAGGATCACGGACAGGCCGATAAACCAGATGCGTTTTCCTACGAAATCGATCATCGCCTAGTCCTCCGCGCCGACGGCGCGCTCAAGGCCGACAGAGCCGACCGGAACGAATGATTCGATTCGTTTTCCGAGCGCCGTGCCTGCGATTGATCGCATGATCACCCGGCTGGCAAAGAATGCGGTGAACATCGAAACGATGACACCGATCCCGAGCGTGAGCGCAAATCCCTGGATCAGGCTTGTACCAAGTCGGTCACCAAACCAGAACAGGACTACGCAGGTAATTATTGTTGATATGTTCCCGTCCCGGATGGACGGCCACGCGCGGTCGAAACCACTCGTGATCGAGGCCAGTAAGCCACGTCCCATGCGTAACTCTTCTTTAGTCCGCTCTGCGATCAGGATGTTGGCGTCAACCGCCAGACCTATCGACAGGATCAAGGCCGCTACACCCGAAAGCGTGAGCGTGACCGGGATAAGTTTGAAGATCGCCAGTAGGACGACCGCGTACAAGATCAGCGCCAGTGCGGCGACGAATCCCGGGACCTTGTAGTAGAGAATCATGAATGCAAGTACGAGTACGAGACCGACGGCACCGGCAATTACGCTCTTCCTGAGCGAGTCAGAGCCGAGCGTGGCGTCCACGTTTCGTTCCTGGATCAGCTCAAGGTCGACCGGGAGTGAACCCGACCGGAGCTGAATGGCAACCGTTCTTGCCCGTTCTGCGGTGAAATTACCGAAGATGAAGGCGCTGCCGTTACAGATCGCCGCCTGTGCAGACGGTGCGACAAGCTCTTCGCCGTCAAGGTAAATGGCAAGAACGTCCTGGTTCGTGGCCCGGGAAATTCGTCCCGTGACGTCACAGAACTCGTCCGATCCGTGGTCGTTAAAGCTGATGTTCACGACCGGCCCAACAACCCCCGGCTGTGTACCGGCGAATGCGTCCGTCAGGTCAGAACCCTGAATGTCAATGTCCTGTTCGCCGCCACCGAAGGGCGGGTTCCAGTAGGTCGAATCTGTGCAACGGACGTTTACCCACTCATCGATGGTAAGACCGTCCGGTGGCCATGCGTCGTCGATATTGGGTGGAGTAAGGCTTCCACATTTGCGCTCACGGAAGTCCAGTTGCGCCGTTTGTCCGATCAGGTGCTTGGCTTCCTGCACGCCCCCACCGACGGCGTAGAGGTTGATCTCCCCCGCGGTGGCAAACACGTCCAGAGGGCTGATCGCGTCGATAGCGTCCTGAACCTCATCAACAAGCGTGGGCTGCGCGTCGCCATTCTCGTCAATCACGACCTCGCGCACGCCCGTGATTGCTATTGACCAGAAGTTAGGAATCGCCGTTCCCGTGTTGTCTGCCACGGGCTCGACGAGTGCGTTGTCCAGGCCTAAGCCCGCAAGCGCTTCCTGGATCTGCTCGACAGTAATTTCCGGCACGACCGTAACCGGACCGGTGTCGACAGGAGTATCACCATCGGTGGCATCACCGTCGTCCGGGACGGGCTCCGCCGTGGGCTCCGTCTGAACCGGTGTCACATCACCCGGGTCGCTTCCGTCTGCGGAAGGTGTGGCAGCGGGCTGCGGCACCGGTGTTGCCGTAGCGGTATCCGCGTCACCTGCGGGTTCGTCAGGGAGTCCCTCTTCCACAGGCACATCTTCCTCAACGACCGGAACCAGACCCGTTTCCGGGTCGACAGCGGCAAATGAAATAACGGCGGTAACCGGGAAGTTATCTTCCAGGGCCCGCCTTATGACGTCACTCTCGGCCTCGGTAATAACCGTGCCGTCCACGTCACGAAGGGCTGGACGCAGTTCGTCCATCTGGGCGATTAACTGGTTGTCGTCGATCTCAACCGTAGTCTCCGGATGACCGATGATCTCGGATCGCATGAAGGCTTCCAGCTCTTCGACGGAAACTGTGTTGCCATCAAACCCGATAGCGACAGTCGCACCGCTGAGTACGGGAAGTTGGACGAGGATACGGTCTGCAGGTTGCCCGAGAAGCTGAATGGTTGGCTCTGCCAGACCGAAAGAGCTCACACGCTTCTCAAGAATCTTGCGGACGCCTTCAAGGTCTTCAGGGTCTGCGGGGCTGCCATCTTCTTTGGTGGCTTTGTATACCAGATGCGACCCGCCCTTGAGATCAAGGCCAAGCGACAATCCGAGTACGTTCTCGTCGTCTCCACGATCCAGATCGAATACCGGCGTGTCGATTTCAAGTCTCGGCACTGCGATAACGACAACGCTCAGGGCGAATAGGATCGCGAGTAGAACCAGTCCTCTTCGAGGTCTTCTCACTCAGAGTCTCCCGCGACGCGATGCTGCCCGCCCAAGAAGGCGGGCAAGCAGTTCATTGGCTTCTGCTTTTGTACGGACAACGCCCGACGACTCTCCGTCACGTAACGCGCCCAACAACCGACCGATCTCTGGTCCCGGTTGCAAACCGAAACGCTCCTGAACCTGATGACCATTTAGTAGGAGGTCCTCAGTCGTGGAGTGCTGCGGTTCTGGCTCAAGGCCGCGGGTAAGTATATCACTGAGCATGGCCGAATAACGTTCAAAATTGGCCCCGTTTAAGAGCGGTCCGATGGTTGACGCGTAGTCACATACGCTGAGCATTACCGTGTCTACGGCGACAGGTGAAACGTCACGGAAGTAACGAAAGATCGCTCTGCCCGTTGGAGGATCGGTGCCGTTGCTCATCTGAAACGGCCTGAGATGTTCCTCGATCATCAGCGAAACGTGGGCGATTGTGCGCCTGCTACATCGCAGCCGGGTGAGGAAATTCGTCGCCATCTGCGCGCCAAGCTCGCCATGTCCCAGGAACCGTATTTTCCCGTTTGGGGCTTTCTCTGAAGGCGATTCAATGGTCATCGTCCCCGGTTTCCCGATGTCGTGGAGCATTGCGACCGTCTTGACGAGTGTTGCCCGAGTTTGGCCATCGCCGACGATCTCCCGGAAGTACTCGTCGAATTCCGGGTGCCATGGGACGTGCTTAAGGAAAGGATCGGATGATCGACGTTCACCGTTCATAAGCCGTGCGCCGACGCACAGGGCGTGGAGCTCGTGCTCCATGACGTCGTAATAGTGCATCCCGCGCTGGGTAAATTCACGGCCCTCGGTCAGCTCCGGGAGCAGGACTTCCAGCAATCCCAGCCGATCCATCTCCCGGATCCCCCAATCAGGCCGATGGCTGGCCATCATCTTGAAAAACTCGTCCCGGACTCGTTCCGGACTGGCCTCCGCCAACAGTTCCCCGTTGTCCGATACGACGGACGCGGTTGTTGGTTCGATCTCGAATTCAAGCTGCGTGGCGAAACGGACGGCCCTGAGTATCCGAATAGGGTCGTCCAGCAGGTTACCGGGGCTAGATTCCCGGATTATGGATTGGCGGAGATCGGTCATACCAGCGTTGAAGTCGATTACAGCGTCGTCTATGGGAGCGTCATCCGCGCGCGAAACCCAATCCTGCAACGGCACCGCCATCGCATTGATCGTGAAGTCACGGCGCGCCAGGTCAGCCTCGATATCGCCATAGGCAACAGCAAGATCCAGCCACTTGTGCTCATCTGAGGGATCCACGAGCCGGACGAAACCGCGTTCATCGTCCAGCACGATGGCGGTGCTTCCGGTTTCGTCGGCAAGGGAATCTACTAGAGCGGCTACTGGAGAAGTCAGCAGAAGATCGATATCTTCAGAACCTGCGTCGGGTTGCACAGGAAGCGACAGAACCCGATCCCGCACTGCACCGCCAACGACGTACGCGGCGATCCCGTGGGACTCCAGGAATCGGGCAGTTCGTGTAAGGAGGCTCGCGGACTGTGTCATCGGGGCTTAGCCGCCGGACATCTCTTCCAAGTCTTGTTCGGTGGCCTCGACGATCTTCTCGTCTTTCACCTCGGCAACCCCGTCCTTCATGTCGCCGACCGTCAGCACACGCTTTTCGCCCCGACTTTCCATCAAACCTTCGTCCTCTACCTCCACTTCGAAGTCGTGCTGGTGCTCTTCCTCTTCCAGTTTGCTGAGATCGATCAGGTCTTCGTGACTCTTGAGGTGATCCAGATAAAGAATGCCGTCCAGGTGATCGACCTCGTGTTCGAGTGCCTGCGCGAAGATCTGCTCAGCAGTCAATCGAAGCTTTGCGCCCCACTCATCGACCGCACGAGCCTTTACGCGCTCGGACCGCATGATGGTGCCCATGAAACCGGGAACGCTGAGACAACCCTCTTCGACCTCTCGCTCCCCGTCGCGACGGGTGATCTCCGGGTTGACCAGGATTCGGGCGTCTTCCTCATCCGGGAGTTGGAGGACGATAAGCCGTTTCAACTCACCAACCTGCGGCGCGGCAAGTCCTACCCCGTGGGCTTCGTGCATGGTCGCGACCATGTTGTGCGCTAGCTCACGGATGGCGTCATCAACCTCACGAATCTTGCGCGATTTCCTGCGCAGGATCGGGTCAGGGACCGTTCGGATGTCGAGGAGTGTCATTGTTTGGAAATAACCAGGGGTGAAGGAGAGATCTGAGTATAAGTATAGGTTCAGGCGACTGGTCCGCTCTACCTAGGAAACCGATGCAGGATCCACGTCTACGGTCCAGTCACGGCCAAGCTGGACACGGTCGAGAAGTCGCTCCGGATATGGACCCTTAAGGATGATGTGCCAACGCGTCACCCCTCGCATACGAAACGGATAGCTGGGGCTTGGTCCGATGACCTCGGTCCCAGTATCCCCGGATGCGATCCGCTCATCGTTCAGGACACCCGCCATCCGCTTAGCCTCTTCAAGCGCGGCCGCCGGGTCGTAATGCGAATGTCCTAGCCTGATTAGCCGGGTGAACGGCGGATTAGCATGTTCAGCCCGAAGACCGATTTCGATGTCGTAAAACGCCTCGAAATCCTGCGCTGCGGCAGCCTGAACCGCGTAGTGTTCAGGCTGAAATGTCTGGATGATTGCCGAACCACCGTCAGGCCCACGCCCTACCCGACCCGCCACCTGCGTCAGTACCTGAAACGCACGTTCGCCCGCACGAAAGTCCGGGATGGACAGGCCGGTATCCGCGGAGATCACTCCGACGAGCGTCACCTCCGGGATGTCGAGGCCTTTGGCGACCATCTGCGTACCCACTAGCACCCGTGACTTGCCTTTAAGGAACTCGTCAAGCACCTCACCATGCGCCCTCGCGGTGCGCGCCACATCGCGGTCCCATCGCAACACGCCTACATCCGGGAATCGACGTTCCACCTCCGTTACCACGGCCTGCGTGCCGCTCCCCATCGGTCGCATGTTCTCGGCGTTACAGACACGGCACTTGTTACTGGGCCTCACTCGGTATCCACAGTAATGACAGACGAGGCTATCGATGCCGTCCGGCATATCGGACCGATGCATCGTCAAAGAGGTGTCACATCGCCGACATGTCCGAACCGAGCCGCACTGACGGCATTGCACGTACGCCGCCGTACCTCGCCTGTTGAGGAATAAGATCACGCGCCCACCGGCGTCCAGCGATTCTTTGATGCCATCCAGCAATGCCCGACTAAACAACCCTGCGTTACCGGCCCGAAGTTCTTCCCGCATATCCACAATCCGGACACCCGCCTGCCCGGCACTTGTCCGCGCAGGTCCGGTGATAGGCGAAAGCGTCCCCGCCTCGTCATCAATCCCGACCCGATCCGGTAGACGAAGCAGGCTGATCTCCGCTCTCTCGGCGCGTCTAAATGTCTCGATGTCCGGAGTGGCGCTTCCGACCACTAACACCGCGCCGTGTTCTGCGCAGAATCGCTCTGCGACTGCCCTTGCGTGGTAACGGGGAGCCGGGTCGTGCTGCTTGTAAGTCCACTCGTGCTCTTCGTCGATCATCACGAGTCCAAGGTTGTCGATAGGAGCGAAGACTGCGCTGCGAGAGCCCAGAACTATCGGAAAGTCACCGTTCGATATTCGCCACCACTGGTCGAATCGTTCACCCGGTTGCAGGCCTGAGTGAAGCAACGCCACCTTTCCCGGGAATCGTGAAGCGAAACGCGCCAGAGTCTGTGGTGTGAGCGCAATTTCCGGGACAAGTATCAATACGGTTCGGCCAAGCTCCAGGCACTTCTCCGCCGCCCGAAGATAAACCTCCGTCTTGCCGCTACCGGTGACTCCGTACAGCAGGAACTTGCGTGGCGGACCAGACTCTTTCCGGGTGGTCCTCAGCGCGGACGTGATCGCACCGATAGCGCCCGCCTGCGCGGCTGTTGGGTCTAGCGGCATCGTGGTCTGGAACTGGTGTTCCCTGAGGGGGTTGCGGTCCACCTGTATCTCGTCGACGCGAAGCAATCCGGCCTTCTTGGCCCAGTCGACTCGTGAACGACCGAACTCTCTTGCAAGGTCCGCCTGTGTCTCAATCCCGGGCGCATCAATCACCCGGCGCAATAACGACGCACGCTCCAGTCCACGTGTGCCGGGTGCGGCGTCCAACTCGTCGGCTACTTTCTCCACCTCTTCCGATTCAACAGCTAACGAAAGTACACGCGCGTACCGGGGCTTCTGTCGTTGGTGCTCCCACTCGGTCCGGGTGATGAGAAGCTTTTTACGGATCAACCTGTCGACCACCGCCCCACCACCGCGTCCAAGTCGACGCGCCAGCGCGGGTCGACGCAGTTCGCCCGCGTCTTTGACCATCCTCAGGGCGCGTTCGTCCCGGGTGTTCAGATCATCTGTAGAAGAATTGGCGGCCCGTTCTTCATCAAGGCTTACCCAGGTCCGAAGTCGGCTAGCGAAGCCCGGCGGCAACATCTGGACCGCTGCCATGAAAAGTCCGACCCGGTAGTATCCGGACATCCAGGTGGCGACATTAATCTGACGGCGGGACAGCAGCGGTTGCTCGTATGCAACCTGCTCGACGTCTCGGATCTCCTCGACCTGCGGGACATCTACCAATCCAAACACGATGCCCTGAACGGTGCGGGAGCCGAACGGCACCCACACGAGATGCCCGGGAGCGATCTCCATCTCGGGAGGAATGCGGTAGGTGAAGGTCCTGTCCTGCCCGCCCGCGCCATCAACGGCGACCTGCGCGAATCCACCGCTCAAATCCGCGGGCGTATGTTGTGGGCGCGCTTCCATAGGGCGAGGGTACGCGAAATAAGCGTCAGCATGGGCTCCGCCTGTCGACCGGCGTCACGCCAGTTAGGCGCCGACACTATCCAAATAGCCGACCGGCTGGTTAGCGGCGCTCTTTGATCCGGGCGCTTCGGCCCGTCAGACCACGGAGGTAGTAGGCACGCGCCCTGCGGACCTTGCCCTTGCGGGTGACCTCGAGGGAGTCTACGAGCGGGGAGCAAAGGAGGAAAATCCTCTCGACGCCGACCCCGTAAGAAACACGTCGTACGGTGAAGGTCACTCCGGGGGCAGGGGTGTCGCCTTTGCGGTAACGACCCTTGAGGACAACGCCCTCGAAAGCCTGGACACGCTGGCGGTCACCTTCACGAATCATCACGTTGACACGAACGGTGTCACCGGTCTGAAATTCCTGGATGGCGTCGCGCGGAGTTGCTTCAACTAGCGTTCGGGCTTCCATCGCCGTATTCCCTTTGTGCAAGCCGGAAAATGCTTCCGGTAGTGTGTTCTCTGCCGTGTCGGTCCCGATGTATTCAGAGTCGGGGGACGCGCGCGACGGCCGATATTTAACTAAGTGAGTCCCTGATTGTAGGGCCGCGAGCCTACCCACGGCAACGGTTCAGGCCTTAATTAGGGCCGATTCATCGTATCCGGTTGCGGAGTCTCAACCTCCGGGCGGTGGTGCGATCTCTGGAATCACGATCCGTTCCGGCACGTTCCTGTCTGACACCACAAAGGCCCGTCGAGTCCCCTCAAGCCCTATCTCCGGGTCTCGGTTGATAAACGAAACCACACTTTCGATGTGGAAGTCAGCTACTCGTATTACGAGCTCGTGGGTCTGGACAATGGGCTTGTCGATACCCTCCAGGTCGAGATTTTCGGCCCCGGTGATCCGATAGAACTCACCGTCATCTGGGACATCCGGGTCTGTGAATTCAAAAATGTCCATGGCCGGGATGAGCTGACCGGATCCGATGCCAAGTGACTGGTCAAACTCAGTCTCAAGCCGCCATTCATTAGATTCCCGCTCGCGGTAAAGCAGTTGGCCATCAGCGACGATAAATTCGGCAATCGGGTCGTCCGGGCTATTCGACGCCGCTCGGTAACGTCCCGGCTGAGACCACTCTCCGCTGATGGTAGAGATCTGGATATCTTCGCCCCCGGTAACGACCGTTTCCGTAGTGAATCGGAACGACTCCAGGGTTGCCGAAATCTCACCGGCTCGTTGCAACACGTCAGCCGCCGAAAGGTTGCCCGCGCCCGTTGGCGCGAGATCGTTGGTCTCCGCGCGGGCGGTGGCCAACGCGATCTCCGCCGGAGTGAGTTTTGGCGCGTCATTTCCCGACTCTGAACCGCACGCGACCGTCACCATAAGCACGGCGGCGAAAATCAAAAGCGAAATCCGCCCTGTCAAGAACCTCTGGTTCAAATTTCTCAGTCCTCGTATTCGTTTTGTTGATTCAACAAATCAGGGCGACGCTCCCCGGTACGGGCATCAGACTGTTCTTTTCGCCACTTCTCTAACCGTGCGTGATCGCCTGAAAGCAGAATCTCCGGCACTTCCCGGCCGTCCCACTCCGGCGGCCGGGTATAGACCGGACCCTGCAACTTGCCATCGAGTCCGGTCGCAAAGGAATCCGACGGTGCGGAGTCCTGTGAACCAAGTGCGCCCGGGATCAGCCGCGTAAGAGCATCTACGAGCACAATAGCCGCCGGTTCCCCACCTGATATTACGTAGTCACCGATCGATATCTCTTCATCGACACACGCCTCGATAAATCGTTCATCCACGCCCTCGTATCGACCGCAAACAATTATTAAAGATCCATGCGTGGAAAATTCACCGGCCACCCGCTGGTCCAGACGGCGCCCCTGCGGAGACATAAGAATCACGCGCGGATCCGGCTCGCCACTATTAGCGGCCTGTTGTTTGAGATCATCGACGGCGTCACCAAGCGTGTCTGGCTTCATCACCATCCCCGCGCCTCCGCCATAAGGCGTGTCGTCGACGGTCCGGTGTTTGTCCTTCGCGTAGTCGCGAAGTTGATGAGTAGTGATCTCAACAAGGCCGTCACGCGTGGCACGCGAAACAATGCTGGCCCCGAATGGTCCGTCAAACATCTCGGGAAATAGGGTGATGATTCGGATTCGCAATGTCAGGCTCTTCTGAAGCCTTCATCCGGGTGAGGACCGCGACGATCAGCGAGAATATCGATGGCGTGCCCGAGCACGGGGAGGATAACTTCAAGCGTCTCCCGAACACCGCGCGGACTGCCCGGTAGATTGACGATGAGGGTCCGCCCGCGGACACCCGCGACGGCACGACTGAGCATGGCCGCGTGCGTGGACGCTATCGACTGCGCACGCATCGTCTCGGCAATACCCGGGACTGTCATATCGATAACGTCGGTAGTGGCCTCCGGAGTCACGTCCCGCGGACCGAGTCCGGTACCACCGGTGGTCACAATCAGGTCCACCTCACCGCCATCCGACCAGTTTCGGAGTTGCTCAGAGATCTGGTCGCGCTCGTCCGGGACTATCACGCGATCCACCCGCGTAAATCCAGCACCACCAAGCATCTCGTCGATGGCGTCGCCACTGGTGTCAGCGCGCTCACCTTTTGCCCCCGCATCGCTGCTCGTCAGGACGGCGAAATTTCGCCGTCCCTGCGCAGCCTCGTCATGGCCGTGGGAGTGGCCCTCCGCATGGCCATGGTGGTGGCCCTCGGATTTGTCAGGGGAGTTGTGGTGGTGTGCATCGTGAGTCATCGGGAGAAAGATGCTAGCACGGCCCACCGGGCGGTTTCGCACCGGAGGCGTCCAGCGCGGCGAACGTTGGATGCGACGCGACTCAGCACGAAGTCACATAAATATGTCCAAACGCGTAATCCACTCCGCTAGCGAAAAAGTGCCGCGGATTGATACCTATTTACGGGTGCGGACGCGGAACAGTCAGAACACTTTCGCGACGTACCCAATTTGAAGTCCCGTTCCGAAGGGTTTCCGGCAAACAAATGAACAGGATCTGGCCCGCCAATTGACGCCCGTAACGCTTCCCATGCCTCGGTCAGCGACACAGCGATGTGCCGTTGCCGGAGCGCGTACGACCGCGGTGGCAGCCAATACCTACTCGGAGCTAGCCCCGGTGCCTGAGCGACGCCATATCCCGGTCATGCTGCCGGAAGTGCTCCGTGCCCTGGATGTCAAACCTGGCGGCGCATACGTCGACGCCAATCTTGGCGAAGGCGGACACACCGAGGCCATTCTTCAGGCAAATGCCCCGGACGGCACGGTTCTCGGTATCGATGCCGATGCCGAAGCCATCACATCCGCCAGGGGCCGCCTCGCCGGGTCACCAGACCTGGCAGGTCGCATGACCACGGCGAACGCCAACTTCCGGGACATCGCAGACGTCTCGGCTGATCACGGCCACGCCGTCGGTTCCGTCGATGGGGTTCTTTTTGACCTGGGCCTCTCATCACTACAACTCGACACCGAGCAACGCGGGTTCAGCTTCCGACGACCGGACCCGCTGGATATGCGTTTTGACGTCAGGCAGTCGATTACCGCTGGCGACATCGTCAACCGCTACGACCGGGACGATCTCGCCGACGTGATTTACCAGTACGGCGAAGAACGCTCATCCCGCCGCGTCGCCGCCGCGATAGTTGCCGCACGGCCGCTCCAGACCGCATCCCAACTTGCAGATGTGATCGCCAGTGCCATGCCACGACGAGGCGGACGAAGCCGCATCCACCCGGCGACTAAAACGTTCCAGGCGTTGCGTATCGCCGTCAACGACGAACTCGGCGCTCTTGAGGACGGTCTGAATCAGGCCATTTCTCTCCTCAAGCCCGGCGGCCGCGTTGTCGTGATCGCGTACCACTCTCTCGAAGATCGCATCGTCAAAAACCTGTTCCGACGTGAGGCGACCGACTGCATCTGCCCGCCGGAACGACCGATATGTGACTGCGGTCATACCGCCTCGGTGACTCTCGTTTCTCGACGAGTCATTAAGCCATCTGAGGCAGAGATCGACGGCAACCCGCGGAGCCGGAGCGCCAGGCTCAGGGCGGTGGAACGGCTATGAGGATTTACATGATCCGCCGTTTCGCCCGTCCTCCTGATACGAGACGAGGCCCAGGGGTGGACCGAGCAACCAGTATTTTCGAACACGGGTATCTGACGGGGACAGACAAATGATCCAGGAAGATTACAGAGCGGCGATAGATGTGGGCACGACAAAGGTCGTGACCGTGATCGGCCGTGAACGTCCGGACGGGAGCGTTGAGATCGCCGGGGTTGGCGTTTCTCCTTGCAACGGGCTGAGCAAGGGCATGGTGCGGGACGACGCAGCCACGACCCAGGCGATCAAATCATCTATAGCCGAAGCCTCCAAACAGGCCGGTGTTTCTATCAAGTCCGCCTACGTCGGCTTGTCCGGTAGCCACATTGAGTCCAGCAATCGCTGGGACCAGGTCCACGACAACCCGGCCGAAAGCGTAATCACTCAGGAAGTCCTGGACGCGTCGATGGCGACGGTGCATGACATGGCCTCCGACAGCGGCGGCAAACTCCTGCACGTAATCCCCCGCGGTTACGCACTCGACAATCGACACCTCGTGCGAATGCCAATCGGCATGCACGCCCGGGAGATCCACGCCCACACCCACGTGGTGAAGGGCGACGAAGCAAGTATCGAGCGACTCAGGGCGGCGGCGGAATCCGCCGGTATCCATGTGGCTGACCTGATCGTTGAACCGATCGCATCCGCAGAAGCGGCACTCACCTCTACGGAGCGTGATGACGGCGTTGTCCTCCTGGACATCGGTGGCGGCACCACGGACATCGCCGTCTTCGTCGGCGGCCAAATCGTTCACAGCGCGGTCCTACCGGTCGGCGGATGGCAGTTCACAAACGACCTTGTAACCGCCTTCATGACTTCCTTTGAAGAGGCGGAAGAGATCAAGTGCGGGTCCGGTTCGGTTACTCCCGAAGTCGCCTCGATGCGTGAGGAGTTGTTCATCAACTCCCTCGCCGACAGCGTCGAAGGCCCAATCGCCGTGACCAAACGAGAGCTCGGGCAACTTCTCAAGGAACGTGCGCACGAGTTGTTCCGGTTGGTGAAGGGCAAACTCGCAACGCCACACCTCGCAAACGTCCCGATAGACCGCGTCGTTCTTACGGGCGGCGGGGCAAAGCTGGACGGTATGCAGGCGCTGGCCCGCTACGTATTCCAGGGTCGAGTCCGGACCTCCGGTCCACGACCCCTTGTAGGACTTGATGAGCAGTACCAGGACCCGGCGTACAGCGCGGGGATCGGGATGCTGATCTGGGGCCTGCGAAACCTGCCGAGCGGATCACATCTGGGCGTATCAACTGTTAACGGAGCAGAGGTGCTGGGCGGCGGAAACCGCTGGTATGACGCTTTCACAGGATGGCGCAAGCGGGGAGAACGATCAGGCAACGAGACCCGAACGGGGGTTTCGGTGTGAGCAAACGGAATCCGTCCGGGGACCGTTACAGGGTCCAACGGGCGGCTCGATGAATCACTCAAAACCCTCGGCCAGGGCATCGGCCAACAAACCCCGAACATTTTGGGACCAAAGGGCACATCGGACAGCGATCCAGATAGCCGAAGGCCCGCAGATGTGCCAGGAGACTAGAACAATATGAACGCAAAAATCGAAGCCACCCCGGACAACATCGGAGTAGCGAAAATCAAAGTCGTCGGTGTCGGCGGTGGTGGCTCTAACGCCGTCTCCCGCATGTACCGTGACCGACTTCCCGAGGTCGAGTACATCACCGTAAATACGGACGCGCAGGCACTCGTGCGTAGCGATGTCCCCATCCGGTTGCGGATTGGTGACGACACCGCTCGTGGTCTTGGCGTAGGTGGCGACCCCGAGAAGGGTCAGGCGTGTGCAGAGGAAAGTCGGGACGAGGTCCGAGAGGTCCTCGAGGGCGCAGACATGGTGTTCATCGCTGCCGGAATGGGCGGCGGCACCGGCACCGGCGCAGCGCCGATCGTGGCCGAGACGGCTCGCGAGATGGGCGCACTGACCGTTGGCGTCGTGACCCAGCCTTTCGCATTTGAAGGCCGACGACGCATGAAGCATGCCGAGGAAGGCGTCGCCCGGCTCAAGGACAAGGTCGACACCCTCATCACGATCCCGAACGACCGTCTCCTCATCATCTGTGATGAAGAGGTAACGATGGAGTCCGGGTTCCGCATGGCCGATAACATCCTCCGACAGGGTGTGCAGTCCATCGCAGAGCTGGTGACCGTAGCCGGTGAGATCAACCTGGACTTTGCTGACATCAAGGCCGTCATGAGCAACGCCGGACCGGCGTGGATGGCTATCGGCTCAGGCAGCGGCGACAACAGGGCCATCCAGGCCGCAGAGGAAGCAATTCAGAGTCCTCTGCTGGATGTCTCTCTTGAGGGTGCCCGCGGCGTGATCTTCAACATCACGGGCGGAAGTGACCTGACGATTAACGAGGTCCACCAGGCCTCCGAGGTGATCTCCGGCGTCGTAGACCCGGAGGCGAACATCATCTTCGGTATGGTGACCGACATGAAGATGGAGAACGAGGTCAAGTTGACCATCATCGCCACCGGCTTCCCGGCCGAGGACGGTTCGATCAACCTGGCGGACGCCGAGACGGTGAGCGCGGATTCACCCGACCTCGACATCCCGCCGTTCCTCCGACACCACCCGGCAGCACGACGCCGCATGCGTGGTGCAACTGCCGCAACGGCAATGGACTAAGACCCGCTTCGGGCATAACAGCCCGGGCATTTGTAGACGGTTCTACAGGCGAATTGAAAGGCCCCCGGCATTCGTGCCGGGGGCCTTTGCGCGTGGCGAGATTATCCGGTTTCTCTCGGGGTACCAATACATGTCCAACTCCCCCGAATCACGTTCAAAAATGGTAAAATAAGAGCCTGTTTTGAGGCGTTCATACGCCCCGTTCGCTATGTCTCCTGCGGATGCTGTACTCAGACCTAAGATCGGTCCCAAATCGGTCAACCTCAAGTCTTGACACCCCCCAACGGATAGTGCATGCTCTGCGGCTCACGCACCATATATAGGGGTTGCCGACAGTAGACCACTAGATCGTGTGTGACCCTTCTCACAAGGGATTGGCGTACTAATTCGGGAGGGTCGGA
Organism: Chloroflexota bacterium; assembly: GCA_018650185.1. Taxonomy (GTDB): domain Bacteria; phylum Chloroflexota; class Dehalococcoidia; order Lucifugimonadales; family Lucifugimonadaceae. The sequence continues at coordinate 30,013 of JABIGL010000194.1, forward strand.
GGCTCAAACGTGCAGTGCCCGTTTTGCGGCCATGACGACTCAAAGGTAATCGACTCACGGGAAGCCCCCGACGGAGTTCGACGCCGACGAGAATGCACGGGATGTGGACTGCGGTTCACGACCTACGAGCGGGTGCACACCACGCCGCTGCTTCTCGCCAAGTCGGACGGTCGCAGGGAACCATTCTCCACGGAGAAACTTGAGCGATCCCTTCGATTAGCATGCGCCAAACGCCCCTTAGAGGTAGGAGCGATTGGGAAGATAGTTACGGATATCGATTCCGAGTTGCACCGTCTCGGCAAGGCTGAGGTTGAAAGTCGGGTCATCGGCGAGATGGTGATGGAGCGGTTGCGGGAGTTGGACCGGGTGGCGTACATCCGATACGCCTCGGTATACAGGGACTTTGAGGACCTGGATACCTTCGCCCAGGAGGTCGAGGCGCTTCGAGATGAAACGTCAGACGGCCCCAAACCGCAGCTCAGGCTGATCGAGGATGACGTACCGAGACTTGCCAATCGAGGAAGAAGACGAAGGACTCGCAGGGCGGCCTCAGGAAACTAAGGCTTCAGAACTGCAAAATAAACCGCTCCCGGTCGTGGGAGCCCGAGATCGAGAACAACGAGAAAGGAGGATCCGATGCGCTTAGCGCGATGCCGGTCTACCGGCTCAACATCATTTTGGCGCGATCGGTTCCTCAGTGTTCCCGATGCGCCACGCGGACGAGGGCTTCTAAAGCTCTCGTAGGCCCCGTTTGCGACCGATGATCGGTCACAAACCATTTACCGCCCACCAGATTTAACCGATGGTGTTCCCGCCCTGCGAGAGCTATACCCATCACTAGACCCCAGATTCAGACAACAGGATTCGCGAATGAGCACGGACACCACCCGTAACGGCCACGACAACACTGCAGCAACCACCGAGATCCTCACGGCGTTGAAAGATCGTGGTCTCATTCAAAACATTACAGAGGCGGCGACCCTGCTCGGAATAGCCGGAGCGGCCGACAACGCACCTGTAGATGGTGAGTTCGTTCCTGCCACCATCACGGATAACGCAAATGTGGTGCTAGAGAAGCGTTATCTGGATAAGGACAACGACGGGGTTATCAAAGAAGACCCGCAGGGAATGTTCCGGCGGGTGGCCGGGACACTTGCGGCGGCCGACCGTGCGTACGGACAGACGGATGCGCAGATTGATGCAACGGCCGAAGAGTTCTACCAGATAATGTCGTCATTGGAGTTCCTGCCGAACTCGCCGACGATGATGAACGCCGGAACCGGGGCGGGAACGCTCTCGGCCTGCTTTGTACTTCCTCTTAAAGACAGTATGGAAGGCATCATGGGCGCGGCACATGATGCCGCCATGGTGCAAAAATTCGGCGGCGGTACCGGATTCGCTCTGACGGACATCCGGGCCAAGGGCACGCCCATCCAGTCGACCCACGGCAGGGCCTGTGGTCCTATCGCCGTACTTCGACACCTGTCTTCCGTCTCCACACTCGTGACACAAGGCGGTAAGCGAGACGGCGCAAACATGGCCGTTATGAACGTGCACCACCCGGACATCCTGGAGTTCATCGACTGCAAGACGGTCGAGGGTGAAATCCACAACTTCAACATCTCCGTCGGCGCGACCGACGAGTTCATGCAGGCCGTTAAGGACGGCACCTCCTACGCGCTCAAGTCCAAAGAGGACCCGGCAGTCGCAGACAGTCCGATGGTCGAAGTCGGTCAGTTGGACGCACGCGAAGTATTCTCAAAAATTGTCCACGGCGCGTGGCGTAACGGTGAGCCGGGCATGATCTTCCTGGACGAGGTGAACCGGAACAGCCCGGTGCTTCACCTCGGCGAGATCACTGCGACAAACCCATGCGGTGAGCAGCCTCTTCTGCCGAACGAGTCCTGCAACCTGGGTTCAATCGACGTTGCCAAATTCATCGTAGAAGATGCCGACGGCAATAAGGAGATCGACTACGACCACCTCCGGAAGGTGACACGCCTGAGCGTTCACTTCCTGGACAACGTCATCGACGCCAACAAGTACGCCGTTCCGGCCATCGAAGAGATGGCCAACTTCACCCGCAAGATCGGGCTCGGAGTCATGGGCTTCGCAGACATGCTGGTGGAGCTGGGCGTTCCGTACGACAGCGACGAAGCCATCGAGATCGGACGGGCGCTGATGGCGTTCATCCGTGACGAGTCCGACCAGGCGTCTATCGACCTGGCAGCAGAGCGAGGACCTTTCCCGGCCTTCGCAGGCAGCAAGTGGGACGAGAACGGCGACCCGGACATCCGGAACGCCTGCCGACTGACCGTGGCGCCGACCGGAACGATCTCGATGATCGCCGGTTGCTCCAGCGGTATTGAGCCGATCTTCTCGCTGGCATTCCGCAAGCAGAACATTCTTGAGGGCCAGACGCTCTTCTACGTGGACAAGAACTTTGAACGGATCGCCCGGGAGCGTGGCTTCTACAGCGAAGAGCTGCTCGAGCACCTTTCAGACGGCGGTTCTCTCCAGGACCGGGAAGATGTACCGGAGGATGTGAAACGTCTGTTCCACGTGGCCTCTGACATCAACCCGGAGTACCACGTACGGATGCAGGCCGCTTTCCAGGAGAGCGTGGACGCCGGTATCTCTAAGACGATTAACTTCCCGAACGATGCGACCGTAGAGGACGTCGAGACGACCTACATGAGCGCCTGGGAGTTGAAGTGCAAAGGCATCACGGTCTACCGTGCAGGCAGTCGTGAGAAAGAGGTTCTGACCACCGGTACAACGAACACTGCGAACGGATCAGCCGAGGCCGCCGAGCCACAGGTCATCCCGCAGTTCTCCGTGCCGCGTGATCGCCCCGCTTCTCTGCAAGGTGTAACCAACAGGGTTCGCACCGGACGCGGCCCGTTGTACGTGACGGTCAATGTGGCCGCCGACGGACGTCCGTTCGAGATGTTCGCGACGCTGGGCAAGGCCGGTGGAAATGATGCGGCGATGTCAGAAGGCATGTCCCGGCTGGCCTCGCTATCGCTCCGCTCTGGCGTCGACCCGGAAGAGATAATCAAGCAGCTACGTGGGATCACAGACGTTCCGGTATGGGACAACGGAGACCTGATTCGGTCGGTGCCGGATGCCATTTCGCTTGTGCTTGATCGTGTCTCAAACGCCGGACCTATGTCGGCGGGTGCTATCGGTGATTCCGAGACGGCGCAGATCGGCATGTTTGAGCCGCCGGAGCCGGGAGACATCGGATTGATCTCGACCCGTGCAGCGGAAGCGACCGAGGTTACGAGTTCGGCCAGCCAGAGCATGGTCGAGGCACTCTCCACAGAGCTATGCCCGGACTGCAATTCAAGCCTAGCCCATGAAGAGGGCTGCGCTAAGTGTTATTCCTGCGGTTACAGCAGGTGCTGATGGCCTGAGAGCGGTGACCCTCCAGCAATCCGCTCTCCCTAATAAGGCCGACACGCCTGAGCCGCAACATCAAAGCCCCGGAGGATCCCCACCATCCTCCGGGGCTTTGTCTTACAACAAACCGTGGAGGCGGTGCTTGCCCCGCCGATGGGCGTATTCCCATACGCCCTACATTGTGGATTGCGCCCCCGCTGCTGCATCACAGGTGATGTCTGGGAACCGATAGCCTCTGGTTTCAGGTCCGTAATTCACGCTCGGAGACTCGATGCCAGATAACCCGCCCGAAAACACGCCCGGTGCAAGCCACAACCGACCCAACGTAGTCCTCATCCTCGCCGACGACCTCGGATGGGGTGATATAGGGGCTTACGGTTCTGAAATCCGTACTCCCAACCTGGACCGACTGGC
>JABIGL010000036.1 GCA_018650185.1 Chloroflexota bacterium
GCCTATGGGGATGCTGTAATCGCCCTCTGGAACGTCACCTTTAACGAGCCGATACGTTCGTTTGTGCTCGAAGAAAATCACAGGGTCGTCGTCACGGATGGCGGACTTGAGAAGTCCTTTGGCGTCGTATGGCGTCGCCGGGGCGACCACCTTGAGGCCCGGCTGATGTGAGAACGCAACTTCGATGGACTGCGAGTGGAACAGACCGCCACGGACGCCGCCGCCGTACGGTACGCGGAGCACTAACGGGGCAGTTCGCCGACCCTGGGTGCCGTATCGAACCCGGGCAGCTTCTCCGATGACCTGGTTAACGGCGGGCCAGATGAAGTCCCCGAACTCGATCTCAGCCACGGGACGCATGCCATTCACGGCCGCACCCAGTGCGATACCGCCGATAGATGCTTCGGCAAGCGGCGTGTCGACTACGCGCTCAGGGCCAAACTTGTCTAAGAAACCCTCAGTAGCAAGGAATACACCGCCGCGTGCGCCGATGTCCTCGCCCAACGTGAAAACACTTGGGTCCCGCTCCATCTCTTCCCAGAGCGCCTCTCGCACAGCCTCGATAACCGTCATCTCTGGCATTAAGACTGGTCCCCCGGGGAGCCAGGCGCGTACACCTGCTCGTAGAAATCATGTGGTTCCGGGAAGGGCGCGTTTTCGGCGTCTTCCGTTGCCTGGTTAACGATCTTCTGTGCGCCTAACTTGATCTCTTCGTCCAGCGCATCGTCCAGGGTGCCACTGGCCCTGAGCAACTTTTCTGTTGCAGGGATCGGATCGAGGTCCCGGATTCCTTCCAGATCTTCCGGTGACCGGTAACGAGTGTCATCGTCGTCACTCGTGTGCGGGAGGAATCGCTCTACCACCGCCTCTACAAGTGTTGGGCCATCACCAGCCAACGCCCTGTTCGCAGCAGCGCCCACGGCCTCATATACCGCCACCGGATCGAACCCGTTCACCTCGATTCCTGGCATGCCATAGGCGACCGCCCGGGTTGAGACGGACTCGATGGCCATCTGTTGGGACAGCGGTACCGAGATGGCGTACTTGTTGTTCTCGCAGAAGAAGATGACGGGCAGCTTGTGTATGGCGGCGAAATTCATCGCTTCGTGAGTTTCGCCCATGCTGGATGCGCCATCACCGAAGTAGGCCACCGTCACATGCTTCTCTCCCCGCATCTTGTCCGCCAGCGCTACGCCCACGGCCTGCGGCATTTGGGTAGCGACCACGTTCGAGAACGAAACGATGTCGCGTCGCTCCCGTGGAAGCGCGCCGTGTAGCGGGAACTGGCGTGCGCCGGAGAGTGGTTCGCCCTCTTTTGCAAGGAAACCCAGCAATAGCTCGAGCGGCGTAACACCTAACGCAAGCATTGTCGTGAGTTCTCGGTAGTAGATGTAGAAGCGGTCGCGTTCCGGGTCGAGAGCCTTTATGGCGCCGACCTGTGCAGCCTCGTGCCCCTGGGCGGAGGCGACGATTGCCGCCCTGCCCTGACGATTCATCTGCCAGATACGTTGATCGAGCGTCCTGCTTAGTACCATGGTCCGGTACATTTCAAGTAGATCGGTATCGGACAGTGGCGGAGGACCCGTTGCACCTGAAGGTACGCCGGTTGATCCATTATCTGAGTGGGAAGTTTGTTCGCTGAGCATATGGCCGCAATTATAGGGACGCACGGCTTCCAAACAATGAAGTTTGCCGACTGGACCCTTTATGGGTGATCTGATCTTAGGAACAGTCTTCGTGATGGCCGCTTATCTAGTGGGCGCCATTCCGACGGCGCACATCCTCGCCCGGAGGGCCGGTCAGGACATCCGATCGATGGGCAGCGGCAACGTGGGAGCGCTCAACGCCCTACGTTCGTTGGGAAAACGCGCAGCAGCCATCGTCTTTGTTGTGGACATCGGTAAGGCGGCACTGATCATGCTTTTGGGCATGATGATTGGTGTGTCGGATTGGGCCATGTACGCAGGGGCTCTGGCGTTGATGCTGGGCCACAATTTCCCCGTGTACATCGGCTTCCGGGGCGGAAAAGGCGCTGCCGTCATGACCGGGATATCGCTGATCGTTGTTCCCTATCTGACCTTGTTATCGGTCCCGGCCCTTTTGCTGGGATACGTGATTTTCAGGTCAGCGTTCTGGGCGATGATGATGACATTCATAAGCATCAACGTGCTGACAATCGTGACAGGACAGCCAGTTGAACAGGTTGTCCTGTGCATCCTCCTGACTCTGTTGGTGGGGTCTACGCACTTATTGCGGGCCTTCCGATTGCTCTGGCCGGCAATTAAGACGCTAGACTTTCATAGTATCGGCCAAATTGAATAAAGACCGAATACCGGTCGGATAGAGATCGAACCAGTCTCTGTTATCCGTATGACCTGACTGGCTATCCGATGAAAACCTTAGTAAATAATGTCCCGGGAGTAACGATGAAACGTTGGATCCTTCTTTCCGCACTTTCTCTCGCAATTGTTGCGGCGATCGCTTGTGGTAGCGACGAAGAGCCCGTACCAACCTCGGTTCCAATTCCGACAGTTGCGCCGACAGCCGTATCCACTTCCGGCCTTCAGCCACCGGACGGATCACTGGACACTAGTAAGACCTATAACGCCGTATTTGAGTTAACCAAAGGCGAGCAGTTCGAAGTGCTTTTGTACGACGATCTCGCTCCGACCATCGTTGAGAACTTCGTAAATCTCTCCAACGCCGGCTTCTACGACGGTATTACGTTCCACAGGGTCATCGCTGACTTCATGGCCCAGGGTGGAGATCCCACCGGGACAGGCGCCGGAGACCCGGGTTACAAGTTTGCCGACGAGTTCCACGTGGAGGCCCGGCACAACAAGCCGGGAATCCTTTCCATGGCCAACTCGGGCTTCAACTCGAACGGCAGCCAGTTCTTCATAACCTTTGTGGAGACGCCATTCCTGGATGCCTTTGATCAGAACGACCAGCCTAAGAATTGTGCCGGTTTCTCTGTTTCATGCCACGCCGTATTTGGCGAAGTCGTGGAAGGCATGGACGTGGTAAATGGCATCAGGCTCCGCGATCCCGGCAGCGACCCACTACCGGGCGATGCGATCAAGACAATCCGAATAATCGAGAGCTAATCGCACTCGAAGACCGAGCCAACACGACTACAACCAGTACAAGCAAGGAAGAAACATGCTTCAGCACGGAGACAGCCCCAAGCCACCAAGCGGCGCTCTCGACACCAGCAAGACCTATTCGGCATCAGTCGAGCTTGGCAGCGGCGGGAAGATCGAAATTAACCTGTTTGGTGGCGAAGCGCCCCTTACGGTCGAGAACTTTGTGAATCTGGCCCGTACCGGGTTCTACGACGGTGTCACGTTCCACCGGGTCATACCGGACTTCATGGCACAGGGTGGCGACCCCACCGGCACCGGATCGGGCGGCCCGGGTTACAACTTCGGTGACGAGTTCCACCCCGACCGGAAGCACGAGAAGCCCGGAATGCTCTCGATGGCGAACGCCGGCCTCGGCACGAACGGTAGCCAGTTCTTCATCACGTTCGTACCGACACCCTGGCTCGACGGGAAGCACACCGTTTTCGGCGAAGTGGCCGATGGCATGGACATCGTTATGGGTATCCCGGAGCGAGACCCCGGTAGCGCCCGGGAGCCTGGCGAGTCGATCAAGTCGATCACTATTATCGAGAGCTAGATCGCTTAACAGACCGATCAACTAAAAAGGGCCGCCGGGATTAACCGGCGGCCCTTTTTGAATTCCCTTAATCCCGGTTCTTGTTAACCGGCAGCGGGTTCAGGCGCTGGCGGTGGTACCGGCATAGCCCGACGCTTCGACGTAGTGTACTCAAACAGTCGACCCGAGAAGCCGATGCGAGACCCGTCCCTGAGTTCCACGATCCGTGCCGCCGGTCGTCCATTGATCCGCATCGTAGCGCTACCCGAGTTGTCGTAGTGAAGTTCCACGCCGGATGGCTTAAACACCAGACGTGCGCCCGGTACCGGTAGCTCGGGGGCGTCGGCTATCGAGACGACACCTTTCGCCAACAACCCCCTCAGGCCACCACGACGAACACGTGAGAGGTCCAACACGAGTTCTTGGTGGTCGTCGTAGATGTAACCGAACGGAATGACCTGGCGTCGGGTGATGACGAACAGGGCCACTCCCAGTATCACCAGCAAGCCAATCAGAACCGCCCCGACGATCGGAAGGACCAGGGAAGTCTCCTCTGGCTCGATCACTGGAACCACCGGGTAATTGACGGTCACAGGAGTCTGCGCAACTGGACCCGATGTGTTGAACGTACGTCCCACGTACTCAGAACTGAGCTCGGCGGTTACCGTCTGTGCTCCGCTCTCGCTCGGTGTAGCGAAGACCTCAAAACTCCATGCAGTCCCATCGTCCAATGCGTCAATCAAACGAAGCGTGCCATCAACGGATTCGCCGGTCGGTCCGCTAACGATAGCGTTCAACGCTGATGGCAGGACGGGGTACGGGTATTCGCCGACCCACACCTCGATGGTGCCGACCATGATTTCGTTACCGGCTTCTACAGCGCCACCACTCGTTGCTTCTATATCGAGCGTCGGGAACACTTCGGTCTGGAATGAGTCCCTCGACTTGATGCTGGCGTCGTAGTTATCCCATCCGAGTTCAAGGTCAACATCGTTGAAACCCTGATCAGGTGATGCGTCAAATACGACTGAGAACACTCCGTCGCCAAGCACCGCATCACCACCCTCGCCATTGTCCGTCAATCGGAATACGACGGAAGCGCCGTCCGGGGAAGTCACCGTTGCCGTTACGACGGAACCCGGTAGCCACTGTGGCTGGCCATTTACGGTCGCCATCGCCATCAGTACGGATTGTTGTCCGGCCTGTAGCGGCGGCTGATCCACGAGCGCCAGTTCAAGCGGCGTCTTCAGGTCTACCGATGCAATGATCGGGAGACCATCACCGGTTGCCCTTAACGACCATGTACCCGGTTCAGGCGATGTGATCGTGGCAACGAGCAGATTAGGCGTGGTGATGAATCGGGCCGCATTTGAAGAAGACCCGAGTTGGACCCCGTGGGGATCGAACAGGTCGAGCGATGCGCTGGTGGAGTTGCGGATCATCGAGACGCTCAACTGGGTAGATTCGGGAGCGACTTCGATGGACTGGATAGCCGTGTTGCCGGATTGGAGGGCGATATCCAGGACCAGATCGCCGTTCAAGCCGAGGACATTAGCGGCGAACATCTCGGTCCCTGCGAGGGTTCCGGTGTCGTCTGACCGTCCTGAGGCCCGCTCCACTATCGAAGAGATGAATTCACGCGCCTCGTTTGTGCTCGACGGGAGCATCACGGCGTTAATCTTCCAGCCTTCTGCGATGAACAGGTCGGCGAACCCGACAATGCGGTCACGGTTCTCCTGTGATCCGTCCTGCATACGCCCGGTGATAAGGAATATCTCAGAACCTGTAGGTGCGCCCTCTCCTGACAGGTATCCGAACGCAGCCGCAAGGGCGGCAAACTGATCACTTCCGCCGGTTTCCACCCTGCTGGCAATACGAGGGATCAGCGTCGAGACGGCGTTATCCAGGTCTGAACCAGATGCCTCATGCCCGACAACGGTCCCCGCCTGATCCGAATACGGCATCAGTGCGACGGTTCCATCGTCGAGGGCGTCAACCAGAATACGCAGCGCCGTTTCTGCGACGGCGGCGTCTTTTTCGCTGACCGAAGTGCTGCCCAGGTCGACAGCAATCAGCGTCACCCCGGCCTTGTGGCCATCGGCTGAAATCGCCTGTGGTGCAACAGCAAAAACGGTGGCAATCACAGAGATTCCGATAAGAGTTACTAACAGTCGGCGCATTATTTTTCCATCCAAGCGTCTCGCGCGTTTCCTAAAACAGTGCTTTGAGGCTAGGAATTTCGGCCTCCGAAACGCAAGGCGAATCAGCTACGAGCTTGGTCCGGTCTACTGATCTGTCTTCACGATTGACCGACACTTACGCCGCATCTACACTCGCCGGGCCATTAAGACCACCCTTATCGGAGCGTTTTCCTAGCTTGAAGTTCGGTATCGCAATCACAACGTCGGTTAATCCAGCGACCACGGCAGAGGGTCAGGCGCGCTACGTCACGGAGATGACGGACGAAATAGAGCGGCTTGGTTTCGATTCTCTTTGGGTATCGGACC
>JABIGL010000195.1 GCA_018650185.1 Chloroflexota bacterium
CAGATGGATCCTCTCAGGTACGCCACCGAAGACCGACTTCACCAGCCACAACGTGCCGCCATCTACAAAGGCATGAACACCATCATTCGCGCCGCGCTTACCGGTGGTGCACACGGCGCGTTCCTCTCGGGTGCAGGCCCTTCAATAATGGCCTTTGCAACCGAACGCGAGTACACAGTCGCGTACGAGATGACCGAAGCCGCACGTCTTCACGGAATCGACGCCAGCACTCGAGTTGTCAGACCGACCACCCGCGGCGCGCACGTGTTCGATCCGGCCAGCGCTACCGCTACTGGGGCGGGCGACTGACATGGCCTCTAATACCGGTAATCCTGGCGAAACTCGACCGATCATCGTCCAGAAATACGGCGGAAGTTCCGTGGCCGACGCTGAAAAGATCAGCACCATCGCACGCAAGATCTGTGATCGTGCGGAAACCGGTGTTTCCATGGTGGTGGTCGTCTCAGCGATGGGCGACTCGACGGACGAGCTCATTGACTTAGCCAACGCCGTATCGGGTGACCACCCACCGGCTGCCCGTGAGCTCGACACGCTCCTTTCCACCGGTGAACTCGTCACGTCCACACTCATGGCGATGGCCATCACGGCAACGGGCCACCCCGCCGTCAGCCTGAGCGGGCAGCAAGCCGGTATCCGTACAGACAAAACCCACGGCAGCGCCCGAATAGCCGACATCAGGGCCGACAGGCTCAGGCGTGAGCTGGACCAGGGACGCATCTGCGTGGTGGCTGGATTTCAGGGTCTCTCCGACAACGACGATGTCACAACGCTCGGCCGAGGCGGCTCAGACACTACAGCGGTAGCCCTCGGCGTGGCGCTCAAAGCCGATCAGTGCGAAATCTACACAGACGTCGATGGCATCTACACCACCGATCCGCGACTCGTTCCGACGGCCCGGAAGCTCGCCGAAATTGGCTACGACGAGATGCTTGAGATGGCGTCCCTCGGCGCCAAGATGAACCCGCGCTCCATCGAGCTCGGTGCTGTATACGATGTACCAATCCTTGTTGCGTCCACGTTTGAAGACGTGCCCGGAACGCTTATCCATGGAGGCGACTACATGATGGAGGTCCGCAGGGCCGTAACCGGAGTCGCAATCGATCGCGACGTCTCAAAAATCACGGTCCGGGCAGTCGAAGACCGTCCCGGCGTCGTCGGTCAGATCTTTGTTCCTCTTGCGGAAGCCGGCGTTAGCGTGGACGTGATCGTCCAGAACGCTTCGCTTGAAGGGCTGACCGACGTTACGTTCACGGTCTCCGGCGGCGACTTTGAACGGGCGCTGGCGCTGACAAAAGAGATATGCAGCGAGATGGCGCAGGACGTGGCCGGAAACCGCGGACTCGCCAAGATGAGCATCGTCGGCACCGGCATGCAGAACGGCCCAGGCTACGCAGCAACAATGTTCGCCGCTCTGTCGAAGGCTGGTGTGAACATAGAGATGATCACCACCTCAGAGATCCGTATCACCTGCGTGATCGACGCCGAACACATCGGGGAAGCTGCCAACGCCCTCCACAACGCCTTCGAGCTGGACCAGGCAGGCGACTGACCAGTGCCAGCGCCCTTCCTCGCCGTAGTAATACCCGCCTACAACGAGGAAGAACGCATCGCGGCCAGTATCGAATCGCTGGTCGCATACCTCTCAGAGCAGCCATACACCTGGGAGATCGTGGTCGCCGATGACGGTAGTGCTGACGACACGGCGTCGATCGTTGAGAAGCTAGCTCAGCAGCGATCTGGCGTGCGGGTTCTCCGTCTCCCGCATCGCGGCAAAGGCGGGGCCGTCCGCTCTGGAATGCTGGCGACAGAGGCCGAGTGGCGATTCCTCTGCGATGCCGATCTCTCGATGCCGCCGGGGCAACTGGATCTGTTTCTTCCCGGTGCTGCCGCTCCGTCCGACCCTGTTGTCATAGGCTCTCGTGAGGCTCCGGGCGCACGTCGAATAGGTGAGCCTTCCGGACGACATGTCGTAGGTCGCGCTTACACCCTCGCCGTCAAGATCCTGGCGTTCCGGGGCATCGAAGACACGCAGTGCGGATTCAAGCTGTTCAGGGGTGACATCGCACAGCAGATATTCGAACGACAACGACTCGATGGCTTTGGGTTCGACGTCGAGGTGCTGTTCCTGGCGCGCAAGATGCGTGCATCGGTGAAAGAACTGGCGATCGACTGGTACTACCGAGAAGGCAGTACGATGACCCTGCTAAAGGGTATCGGCGGCTTCCTGGACATCGTCCGAGTCCGCCTGAACTGGGCGCTGGGGCGATACCGAGGGCTTTAGCTCGTCCAGATCGTAGGGACGACTATCCATCCAGGAGTGGGCGAGGCCCGGCATCATCATCCGGGATGGCCTTTACACACTCAACACGTAGGGGCGAATGACTATCCGCCCAAGGCCGGGCATCGCCCGGCCCACATCCTCAGACCCACCCTGAGGCTCTCGAAGGGTCCATCCCACAACCACCGCGCGATCGCGACGAAAACACCCAAACTGTCATTCTGAGTCCGAAGCCGAACAACCTCCCGGCCGTTCTACCTCGTGACTCGAACGGAAATCCACACCCCTAGCGGAACGATTGTAGGGGCGAATGACTTTCCGCCCTCGGCCGGGCATCGCCCGGCCCCCAAGCCTCAAACTACGTTACCTCCGTCACGCCCACCCTGAGGCTCTCGAAGGGTCCCTCCA
>JABIGL010000053.1 GCA_018650185.1 Chloroflexota bacterium
CCAGCTATTCCATCTTCTCCACCGACACCGTCTTCACCGACCGGGCCTTGAGCACCAGTCTCGCCCTTAAGACCTTGAGACCCCTGTTCCCCGTCTGATCCGTCAGAACCGGAACAAGAAACGACAAGGAACAGGACGATCAGGGTTGATAAGAAAATGAACGCGCGAGGACGCGTGATGGATATAAGCATGACTGACAGTCTACATAACCAAAACCGAATCCGGGCTCCCCGACCTTCCAACTAAGCGCGTACTACCGGAGCTGTGGCAGGTGATGGACTACCGGAGCTGAACGAAAGTGCGCCCGGATGATCGCTGGACGCGAAACGACCCCTCCGGAGTGCGAAGAGGCCGTTTCTGATTCCGGTTGCTGTCAAAGTTGCTGTCAAACGCGAACCGGCCCCGGCAGCAGTTACGCCACCGAGGCCGGTCTTACGTTCGGATTAAATGGTCGGGGCAACAGGATTTGAACCTGCGACCTCCTGTCCCCCAGACAGGTGCGCTACCGGGCTGCGCCATGCCCCGACTGCTTTGAGGATATCACGAGGATGGGTTGTGATTTGCATACAACCGGTGGCGTTCGCCCGGAATCACACTGGTATCCGAAGACGGGCGGATCCTGAATCAAGTTCAGGATGACGGGAATGGGCGTGACGCCTGCAGTGAACGTGGCGTGTGATCGCCGTGGGCGTATTGCCATACGCCCCCTACAAAGCTCGACCTCTGAAACACGTTACGGATCAGTCGAGTTTGTTAACCGGTATTCAGCGCAGGTGCCTTGATATACTTCTCATCGAACCAAACTCACCGGGCTTCTCGCAACATTCCCGCCACTCTGAGGCACCAGCAGCGAGACTGCCCGACAACCGCTCTCAGTCAGGAACACCTACGTGCGCGACTTAAAAGGCGACATCTCGACTCTTCGGCAACGCGTTGCCGGGATCGTGAGGCGACTTTGACTTACCCGCACTTGAAGCACGCCTGAAAGAACTAGAAGAGGCGGCGTCCCAGCCCGGCTTCTGGGACGATTCCCGGAAGGCGCAAGCATTGTCCCGCGAGATGGCCGGGGTTCGAGATGACGTCGAATCGTGGCGCGAAGTCGAATCGACCTCGGAGTCGCTCGAAGAGCTAATCGAGATGGCGATCGAAGAGTCGGACGGGTCTCTGACCGACACGATCCGTGACGACTATGAATCGCTGATCAAGCGCGTGAAAATAATGGAGTTCGCCGTCCAGCTCTCGGGCGAGTACGACGAACAGCCGGCGATTCTTTCGATCAAACAGGGTGCCGGTGGCGTGGAAGCCCAGGATTGGGTCCAGATTCTTCTCCGCATGTACCTCCGATGGGCCGAGTCGCGCGGCTTCAAAGCATCTGTTCTGGAATCGACTCCGGGTGATGAAGCGGGCTTGAAATCAGCCACGGCACAGATCGATGGCCGTTTCGGATACGGCTATCTGAAATCGGAACGCGGCACACACCGGCTGGTCCGCCTATCGCCCTTCGATGCCGACCATATGCGACACACGACTTTTGCGCTGGTCGAGGTGCTGCCACAGACGGAGGAGCAGGACACCAACATCGAGATCGACCCGGATGATCTACGGATCGATACCTTCCGCGCCGGCGGACACGGCGGCCAGAACGTCCAAAAAAACGACACAGCGGTGAGAATCACCCACCTTCCTACCAACACCGTGGTGTCGGTACAGAACGAGCGATCACAACTACAAAACAGGGCTGTGGCGATGCGTATTCTGACGGCCAGATTGCTCGACATCCAGATGCAGGAGGCGGAGGCGGCACGACGCAAATTGAAGGGCGAACATGTCTCCCCAGAGTGGGGCCAACAGATCAGAAGCTACGTACTTCACCCGTACAAGATGGTGAAGGATCACCGCTCCGGGTACGAGACGGCTAATGCCGAAGGGGTGCTTGAGGGCGAAATAGACGGGCTTCTCGAAGCCTTCTTATTGCACTCCATGGGTGCTGATTCGGAGGCTTAGGTCGCATTTTTGCCACGCACCCAAACCGTCGAGTCGTGTACAACGTAATAGAACGCAGTAACTAACTTCGGACTACCGACCAATCTCCATCCGAATCTGGTCGGGGTCCTCGAATTCTAATGAACCAATACGGCGGCGTGGCGCGATACGGCTATGCCCCTGTGAACAAGCAACAAGAGGTGTCGAGGCGCATGCTTCGAAAGTTGATCGCACCGGGATTACTGGCCTTGGTTCTTGTGGGCGCTGTGGCGTGTGGTGGCGGGGGTGACTCAGAGGAATCGGCACCGTCCGAATCCGATGCAGCCGCTGAGCCCACGGTCGAATCTTCTGGCATAGACATATCGCCCGCGCTTGGTGGAAATCCGACCGCGGAGCCATCTACAAACCCTGCTACCGGCGATGACAAGTTTGGCGGCAAGTTGCGTGTGCTCGGCGGAGACCCTCCGACGCTGGACCCCGCGCTGGTCAGTGACACATCGTCAGCCCGTATCGTCCTGGAACTTTTCTCCGGCCTCGTCCGGTTGGACAACAACCTTCAGATCGTCCCCGATATCGCAGAGACCTGGGACATAAGCGAAGGCGGAACTGTCTACACCTTCACGCTCCGAGATGACGCACAGTTCAGCGATGGCACTCCGATCTCGGCGAAGGATTTCAAGTACGCAATGGAACGCGCTGCCAACCCGGATACCGAATCCACGGTTGCGGAGCTGTATCTGGCGGACATCATCGGCGTGCCCGAGATCATCGAGGGTGACGCTCTCACGGCTTCCGGTATCGAGGTGGTGGACGACAAGACCCTCAGGTTCACCATCGACGCCCCGAAGGCCTACTTCCTGGCCAAACTCACCTACCCCACTGCATTCCCGCTCTTGCAGAGCAACGTCGAGGCCGGCGGACGAACCTGGACCGACAATCCGATCGGCAGCGGACCATTCACGCTTGATGAGTACCGCATTGGCGAGCGGATGATCCTTGGCCGGAACGACAACTACTACGACCGACTCGCTTATCTGGACACCGTCGAGATCAACCTCGCCGGTGGTGTGGCGATGGCGATGTACGAGGCCGATGAGATCGACCTGACAGGTGTCGGGCTGGCAGACCTGGACCGTGTGCAGGACCCCAGTAATGCCATCAACCGGGACCTTGTCAGCGTGCCGCCCGGCTTCTCCACTAGCTACCTCGGCTTCAACGTGGACGAAGCGCCCTTCAACGATGTGAAGTTCCGTCAGGCGCTGGCGCATGCGATCGACAAGGACCTGATTGCTGAGCAAGTATTCGCCGGGCTTGTTCGTCCCGCAGATGGCGTACTCCCACCTCTGTTCCCGGGCTTCAACGACGGTCTGCAGACGCTCGATTTCGATCCGGAAAAAGCACAGCAGCTTCTTGAAGAGTCTTCTTACCCAACATTGAGCGATCGTGACAGGCGGATCGTTATCACCACGCAGGGCACCGGTGGTTCGCCGAGCCTGTCCATAGAGGTCATGGCTGACATGTGGGCCCAGAATCTGGGTGTAGAGGTCGAGATCCAACAGGTCGAGTTCGCCACATACCTCCAGGACCTGTACCGGAACCGACTTCAGGCGTTCTTTGGTGGGTGGGAGGCTGACTACCCGGACCCGCAGGACTGGATCGACATCCTGTTCCACAGCGAGAGTCCGCGGAATGACGGCAACTACTCGAACCCCGAGGTCGACCGGCTGGTTGAGCAGGCACGGACTGAACAGGACGTGGTCCTCAGGACGGAGCTGTACCAGGAAGCCGAGCAGTTGATCATCAACGACGTCGCATGGCTGCCCGTCTGGTGGGACACGCAGGGTCTAGCGCTCATCAAGGAGCGCGTGAACGACTACAACTTCCTGCCGATGACGATAGAGATATTCAAGGACGTTTGGATCGAAGAGTAGGACGCGTGAGGGCCGGCGTGTCACTGGCCTGATCTCCCCGGTTCCAATGGGGAACGGTTCCTGAATCTCAACGTCCGGGTTGACCGGCGGCAGCAACTGGAGGCAGAGTCCCGCACATGCTCGCCTATATCGTGCGGAGACTCCTCTGGGCGCCGGTCCTGCTGCTCATTGTCGCGGGAATCGTTTTCACCCTCGGCCACTACGGACCGGGTGACCCGGTCCAGATTCAGCTGGGACAGCACTACACGGAAGAGCGAGCCGAGCGGATACGCGAATCAAGAGGGCTGAACGACCCGGTGTTCGTGCAGTTCGGCCGCTACGTCTGGAACGCGCTTCAATGGGACTTTGGCGAAAGCGACCAGTTCCAGAACCGGGGAGTCGCTGAGTTACTTGGTCCCAAGCTCAAAGTCTCCGCCCAGCTCTTCCTTGCGGCGTCGCTAATCACCATCGGACTGGGCGTACCACTTGGCTTTTACACGGCGCTAAAACAGGGGTCGTGGCAGGATCCGACGATCGTTTCCGGGTCCCTGGTTCTCGACGCCATGCCGGTATTTTTAACCGCACCATATTTAATAATCCTGTTCGCCCTGAAACTGGACTGGGTAGCGGTTTCCGGATGGGGTGGATTTTTCAGCCCGCAAATCATCCTTCCGGCTATGGTGATCGGTCTTCCGGGTGTCGCGATATTCACCCGGATCATGCGGTCGAGCACATTAGATGTCCTTGGCCAGGACTACATCCGCACAGCCAGATCAAAAGGCGTTCCGGAACACGTGGTGAACTACCGACACGTTGCCCGGATCGCGCTCATACCAATCCTGACACTGATCGGGTTCTCGCTCTCGGGTCTGTTGGGCGGAGCCTTCATCGTGGAGTTGATCTTTGGCGTGCCGGGGGTCGGGCGATTCGCCCTTGACGCCCTGTTCGCACGTGACTTCCCGGTGATCATGGCGATATCGCTGATTGGTGCCGCCTCATTGGTGATAGCGAACCTGATCGTCGACATCCTCTATTCGGTGGTCGACCCACGGATCAGGTACCAGTAGGTCGCCATGAGCCTAGCGCGAGAGTCCTCTAAATCACGATCCGATCTAGTCCTGTCGGGTGTCGGCCCCTGGCGACAGGCCTGGCGACGGCTACGTCAAAAGAAGATCGCAATGACGATGATTTCGATCATCGTGGTGATCTACGCCGTCGGGATACTCGCCAAGCCGATCTCGACCCATTCATATTCACAAACTGACCTGTTCCACACACAGGAAGGCCCGTCCAAAGATCATATTCTGGGTACGGACCGACTGGGCAGAGACCTGTTCACCCGGGTCATCTGGGGCGTCCAGACGACGGTCATACTCACGATAATCACCGTTGGAACGGGCGGTATCGTCCTGGGCGTGACCCTTGGAATGGTCGCCGGATATTTTGGCGGCAAAACGGATGCCTTGATCATGCGCGTCGGGGAGGTCGTCGCCGCCTTCCCTGGCATATTGCTCGTGATCCTAATCGCCGCAACCCTACGGCCGCGTATCGTCGGATGGACGCGTGACTTCGAAGATTGGAGCAACTTCCCGGACTGGAGTCCATTTGGCGGGCTCGTCGAATCCGGGTTTGTCGACTACTTCGTGGTGGCAATCGCGCTGCTGCCGTTCGCCTGGTACGGAATGATGCGTCTCGTACGAGGTCAGGTCCTCGCCATCCGAAACTCGGACTACATTGAGGCCGCCCGAGCCGTTGGTGTTTCAACGCCTCGACTGTTGTTTTCCCACATCCTGCCCAATATCACGGGGACCATCATCGTCACGGCGTCGGCTGGAATGGGGGCCATAGCAGGAAGTGAACTGGTACTCAGCTTCCTGGGCATAGGTGTACAGCCGCCACGGCCAAGCCTGGGGTTCATGATCTCCGACGTGTCTGGTCGTGGTACGGCGGTGGTGTCGGTCATACAAAATCACCCGGAGCAGTTGCTGGCTCCTATCGCTGTCATCTGGCTCCTGATCTTTTCCTGGAGCCTTCTGGGTGACGCACTTAACGACGTGTTCAACCCAAGAACACGATAGTAGTTCTCGCCGTCATTCCCGTGAACTCAGGAAATCCCGACACGGTCACCATCTGACGGGCACGTGAACCACGGCTGGCGTTTTCTGGATTCCCACCTACGTGGGAATGACGAGTTTGTAGCGCACCAATCTGCTATACATTGCCAACACCGTAACGCCCCGAAATTCTCAGGAGCCGTAGATGTCCGCGTCCCCAATTCCCGTTTCAGAGATCAAAGCGCTTACGTTTGACGTGTTCGGCACCGTTGTGGACTGGCGCGGCAGCGTGTCGCGTGAGATTGCATCGCTTGCCGAGGAGCGTGGGTTGGACGTTGACGCCGATCTTTTCGCCGACGAGTGGCGCGCCGGATACGGGCCAGGCATGAACAAGGTGCGGACCGGTGAGTGGGAGTGGATCGGAATCGACGCCATCCACCGACACCGACTCGACGAGCTTCTGGAGCAGTTTGGAATCGAGGGTTTGACCGAGGATGAAAAGGCCCATCTCAACAAGGTCTGGCACCGACTGGACCCGTGGCCAGAGGCTGTGTCTGGGCTGACCCGGCTGAAGTCGAAATTCATCATCTCGAGCCTTTCCAACGGTAGCGTCGCGCTGCTCACCAACATGGCGAAACGGGCGGGTATACCGTGGGATTGCGTGCTGTCATCTGAGCTGTCCGGTCACTACAAGCCGGACCCACAGCCGTATCTCAAGGCGGCCGAATTGTTGGGTCTGGAACCCGGCGAGGTGATGATGACGGCGGCCCACCAGAACGATCTTATTGCAGCCGGGGCTCAGGGCCTCCATACCGCTTTCGTGAGGCGGCCGGATGAGTACGGACATGGTTCGGGACTCGGCAATACGGCGAACCCTGAGACGGATCCCTCATTTGATTTCACGGCGAACGGCTTCAACGAGCTGGCGGATCAGCTCGGTTGCGATTGATTGCCGGTGTGCTGAGGTTCTCGAAGCACCGGTTGTTACTACAACGTACCCACGTACTAATCGCCTGACGGCGATCCCCCTCACCCCAACCCTCTCCCGCGTCGGGGAGAGGGGGCAAGCACCGCCCTTGCCTCTGGTAGTTCATTTCCATCGTCCACACGCGGGCGCGCCTTTATTGATAGGATTGCGCCGGTCTGTGAAATAGCCGGGCCTGCCAACGTACAGCCCGGACCCAACCTAAGGATGTATACGTGACTTTCTTCCGCTCCCGCCGCTCCTCCGTCGTCGCCCGTAACGGTGCAGTCGCAACCAGCCAGCCACTCGCTGCGCAGGTCGGCCTCGATATCCTCAAACAAGGCGGCAACGCAGTCGACGCCGCGGTCGCAACCGCCGCGGCTCTCAACGTTCTGGAGCCTATGTCCACCGGGGTCGGAGGCGACATGTTCGCCCTGGTCTGGAAGAACGACGAAAAGCGCGTTCGAGCCCTGAACGGCAGTGGACGGGCAGCCGCCGCGGCAAACCGGGACGATGTGGTCCGGAACGGCCATTCCGGAATCCCGACTGAAGGTCCGGACGCAGCGTTTTCCGTCTCAATCCCCGGCACGGTCCACGGTTGGGAGACCCTACTCGAAGAAGACGGCACCATGACGCTGGCCGATGTCCTGAAGCCGGCCATCAAGTACGCCCACGAGGGTTACGGAGTCAGCGAGATCATCGCCAACCAGTGGCAGGCATCCGAAGAGAAGTTAGCCGCTCGCCCATCCGGGCAGGAAATGCTCACCAAGGGCCGAGCCCCGAAGCACGGCGAGATCGTCAACCTTCCGGAACTGGGTCGGACCCTGGAGACCATTGCGGAGGGCGGAAGTGAAGCCTTCTATAAAGGCGAGATCGCCAAAAAGCTCTCCGACTTCGTCCAGTCAGAGGGCGGATGGATCACCGAAGAAGACATGGCGGCACACCACTCCGACTGGGACGTGCCAATCCACACCGAGTACCGCGGCGTGGATGTCTGGGAATGCCCGCCCAATGGCGACGGCATTGCCGCCCTCATGGCACTCAATATCGCCGAGGGATTCGATATCGCAGGGATGGGCTTCCAGTCCGCCGACGCTTATCACCACCTGATCGAGTCGATGCGACTTGGATTTGCGGATGCGCTTGACCACGTGGCCGACCCCCGGGTCAAGGAAGTGCCGATCGACTGGATGATGTCCAAAGACCGCGCCGCAGAACAGCGGTCCCGGATAACCGGCGGACGGGCGATGGAAGGCGTTGGTTCAGGCATGCCCTACCCCAACTCCGACACCGTGTACCTGACGGTCGTGGACGGCGATGGCAACGCATGCTCTTTCATCAACAGCCTGTTCAAGGGGTTCGGTTCCGGCATGGTTGTCCCGACCACCGGTATCGCCCTTCAGAATCGTGGCGCACTGTTCTCCCTGGACTCCCAGCACGCCAACTACCTTGAGGGTGGAGCACGCCCGTTCCAGACCATCATCCCAGCCATGGCGACGAAGGACGGCGAGATGTGGCTGAGCTTCGGCGTGATGGGCGGCTTCATGCAGCCGCAGGGCCACCTGCAGATGATCTCCAACATGGTTGACTTCAACCTGGACTCTCAGCAGGCGCTGGACGCACTGCGGTTCCGGGTGTTCCTGGAGTCCGGCACGATCGGCCTTGAGGCCGGTGTCGACCCGGACACAGTGAAGGACCTTCAGCGACGTGGGCACCAGGTCAAAGTCGACGACGGTTACGACCGTGTTGGCTATGGCGGAGGCCAGATCGTCTCCCGCGACATCGAAACGGGTGTACTGGTGGGCGGTTCCGAGCCGCGTAAGGATGGAGCTGCGGTCGGGTACTAAACGATCTGCCAACCGTCATTCTCACGAAGGTGGGAATGACGGGATTTGAATCGTAACTTCCCAACCAGACCACGAAGAAGGACGGCCGCATGAAAATCGGATTCATTGGACTCGGCAACATGGGCCAACACATGGCTCGGCACGTCCTTGAAGGCGGCCATGATCTGACCGTCTTTGACCTGACTCGTGATGCCGGTCGTCCACTTGAAGAGGCTGGAGCGACCTGGGCGAACAGTCCGGCGGAAGCCGCACGCGACGCGGAGATAGTCTTCACGTCACTGCCGCTGCCTGCCAACGTGCTGGAAGTGGCGACCGGCGAGGGAGGTGTCCTTTCGGCTATCTCTCCCGGTGCCGTATTTGTGGACCTGAGCACGATCGATCCTGACACGGCGGTGACGCTTGATGCTGCTGTACGCGCAGCGGGCGCCCACGCTCTGGACTCACCGGTGAGCGGCGGCACAGGCGGTGCGGATCGTGGCGACCTGTGCCTGATGGTCGGAGGCGACCGTGAGGTGTTCGAGCGCGTCACACCTGTACTGAACCTGATCGGTGATGGCGAGAAGCTTGTCTACTGCGGCGGCATCGGCACCGGTTCCATATGCAAACTGGCCAATAACCTTGTCGGACTAAGCACTGGCGTCATCATCTCCGAGGCGTTTGGCATGGCGATGAAAGCCGGGGTGGATGCCAGAACCCTCTACGACGTGATCACCGCGTCTTCGGGCGACAGTGCCGCGCTACGCGGGTGGGAATCGTCGATCCTCGAAGGCAACTTCGAGCCGGGGTTCATGGTCGATCTCGCTGCCAAGGACGTGGGGCTTGCGACGCAACTTGGCCGGTCTCTTGGGCTACCGATGGAAGCAGCGAACATTGCACAGCAACGGTTCATCGAGGCACAGCGTCGGGGCTGGGGCCGGGACGCTACTCCGGCAATAGCTCGGATACAGGAAGAGCGGGCAGGCGTTGAGTTCCGATTCCCGGAGTCTGATTCAGAATCTGAGGATTGATCCGGCGGCCAGGATGCGGCGCAACTTACGGACCCTGATACGGTGCATCGGATGACGCTCTCGATATATTCGCGATTTGCTGCCGAACCCGATGACACCCAGGAGATTCGGTCTCGGAAGACCGCCATATTTTTGCTGGCGCTTTCGTGCTCTATCGCGGGACTGATCTGGGGGGCGATCTACGCCGTTGTCCTAGGGCTCAGCCCGGCAACATTTCTGCCTTTCGCCTTCACTGTGATCGTCGGGTCGTCGCTGGTGATATCTCACTGGACAAAAGACCCGCGCGTTTCGATCTACGCGCAGACCGCTTTCATAATCGGTATCACCTCGCTCCTCCAGTGGGTCATAGGCGGATTATTTGACTCAGGCCTGGTCATCCTGTGGGCTGTTCTCGGTCCACTGGGAGCCCTGATGTTCTTGTCACTCAAGCAGTCCGCACCCTGGTTTGCTCTGTATTTCGCAGTCCTGGCGATCACCGTGATTTTTGACGGTTACTTTGCGGAGAACTCCATGGATGTAAGCGAGGACGTTCGACGAATGTTCGTTGCGATGAACATGGGAGGCGCATCGACGGTCGTTTTCCTCTTCGCCGGGTACTTCGTCACAGCGGCGGTTCGGGAGCGGAAGAGGGCAGACGAACTTCTTCTCAACGTCCTGCCAGCGGACATCGCCGAAGCTCTCAAAGGGAGCGATGAAACCATCGCCCAACACCACGATTCGGTCAGCGTTTTGTTCGCCGATATCGAAGGATCGACTCCCCTGTTTTCCGATCTTGAACCGACCGAGGTGGTCGACTGGTTGAACGAGGTGTTCTCTGTAATGGACGATCTTGTCGACCGTCATGGTCTTGAGAAGCTTCGCACCATGGGAGACGGCTATATGGTCGGCGCTGGAATTCCGAATCCAAGGAGTGATCACGCCACCTCTCTTGTCGCCTGCGGACTGGATATGATCCAGGCGCTCCAAGCACTCCCGCCAAGGAACGGAAAACGGATCCGGTTCAGGTTCGGGATTAACTCCGGCCCGGTGGTAGCGGGCGTGATCGGCAAGTCCAAATTCCACTATGACATCTGGGGCGACACCGTGAACGTCGCAAGTCGGATGGAGTCACACGGCAGCGTCAATCAAATCCACATCTCCAGAAATACTTACGACCTCGTCAAAGATGAATTCGAATGTGCAGCTCAGGGGACCGTGTCCGTCAAAGGCAAGGGCGATATGGAAACATGGATGGTCACTGGACGCAGGGTGACTTGACCGCCTCGACCCGCTGAAATCCCAACCTTCATCCTGTAACAGGTCAATCTTGGCAAAAGTGTTCGGAACTGTTGCCGTTTTTACAGATGTATCACCCTTCCTAACAAACTTTATTACCTTTTACACCCTTTTATTCATCTTTAGTAGAATGTACCGGAACTTATATCTGTAAAGTTCCTACCGGTACGTACTTCTAAAGGACTTCCACAAAATGGCCAGCCTCAAGGTGCGTGACGTCGCCGCACGGCTTAACGTCAGCGAAAAGACCGTCTACAAGTGGCTTACTCAAGGCCTGATCCCGGCCACCAAGCTGGGTCGAACCTGGGTCGTCACCGAGGAATCGTTAGACGCCGTACTCGCCACTCCCGGCGTCGCAAGTCCCACTCCCGCTCCAACGTCTCCACGACTCCAAATGGCGCAGCCGTTCAGATCACCTGAAGTTCCGGGACCATCCACGGAAACGCAAGAACTGGAGACCTTGACCCGGATTAACGCGCTGGCAGAGGGAGCCATACGCACCGGGATAGACGCAGTGCTACTCCCAAGGAGCGGAAGTGACGAGACGAAACGCGCCATCGGTGAGGCACTTGAAGAAGCACGCGGCGAAGTTCTGTTGCACGGCATCGGCCTAAGAGAATTTTTTGGCGACATGGACTACACACCCGTTCTTCGTCGGATGATGAATGAGGACCGTGACGTGTCCATCCGCGCCCTCCTTGTGCACCCGTTGAGCGACTTCGCGCATGCACGTGCCGTGGCGGAGATCGGTGCGCAATTCGTCGACGAGTCCAGCTTCCGGGCCGGGCCATTGTTTGGCGATAGTTGGCGGAGTCTGAACGTCATCTCATCGTTACGAAGAACCGCCCAGGAGCAGAGCAACGCCAGCATGGACGTCCGATTCGCCGACCACTGGCCGTCCATATATCTCTTGATGACGGAGAGTTGCTGCTTCGTCGAGACCTACCATTTTGGCCGGCCAGACTCCGGCCCCGATGGCTCATCCATTGATGGTCTTGTTCCAATACTCAAGCTGTCGGCTGGCGCACCCTACTACCGGCTGCTGCGGAACCACTTTGACTACGTGTGGGGAGGGACCAATCCCTACATCTCCGTCCAAACACTTGAAGAGGTCGCCGAGACGGTACGGGTCAGCCTCTAGATACGTTGGGCCTCAACCTCGTGAGAATCCGGCGAGCCGGTTCCGGAACTTTCCGCACTCGCTTCATCGACTAAACAACCCAATCCGTCCTACGCGCCTGAATAACATCGTCCGGTCATTCGCTCTTGAAGAGAGCGCGCGCTCGCCTGAGTAAGTCCCATGAAATATGGGGGAAGTTCAGGCTGGGTACGTCTTGAGAGCACATCAAACGCAACAGCAGGGGTCAAATATTGGGCAAGATCAACGTCGCCGTAGTTGGCGTAGGAAACTGCGCATCCTCCCTCATCCAGGGAGTGCACAAATACCGGGAAGCTGAAGAAGGCATCGACATCCCCGGCATCATGAACACTGTCATGGGCCCGTATCACGTGGGCGACATCGACGTCGTGGCCGCCTTCGATGTGGACGCAGACAAGGTCGGCAAAGACCTGTCCGACGCTATCAAGTCCGGCCAGAACAACACCGTCGAGTTTCACGACGTACCGAATACTGGTGTGACCGTTGATCGCGGCATGACACACGACGGTATCGGCCAGTACCTGTCCGACGTTGTGACCGTCAACCACGATCCCTCAACTCCCGGTGGCCAGACTGCCGACATCGTCGGCATCCTGCGTGAGCGGGAAGTTGATGTGATGATCAGCTACCTGCCTGTCGGCTCCGAGGACGCCACCAAGTGGTACGTAGAACAGGCGCTCGCCGCGGGCGTCGGCTTCGTCAACTGCATCCCCGTCTTCATTGCCCGTGAGCCCTACTGGCAGAAGCGGTTTGAAGACCGTGGCGTGCCGATTGTCGGCGACGACATCAAGTCTCAGGTCGGTGCGACCATCATCCACCGGGTGCTGACCCGCCTATTTGAGGACCGCGGCGTACAGCTCGACCGCACGTACCAGCTCAACTTTGGGGGCAACACTGACTTCCTCAACATGCTTGAGCGAACGCGGCTCGCCTCCAAGAAGATCTCAAAAACTGCTGCGGTGAAATCCCAGTTGGAGCAGGAGATCAAGACCGATGATGTGCACATTGGCCCCTCGGACCACGTGCCGTGGTTGCAGGACCGCAAGTGGGCATACATACGGCTGGAGGGCACGTCCTTCGGTGACGTCCCGTTGAACGTCGAGCTCAAACTTGAAGTCCACGACAGCCCCAACTCCGCTGGAGTTGCGGTCGACGCCATTCGATGTGCCAAGATCGCCATGGACAACGGCGTTTCGGGTGCAATCCAGGCGCCTTCTGCCTACTTCATGAAGTCGCCGCCGGTCCAGTACACCGACGACGAAGCTCGTCAGATGGTCGAGGCATTTGCGGGCGGAGAGATGAACCCCGAGAATAACTTCACCCCGCGGAAGTTCAGCGGCGTTTCAGACGCACAGCAGTAGGTCCGAGGGATAAATAGAACTCAACGCCGTCCGGGCATACAAATAATCGTGGCCATTTGACTTGCCAATGGCTGGGAGGAAGAGCCGATCAAGATCGCTCTGGTTTCTCCTTACGACTTTGCGTACCCGGGCGGCGTAACGACCCATATCTCGCGACTCGCGGAAGAGTTCGCCGTCCGGGGTCACGAAGTCAACGTACTGGCTCCTTGTTCGGAGCCGTTCACACCCTCGCAAGATTACGAGATCGTCCCATGCGGACGGCCGGTACCGGTCCCGATAGGCGGTACCGTGGCACGCGTGGCTCTGTCCGTTTGGAATAGGCCCCGGATAAAAGCCCTGCTGAAAAACGGCGGTTACGACGTGGTACACATCCACGAGCCTTTTGCGCCGGTCCCGCCGAATCTGGGTGCGCGTACGACATCCGCCCTAACTATCGGCACATTCCACGCCTACCGTGAACGCGGACATCTCTATCGCATGTCCAAGTACATGCTCCGCACAAACCCCCACCGGCTTGATGGTCGGATTGCGGTGTCCGACGCGGCACGTCGCTACGTCGACAGGTTCTATCCGGCCGATTACAAGGTCATACCGAACGGAATCGACTTTGACCGATTTGCCAGCCCGAGACCAAGGATGGAGCAGTTTGACGACGGTCAAATCAACCTCCTGTTCGTCGGCCGCATGGAGAAGCGCAAAGGGTTGCGTTACCTGCTTAGCGCATACGCCGATCTCAAGTGGGATTACCCGGGACTAAAGCTGACCGTGGTCAGCCCCGGAGAGCCCGACGCTGAATCCCAGCGCGTGATGGGCGAACGCAACATCACGGACGTGGTTTTCGCCAAGAGCGTTTCCGACGAAGACCTTCCCGCTTACTACCAGTCCTCCGATATCTTTTGCAGCCCGGCGACCGGTGGCGAAAGCTTCGGAATCGTTTTGCTGGAGGCGATGGCTTCCGGCACACCGATCGTCGCATCCGACATCGCTGGATATCGAGACGTCATCAGTCACGGCGACGAAGGATTGCTGGCGCGTCCTGGTGATCCGGCTGCACTCAGCGGAGCGATCAGAACCCTGATCGACGACCCGCAACGCCGCGCAGAGATGGGCACGATCGGCCAAACACGGGCCTACGAGTACCGCTGGTCTAGCGTTGCAACACAGGTTCTCGATTACTACGATAAAGCCGCCTCCCGGCCCCGATTAGCCGGTATTGTTTAATCTGAAATAAACGTCTGGCGAAAATCGCCTACATTTTCGGAAAGGCCCTACCACCGCGTGCCCAGCCTTCAGACCGCCCGCTATGCGTTGCGCGGGAAAATAGCCAGATGGTTTGAGGAACCAGCTTCGGCCGCCCTGGACAAAATCGGTTTTACGCCGAATCTGGCGACCTTCACAGGGACCGCCATCGGGGTAGGTGCCGGAGCAGCTGCCGCCGACGGACGGTGGGTCCTCGCAGGGATACTTGTGATCGTCGGGTCAACTTTCGACATGCTGGACGGCGGCATCGCCCGTCGCACGGGACAGGTGTCCAAACGCGGGGCGCTCCTGGATTCCGTGATGGACCGGGTTGCCGAGGGTGCCGTACTACTGGGACTCCTCATTTACTACACGCGCGCCGACAGCTTCGACCAGACGCTGGCGCTACTCGCCTTCATAGCGTTCGCCGGATCGATGATGGTGAGCTACGTACGTGCCCGCGCCGAGGGTCTTGGGATGAAGGGCACCGCAGGATTCGCCACAAGGCCCGAGCGGGTTGTGGTGATGTCTGTGGTTCTGCTGATCGGTCAGCCGGATTGGGGACTGTGGATACTCGCCATAGCAACGCCTCTCAGCGCGCTGTACCGTTTCTGGGCCGAGTGGCGAAGTGCCGGTCAACTCGATTGAGTAGCCCTGATACGAATTTCGGAAGTCGTCGAACCCATTCCATCTAAGGCGACGTATCACGTTTCGCACCATGAATAGATTCATTTCTCAGAAACTACACATAGGCCAGGATCAGCCCCGGTTTGTCGTCCGCCGGATTTATGTTGCCGCCGCGCTCGCCGTATTTATAGCGCTCGGCCTGCTATCCAGTTTCGGACCACCGGTTAATGCCCAGGTCCAGACCTCGACAGTGGCCGTGGAGATCCTGAGCCACTCGGCGGTTAGCAAACTCCCTGACGGCGTCGAATTCAAGGCCAACGTCACCGGGGACGTGGAAGAAGTCACCGCCCGGTTCTCCATCATCGGTCGCCGCGCCACCCAGTACGACTATCTGGAGTTTGGCGAACCGGCGATGTACACGACCTCTGCTCCAGCAAGCGGGGAGCTTTTCTACCGAACGGACACACTGGCCCGGTATCTACCACCGGGCGTGACGATGGAGTACACCATCGAGGTGCTGGATTCGAGCGGAAACCTGCACGAGTCCGAGCCTAGCCAGATCGTGTTGACCGACTCCCGGTTTGAATGGGACACGGTGTCTGAAGGCGGCGTCACGGTGTACTTCCACGGCCCCGTCACTACCCGTGCAAAATCTATGCTGGATACGTCACTTCAAACCATTCAGAATATGGCACCGGTGTTGGGTATCCCATTCGAGGGAGCGCCCATCAACGTCACGATGTACAACAACATCGCTGAGATGACGGATGCGACTGCAGCCCGGAGCGGAGCGATATCACGTGAGTTGATCACGGAAGGACAGGCCTTCTCGCCAGAAAACACTGTCCTGGTGCAGGGTGGCAGCTCCCGAGCGACCGGAACGATGTCGCATGAATTAACCCACGTCCTTCTAAGCCGTGCGGTAAGTGGTGCACGAAGTGCCGTGCCGACGTGGCTTAACGAGGGTCTGGCGGAGTACGGGAACATCGACCCCGGTCTGGCGTACGACAGATATCTCGAATGGGGAATTGACACAAACAGGATCCTCCCGCTGACATCGCTTGGAACCTTCCCAGGCGACCCGGATCTGGTGATAGTCAGCTACGGCCACGGTAAATCTGTCGCTCGGTTTATGGTCGAAGACTTTGGCGACGGCAAGATGGCCGAGCTGCTGGCGGAATACAACCAGAGCCGCCGATTCGATGATGCGATGATCGCCACCTACGGGGTGGACCGGGCTGGAATGGACGCCCTGTGGCGAGAATCTGTGGGGGCTTTCGCGCTCGAAGACGTGGAATTCACTGTCGCCCCAACAGCATCCGCACTACCAACATTCGTTCCGTACACGCTGGACAACATCGGTGCTGCACCGACATCCACTCCGGCACCAGACCCACAGCCGGAACCAACTCCTGAAGTGACAGGCGAACCTACGGCCGAGCCTGAAGAGGGATCAAGTGGAGGCGGTTGCTTCGCCACCCCCGGTGCACCGGTAGATGGCGGCATGGCCCTGATCTTCATCGCTGTCGGTTCGGCGGCGGCGATCCGATCCGTGCGTAGCAAAACCGGTCGCTAGCGCAAGCCGGACCTGAAGTAACGGCCTCTCTGGGTCGACTACCACTCGGTATCCGTCGCACGCGCCCGAAAAATGGCCAGATGTAACTTCCCCGTCACGCCTGCGTAACATTTTCGAAACATACCGACCATAACGTGACGCCCATCGTTCGTGTGCCACGGCCGGTGCACGGTTGAATTAGTTCGTAGGAAGGTTGGCCGATATGGATTCTGGAAACTTGGCATGGATGCTGATGGCGTCTGCGCTGGTGCTGTTCATGACGCCCGGTCTGGCGTTCTTCTACGGCGGACTTGTCCGCGGTAAGAACGCGATCAACATGATCATGTACAGCTTCACGGCGATGGGTGTCGTCAGTGTTGTCTGGCTACTCTGGGGATACTCCCTGGCCTTTGGAGGCGACGGCTCCTTCATAGGAAACTTTGACTACCTGGGATTCCAGGATGTCGATCCTGAAGTTGGGCCAGACGGTGGCTACGACTCCATGATGATTGCCGTTTTCCAGATGATGTTCGCCATCATCACTCCGGCGCTGATTACCGGCGCCATCGCTGAACGGTTTAAGTTCAGCACCTATCTGATCTTTGTGGTCATCTGGATCACGGTTGTATACGCACCCATCGCTCACTGGGTATGGGGCGACGGCGGCTGGATTCTTGAGATGGGCGCCGCTGACTTTGCTGGTGGTACTGTGGTCCACATCAACGCCGGTGTTGCAGCGGTTGCAGCAGCATGGATGGTCGGCAAGCGACGCGGTGTAGACCGTGGCGTTGAGCCGCACAACGTGCCTTACGTCATTCTCGGCGCTGGCATCCTGTGGTTTGGCTGGTTCGGCTTCAACGCCGGAAGCGGTCTGGCTGCGGACGGGGTTGCGGTCAACGCATTCCTGGTGACCAACGTTGCGGCGGCAGTGGCGGCAATGACCTGGGTAATCCTGTCCTACCTTCAGAACGGCAAGGCGAGCGCCGTTGGCGCTGCAACCGGAGCTGTGGCGGG
>JABIGL010000077.1 GCA_018650185.1 Chloroflexota bacterium
AAGGATTTTCGGGATTGATTGCGCTGAAAACGACGAGTTGTTCGAACTCCAATAATCCGGTCCAAAGCCAACAAACAACTTGCCAAATAGCTGACGATGAGGGAGTTGAAGCGGCGGTCGAAGAAGCTACACGCAGACTCGTGACGTACCCCTAGCACATCGGGATGAGTGGTCTTATCACTTTGATATCCCGGATTACGTCGAATATACGTCCGGTCAGGTCCCCTCAATCTGCCAAGACCAAGGGTGAAGGCTATGACAGATCGTGATCCAGCCCCTAGCGCGACCAACTGTTGCCTGAAAAAGAAACGAGCGACGGGATCAGCCTTCGGGGGGGCGATGCTGAATCCCGTCGCTCGTTTTTCGGTCCGTAACACAGGGGGCGGTTCCGGACTGCCCGAAGAAGCGATATCTCCGGGGTCGGTGATTGGGGGGGCCATCACCGGAATAATTCGAATCTAGCACGTTTGTTCTAAATGGTGCATGCGACATTTAATACGCGTTTTGGAACAATTGTGCTAATTTGCGAATTCCGATATTTACGATTCAGTATTCCCTCCATAGCGTCTCATCAATGCTGCACAACAAACGTCCCTTCCATCGCGCCAGCGACAATCTCACCACCTACCATCTCAAATGGGCAGCCTGGGAGTGGCTTTACAGCCAGGCCGAATGCCGCGCCATCGGCTTCGAGGTCAGACTGGAAGGCCCGGGCGGCCGAGTGGTCGACGTCGTCGGAGTTGGGCCTGACAATCGCGTTTACGCGATAGAAGTGAAGGCATCGCGGGGCGACAAGGCGCGGGACGACAACGATTCGGATGACCTGGCCCGACTGGCTGGTCGGGGTCCAACCATGGAGGACACGGTTCAGTTCACCGGCAGCGTTCTTGAGGCGGCGGCCGAGTACGCGACGTCTTCAGGCGTTAGTGATCTAGAGTCAGATCCGGCTTACCGGCAGGCACTCGCCAACCACAACAATCGAAAGAAAAAGCGCGACAACCACGCGCGGCGCGTATCTAGCTTCAGCACCAAATTCCGAGACCCGGGGTTCCTGAGGACGGCGCACTGTCATTACCTCATGACTCCGTCAGGTCTGATGCGACGAGACGAGTTACCGCCCTACTGGGGGTTGCTCGACGGGACGCCCAAAGTCGTGGTCGAAGCGCCGGTCAAGCAGGTGGCTGATGCAACGAAACATGTCCTCAGAAATATCGCCAAATCCAACTCAACGGCGATGATGACCGAGTACGGCGTGATCAGGGCTAAAGGCGAGACGGCATTCCCGGATAACGTGGGTACAGTTGGGACCTGAGCTCCCCAGAGGCAGGAAAATGGACGAGATAACGTTTACACAGCCAACTCAGGCGCTTTACGAGAGCTACAATTCCTGTGTGTCGGCTGTCGCCCGAGAGCGTCGATACATCGGCATAGTCAACGCCCCCACCATGAATGAGACACGTGACTACGTAGTCGCTATCAACGACATCAGCGGTCATATCACGCTCGCCGTTACCAACGACCGGGTAATCGGTTGGTGCTCCACGACTCACCAAACGGACGAAGGTTTCACTCACGTTGCCCACATCGGAATGGGTCTATTGCCTGACTACCGCGGTCGAGGCCTCGGAAGGCGTTTGCTTGACGACGCCCTTAACTGGTCCTGGGACTCGGGATACGAACGCGTTGAACTATCTGTGTTCACCGACAACGAGATCGCCATCCGTCTCTATCGAAGCGCCGGGTTCGTTGAGGAAGGCACCCGACGCAAGGCTCGAAAGCTCAATGGCAGTTACAACGACATCATGCAGATGGGGATCTTCAATCCGGGTCTCCAGTAACGAGCGGATCGGCGTTCACGGCGCACCAGTCACTGCAATCAAGCGACTTCGCCGGACCCCGCCCTTCGAGAGCCTCAGGGTGGGTGCTTCGCAAATTAGGTGGTTCGTCGGAATAGGTGACTCACCTAAGGCGGACTTTCGGCCAAGCGAAGTTCGTCCCGATTTTCTGGCGAGCGCCGGAAAATCGGGACAGCGATTACTTGCGCGCCGCTAGCATGTCCTTGATCTGCGCAATACCCTTCAAGAGGTTCTCTTCCGAGTTGGCAAACGACAGCCGTGCGTAACCCTCACCGTACTTACCGAACGAGGTACCGGGCAGCAATGCAACGCCGGCCTCATACATGCAGGCGTCCGCAAATTCCTGGCTCGTCATATTTGTGCCACGGATATTCGGAAATGCGTAGAACGCTCCGTCCGGCGTGCGGCAGGTGACGCCGTCTATCGAGTTCAGGCCATCGACAACGACACTGCGGCGCTTCTTGAACTCAGCAACCATGTCCACGACCGGCTGCTGGTCACCCTCAAGTGCAGCCACACCAGCGATCTGCGTAAACGACGCTGCCGCCGAGACCGAGTTAGTGGTCAACCGCGTGTACGGCTCGACCAACGCATCAGGAAGTACCGCCCACCCGAGCCGCCATCCGGTCATTGCGTAGCTCTTGGAGAAGCCATCCAGGATGATCGTCCGCTCCCGCATCCCCGGGATCTGCGTGATAGAAGTGTGTTCACCCTGGAAGTAGAAGTCGTGATATATCTCATCACTCAAGACCAGTAGATCGTTCTCGATCGCGAGTGCTGCGATTCGCTCCAGGTCGGAGTGTGGGATCACACTTCCGCAGGGATTGTTGGGTGAGTTGACAACAATGAGCTTGGTCTTCTCAGTGATCTTCGACTCAAGATCATCGATATCCGCCGTAAATCCGGATTCTTCGTTCAACTGAAGCGGAACGCCTGTGCCGCCTGAGAAGTTGATCATCGATTCGTAGATCGGGAATCCGGGATTCGGGTAGATCACCTCGTCGCCCTCTTCGATCAGGGCGAGCATCGTGTAGAACATGATCGGCTTGCCGCCGGCCGCTACGACGATGTTGTCCGGGCTGACCTCATAGCCCATCCGCTTTGACACGAACTCAGCGACAGCCTTACGTGCCTCCGGCAACCCTGCCGATGGCCCGTAGTGCGTAAAACCCTCATCGATCGCCTTCTTTCCTGCCTCCGACACATGCGCAGGCGTGTCAAAGTCTGGCTCACCGATCTCAAGGTGGATGATGGTCCGGCCCTCTGCCTCGAGTGCTCGTGCCTTCGCCAGCGTCTCAAACGCTGTCTCAGTGCCGAGGATACTCATCCGTGAGGCTAGTTTCATGGCTCCGGCCAACTCCCTTTACACATACACGAGCGATCCTGTTACCGCTCACGATGGTTAGTTATTTTTTTAACAATAGCGACCGAGTTTGGGCGAGCCTCTTTCGAGTGTCAACAGTCCAGCCGTGTAGCCACGTTTGAAATTGGGCGCCGATTGGCGTCTTGAACGCCGTCCCACGAAGCTTGGGTCGGTGAGATAATCCCGCCACCGGGGGTTGGTTCGCCAGGAAGTCGGTAATCCCGAGCGTAGTCGGAGATCCCTCAGCAACGCGGCATCGATCCAACACGACACAGAACCGTCAATGACCCGTTCGCCAGACCAAATCGCCCAGATCCACCAAAGGAACTTCACAAGTGCTCAAAAACAAGATGAAAGCGAAGATCAAGGCCGGTGAGCCGGTATTTGGAATCTCGATCATGTTTCCATCGCCGCACCTCGTGGAGATCATCGGTTTGCTGGGATTTGACTGGGTCTTGATCGACTGCGAGCACGGCTCCATGACGGCGGAAAACGTTGAGGTTCTGGCACTGGCAGCAGAACGACACGGAATGGCTCCGATAGTCCGACCAGAGGTCAATCGTCCTGACCTGATTGCCAAATACCTGGACCGCGGCTGTATGGGGGTCCAGATTCCTCACGTCATTACGAAGGCCGACGCCGAAGCCGCTGTGCGCGCAGTAAAGTTCGCCCCGGAGGGGATGCGTGGGCTGGCACGTGGGACCCGCGCCGGTGATTACGGCTTTCTGGGTGATGGTCCAGACATGGTGAAAGCGCTCAACGACGAGACGCTGATATGCGTACAGATCGAAGACAAAGAAGCGTTGGATAATCTGGACGACATTCTCGAGGCCGAGGGAGTCGACGTGTTCTTCGTAGGCCCGTCCGATCTGTCGCAGTCTCTCGGCCACCCGGGAGACCGGAGCCATCCCGATGTACAGAACGCTATTTCCGCCGCCTTTGAGAAGATCCACGCCGCCGGAAAATCATCGGGAACGCCAGGTGAAGCCGCGGCAGCAGCGGAACACGTAAAACAGGGCATCCTCTACCACTACACCCACAGCCAGAATCTCATCGCAGCCTCCGGCCGAGCCTACCTCAAAGCCGTCGGAGGCTAGGCCCTACCGAGCGGCGATATGGGACGCAGAGCCTCAGCTGTCATTCATTCTGAGCGAAGTGAAGAATCTCGCAGCGTTCCGTGCGCCACACTCGAACCCAGCCCAATCCAAAGAAAGGCCCTCGGTGCTCAACCATTACGACCTGTCGGAAGTCCAGAGCCTTCGGCTGGACTGGATCCGTTTTATGAACGCAGGGGAAGTGGCCCGCCTCGGTTCCCTCTTCATGCCCGGCGCAGTGTGGATCCCTGACAACGAACCTGCACTTGAGGGCTGGACCGCCATATCCGGCTGGCTTGAAAACATATTCCAGTCCTACCAGTACCAGATCAGCGTCTCAGACCCGGAGGTCCGATTTGCTGAGAACTGGGCGGTCGAGAAGGCACGCTTCACAGCGATACTCGCCCCGCTGGATGGAACCGAGTCCAGCACCCACAACGGTGGCTACATCATCATCTGGCGACGCGGTGTCGATGATCGCTGGGCGATAGACCGTTACATGGACGACAGCGCGTAGACCGAAATTAGGCGACCCGAAGTTATTGTGCGAGACGGCGGAGCCCGGCTGATGCCAGGTCAA
Organism: Chloroflexota bacterium; assembly: GCA_018650185.1. Taxonomy (GTDB): domain Bacteria; phylum Chloroflexota; class Dehalococcoidia; order Lucifugimonadales; family Lucifugimonadaceae. Next base: position 4,894 of record JABIGL010000077.1, read on the forward strand.
CCATCCAGACCAGGATGATATACACGATCAATAAAAGCGCTACGTCGGTGTATCTGAAGAACGCGAAATCCAGTCTGAACTGGTAACCAAGACCGGAAGCGGCGACGAATCCGACGACGGCCGTTGTCCGAATAATCACCTCCCAGCGATACAACAGGAAGGTGATGAACTGCGGCAACACTTGCGGCAGCACGCCGTAAAACATTATCTGCACGTTTCCGGCCCCGCTCGAACGAAGCGCTCGAACCGGCCGGGTGTCGATGTCTTCCACGATTTCGGCGCCAAGTCGGCCCAATACTCCGAAATTGTGGATCCCGAGAGCGACCGCACCCGCCAGCACACCCGCCTGCAGAACAAACACAATCATCAACGCCCACACGAGCTCCGGCACTGCGCGGGTCAAGATGTAAGTCAGCCGCGTGACACCAAACACAGTGGCACCGGTGACTCGACCGAACCTGGATAAATCCCCGTGCGTCAGGTTGGATGCGGCGAACGGAATCGTAACGAGCGCTCCGATACCGGCTATCGCAGTGGCAAGTACCGACATTTGAAGTGTCTCAAGGGCCAGATCCAGTGCATTTTCCCACTCCGCACCTTTCATGAAGGCCGGTGTATTCGCACCCCCACTACCGGCAAGATCCTGAACGAAACCGGAAACTCCGGCCCACGCCGCTCCTGAAAAAACATCTCCCAATCTGCCGCCATCGTGATACACCCAGATCCACCCGGTGAATCCCAGCGCCATCCACGCCATGAGGGACCACGCCACGAACCCCATCCCCAGCGGCCCCTTCCAATCGCGCGTACCCTGTTGAACTCGTCTTAGCTGGGCGGGCGAGTCCGTTCTGACTTCGGTTCGTTCGCTACTCACAGCAACCGCTTCCGGACCTGAGCGGACCATATGTCGATCGCCGCAACGAGAATTACCAGCGCGTAGATCGACGTCCAGGCCTGGTCGTACCGGAGATCATCCAGTGCGATGGTGATCCTGAATCCCAGCCCTCCCAATCCCACAAAACTCAGGACTGCCGCGGCACGAACCGCACATTCGAGCCGATAGAACAGATAGCTGATCAAATCTGGCGCGGCAAAAGGTAATCTCCCGTAAAGAAGCACCTGGAACGACGACGCACCTGCCACCCGTAACCCGTCCAGGGGACGCTCCGGCGCATCCGTGATCCGTTCGGCGATTATCCGGCCGAGGATTCCTCCGTAAGGAATTCCTATGGCAAGAACCCCTGCAACCGGGGACAATCCTAGGGCGAACACGAATAGCACCGCCCAGACGATCTCGTGCACCGCCCGGAATGCGGCCAGAAAGCCCCGAGTGACAAGGACTATTGAGTACCGGGTCAACCGGCTTTGGAATAATGTCCCGCTGGCCACGATCCCCAGTGGGATGCCGATTAGAAGCGCTATGGACATCCCCGCTACGGCATACATCAACGTCCGAAACGCGGCGATAGTCGTCAGTCGGAGCGTCTCTCCGCCAAGGTCAGGAGTGAACGCCGAAGATCCAATCTCTATGAGGGCATTCAGCCCCCCGGTATGAATAAACTCACCCGGCCGAAAGGTTGCCGCAGCGGTCCAGATAACGGCGACCAGGATTATCAGGGTGAGGACCAGTCGCTTTTCTAACGAGGCGAGTCGCCTGATTCCACGCCCCGGTGGACGAGCAAGTCCCCCGGCGATCATCTCGTTGCAGTTTCTGGCTCTGAATCCGTCGACCGAGACCCAAGTTCATACAACCGCTCAAGGTCCGATTCAGACACATCATCTGAAGGTTTATCGAACGCTATTCGTCCTGCCTTCAACGCGATAACACGGTCAAAGTGGCGGAGCGCCAACTCTGGCTGATGGACGCTCCCTATCACCGTACGCAGAATTTCTTTGTCACCGTCGGGGTTGATCACTACTTCCCGGAGCAGCGCAAGAAGGTCGTCTGCAAGGGCGGGGTCGAGCGCGGAGACCGGTTCATCGGCGAGGTACAAGTACGGGTCTTGCGCAACCAGTCTTGCCAGCGCCACCCGTTGTTGTTCACCTCCCGATAGCCGCCCAACGCGGGTCGTAAACCGATCTTCCAATCCAACTCTTCGCGCAGCATCCCGGGCGGAAGGCGATTCGATCGGCAGCGCGAGGGCCGCAAGTGAACGGAGAATCCCCCACCGGCCTAGATATCCCGCCTGAACGTTGTGTTTCACCGCCAACTGCGGGATCAGGTCGAGTTGTTGCTGCATCATCCCCACGAGTTCAGCCAGCTTCCGACCCGGCCTCATATCGGCGATCGGATGTCCCATAAGATGAACGACTCCAACCTTTGGGTGAAATAACCCGGCTATCAACCGGAGCAGCGTCGTTTTACCGGCGCCACTCGGTCCGATAAGCGCCACCGATTCACCGGGCTGTATGCGAATTGAGATGTCATGCAGCGCGGCCACCGATCCATACCGGTAACTTAAGTCCCGTATCTCGCAAGACGGGACAGCGTCCGGTCCGGCGATAGTCATTCCACCAGCCCCAGTTGCCGCGCCGTGTCTTCAATAGCCAAATAGTTGTCGTTGTCTGATTCGATAAACCCGTCGGTCTGAAATAGTCCCAGGGTCTCGGCGGCTTCCGTGTCGTCTAATGAGAGTCCCGTGAGAAAACTGCGAATCTTGTCCACGGTCCCCTCGCCGTATCTGGCGTCCAACCGGGAACCCGCCACCCAGTGGTAGTCAAAGTACGACGGTGAAATGGCCAGGGCTCGAACTTTCGATGTGTCCACGTTCTGTTCATCTAGCGCCCGCTGCCACACAGCTTCATTGAGCGCACCCGCCTGAAAGGCACCGGCCTCGACCTGTTTCCAGGTTTTGTCGTGAGAGCCTGAGTAAGACGGTCGGCCATCGAAGTCGGCCTCGGGATCGAGCCCGGCCTCTGTCAGGTAAAACCGCGGCATCAGGTGTCCAGAAGTGGAACTTTCACTGCCGAAGGTGAACGAGAGTCCCGTCAGATCCTCAATAGTCTCGGCCTGTATCCCGGACCGAACGATGAAGACGGAACGGAACTCCTGGTCCTTTGGCCGCTGGGCAATCGCTTCCGACCCGGGATCTGCAATCCGCGCCTGGACCCCGGTCAAACCACCAAACCATGCGAGCCCCACGTCGCCATGTCGGAATCCGGCTACCAGAGCCGCGTATGTCACCGAAGGTCGATACTCGACATCGATTCCAAGCTCGGCAGCAAGTAGATCCGCGACCCCATCGAACCGCTTCTCAAGCAAAGAAACATCCTGGTCAGGGATCCCGCCGATAACCAGCGTCGGTGTCGAACCGCCCGACGATGCGCACGCTGCGGCCAATCCCACTGTCAACGCGGCGATAGCGATCGCAGCGCTACGGAAATCGATTCGAATGTTGATGACCTTATCTACGTGCAGATTGCCGAACGTCTGGAAATTTGAGGTTGGAATGATTCATTAATTCTGTGTGCGAGTGCTAATTACATGACAAATACGCATATACTTATGACATACACGCATATCAAAATTGCTTTCTCGTGAATCCGTTCGACACACGACAAACCCGTGTCACAATGTCCACTCCGCAAAACCGCTCATACCTGAACATTTGAGGCTGCCATGTCCCAGGCCGAGACTCGTTACGACGGCAACGTTCCAGCGCCGCCATTTCCTGAGGGACTCGACTGGCTGAACACCGCCAGCGCCCTCTCGTGGGAAGACCTCAGCGGCAAACTCGTCGTTATGGACTTCTGGACCTACTGCTGAATTAACTGCATGCACCTATTTCCGCAGTTGCGGAAACTCGAAGAAAAGTACAAAGACTCGCTTGTAGTCCTCGGCGTCCACTCGGCCAAGTACACGACGGAGAAGGACACGGACAACATCCGCAGCGCCGTGCTCCGCTACGACATCCAGCACCCGGTAGTGAACGATGCCGATTTCAAGGTGTGGAAGAACTGGGGCATCCGTGCCTGGCCAACGATCATGTTCATCGACCCGCGTGGGAACGTCCTCGGCAAGCATGAGGGCGAGCTTCCGTTCGAGAATTTCGACCAGCTCATCGGAGACATGACGGCCGAGTTCAAGCGTGCGGAGCTAATCAACCCCACGCCACTCCCCTTCCAACTTGAAGCGGCCAAAGAGGCAGCACGCCCACTCGCCTACCCCGGCAAGATAGAGATCGACTCGGGCCGATTGTTTATCGCAGACTCCAACCACAATCGGATTCTCATTACCGACCTTGAAGGGGTCGTTCAGGACGTTATCGGCTCTGGCGAGGTCGGGCGATCTGACGGCGCGTTTGAGAGCGCGTCTATGTGGCGGCCGCAGGGCATGGAGATCGACGGAGACACCATCTACATAGCGGACGCCGAGAACCACATGGTGCGCAAGGCCAACCTTGCCGACCGCACTCTGTCCACCATCGCAGGTACCGGTGAGCAGTCGCTCATCCGCCACAAGGGTGGCAACCCTCTTGCCAACCCACTCAACTCGCCGTACGACCTCGCCCTCCACGATGGCGTTCTGTACAGCGCACAGGCCGGATTCCACCAGATCTGGGCACACAACCTTGAGCGCAACACCATCGCTCCCTACGCAGGGAACGGGCGTGAGAACATCGTCGATGGTCCGATAGCAGAAGCCGAGTTGGCGCAGACATACGGGCTACAAGTGCTGGACGGAGACCTCTACTTCGCAGACAGCGAGACCAGCTCGATCCGCAAAGCTGATACCGGGCCGCTGCCGCGTGTCAGTACGCTGGTCGGAACCGGGTTGTTCGACTTCGGTGACGATGATGACGTCTGGACCGCTGCGCTGCTGCAACACGTCCAGGGCATCACCGTGGGCGATGGAGTTCTCTACCTGGCCGACTCCTACAACCACAAGATCAAGCGGCTGAACCTCACCACCGGCGTCGTTACGACTATCGCCGGTTCAGGAGAGCGTGGCCGGGATGATGGTCCGTCCGCAGACGCCAGTTTCGATGAACCTGCAGGGCTGGCATACGCCGATGGCCGGATATACGTAGCCGATACCAACAACCACCTGATCCGGGTGATCGACATCGAAGCAGAGGTCGTGACGACGCTGGCGTTGTCAGGTCTTTAATGGGCTCGGTGCCATTCCACAGTCCCTCACCCAGATCCTCCATCACCGGGACAGAGGGCTCTTAAGGTGCGACACCGAATTCGTTCTGGTGCACTGATAACGCGTGACGGCGGGATACTCCTGGTCCAGAGCGATAGCGATCTAGGCCTCAAGTGGTGGACGCCCGGTGGTCGTGTGGACGATGAAGAGACATGGGCGCATTGCGCAATCCGAGAGACCTTCGAAGAGACAGGGCTGCGGATCGAAATCGGTCGTCTCGCATACGTCTATGAGATGATCACGCCGGAGAACAACACACACCACTTCCACGTCCTGTACCAGGCCCTGAATCCTCTAGGTGACCTGCGCATGGCG
>JABIGL010000141.1 GCA_018650185.1 Chloroflexota bacterium
CGCCGCGAGCCGCACGGCGATACACGAACGCCAGCAGGATGATCCCGCTAATAACGTGCGTCGTGTGGATACCCGTAAGCGTAAAGAACGTCGTCCCGAACCCGGTGCTGGGCGGGAAATCATGGAACGCTTCGTACCACTCAAACACCACGCCGCCGAGGAAAACCAGCCCTGCAAGGATCGTTAGCAATATCCATCGCTTCGCGCCCTCGGTATCGCCGTGTGAGGCCGCAACCTCTGCGCGATAAGCGCTGAGACTGCTGAGCAGCAACACGGCCGTCAGTACAAGTCCAAGCTCCTGAATGAGCGTGTCTGGCCGGCTGGTACCGTCAACGAAGTAGCGGCTTGAGATCAGCGCTGCGAAGAAGAACGCGTCCGAGATGATGAACAGCCAGAGACCCAGCCGGTGCATCGTCAGCGACGAGTACGCCTTCGTTCCGTATTTCTCGTGAAGGTCTGCGTGTAGGAGGTCTGTCATTGCCATAGTTATTAATCCTCGTCCACTTCGGCGTCACCGGCCGCAATGTCACCGATGTGGTCCAGAATCTGGCGCCAGTGCATGAAGTAGTGCGCTATAGCAAGCGCCTTCAACACAGCGCTGATCCCGAGAAGAATCAACTGCAGAGCATCCTCAAACCAGATGGCGGCAAAGAACTCCGCCACCGTCAGAACGGCGAGGATGACCAGAACGATCAGGCCTCGTTTGTTCTGAGTTCCCTGTGACTCTCCTGCGTGCGAATCTGCGGCCATTAGTCGTCTCCTCCCACGGGCTGAGGCGTATGCCCGGCAGCATCCGGGAATTCGAAATGCTTCGCGTCCGGGTCGCCGTAGCCGTACGGGTCCTCAAGGATTACCGGCGGCGTCTCGAAGTTCTCCTCAGGGGGAGGCGAACTTGTTTGCCATTCAAGCGTCCGGGCACCCCACGGGTTGTCGCCGGCCTTCCGACCGCGAATCCATGAGTTGACCATGTTGTAAACGAAGGGAAGGAACGCCAGTCCGAGCAATAACGCCGCACCCGTTATGAACAGGTTCAGGCTCTCGAACTCCTCCGGGTAGTTGGCCACCCGGCGGTTCATTCCCTTTGACCCCACAATGAACATCGGTATGAAGGTCACGTTGTAGAGGACGAACATGCCGATGAAGTGGATCTTGCCGAGTGTCTCGTTATACATCCGGCCGGTGACCTTGGGGTACCAGTAGTAGATCGCCGCCATCATGGCGAAGATCTCGCCACCCACGATCGTGTAGTGGAAATGCGCCACCACGAAGTAGGTGTCCTGGAAGTTCAGGTCCGTCACGACGTCCGCCAGGTACAACCCGGTCAGGCCTCCTATCAGGAAGTTAGCTATGACGCCCATAGCGAAAAGCATGGGCGTCTTCATCCACAAGCGACCTCGCCATATGGTTCCTATAGCGGCCAGGAATACGACCCCTGTCGGGATGGAAATTAACTCTGTCAGGACCATGAACGGGCCGTGAAGCTCTCCGCTCATTCCGCTGGTGAACAGGTGGTGCGCCCACACCACGAAACTCAACGCGACGATCGAGAAGAATGCCCTGACCACCCACTTGTAAGCAAAGACCGGTTTGCGGGCGAAGTGGCTGAGGATCTCTAGCTCTATCCCGAAGGCAGGCAGGATCATGACGTACACAGCCGGGTGTGAGTAGAACCAGAACACGTGCTCAAACAGGATGGCGTCGCCGCCGATGGTCCCGTCGAAGAAGTGCATCCCGAACACTCGCTCAAAGATGACCATGAGCAGTGCGTACGCAACAAACTGGGTGGCGGTCAATGAGATCAGTGAGGCAGCAAATACCGCCCACACGAAGATCGGCAGCCGACTCCAGGTCATTCCCGGAGCGCGCATCGTGATGATGGTAGCGATGAAGTTCAGCCCACCGAGGATGGACGATATCCCGAAGGTCGCGAACGCCATCAAGAACAACAGATTCCCGGTAGATCCCTGTGACGCCAGAGGCGGGTATGCGGTCCATCCGGTATCCATGCCGCCAAACACGGGTGTGAGAAGCAGAAGCACCGCTACCGGAGGAACTATCCAGTAGCTCAAGGCATTAAGCCTCGGGAACGCAACATCGTCCGCCCCGATCATCAGGGGCATCACGTAGTTGGCGAATCCACCCATGAGGGCGGCGACTGCCACGGCGATCATCATGATCCCGTGCAAGCTCATTACGGTGTTGTAGTCAGTGCTGGAGAGGAGGTTGCTATCAGAGTCGGCCAGCTCGATCCGCATCAGCATGGCCAGTGCGCCCGCCAGAAGCAGGATCACGACCATCGTTGCGCCGTACTGAACGCCGATTACTTTGTGGTCCGTGGAGAAGCCAAAATAGCGCTTCCAGCCATGGGCATCGAACGATTTGATCGAAGCGCCAAACCACTCCCTGACCCAGCCACCCCAGACGCCAATCCCGAAGAGCCAGCCGATCAAAGCGATTAGATAACCACCGGCTATCACCGGCTCCTTCATCTCCTCGCGACCGGACACCTCCACCAGCGCAGCGGAAAGCCCGGCACCGATCAAGAACCCGATGATTGCAAAGAGGATCGCTCGACCCAGAGGTATCAGGGCCGTCATGCCTCACTCCTAAAGTTGTAGTAATTCATCGTCGTATTGATACCCGTAGGTGTCTTATGCAGCCCGTTACTGCTGCGCAAGAACCCACTCGTTGAACTCTTCGCGTTCCACTACTTCAACCGTGGACCGCATGATTGCGTGATCTCGTCCGCACAGCTCCGCGCACTGGACCCGGAAGTTGACGTCGTCGTCATAATTTCCCAGCTCCGTGATGTTGGCGTGGATCTGGGTCGTGAGACCCGGAACTGCGTCGATCTTGGTCCGGAATGCCGGAATCCAGAACGAGTGCAGTACATCGACCGCCTTCACGTCGAACCGGACATGGGTGTCGAGCGGTAACACGAGTTCGTTGGTCGTTAGACCCTGATCCGGGTAGGTGAAGGTCCAGGCCCACTGGACACCGGTGGCTTCAATCACGAGCTCCAGGTTGTCTTCCTGGGCGATCTCGTCCACCTCGTTTAGGCCTGTGAGACCCGGATGGATGATGACGGTGACGACGAGCGCTGACGTGACCACCATCCATCCCCAGACCCAGGTTCGGTGCGTCCGGACCGGGGGGCCATCTTCCCGCGTGCCACCGTCTATTGGTTCGGCCTCGGGTTTGTTCTTGAACTTGAAACCGCTGTAGACCAGCGCTATCAAGATGAAGGTAAATATCGGAATCGCCAGGTAGGTCAGGAAGTTGAACGCATCGTCAACAATCACAGCCTCTTCCGATGCCGCAGCGGGGAAGATATCTACTTGAGTGAATCCAATTTCGACGAGCACCGTCGCTATGATCCAGATGATCCCGACGGTAACGGTATCCCGATTAATCACTCACCAGGCCTCCCTCGGTAGAGCTTCTCTGTGTAACTAGCTGGGCGTGATTCACTGGGCTGTCATTTCTTTGGATAAAGATCGTTTCGTCGTTTCAAGGACGACTGTTAGCAGTTGAAATTCCCTAAAAGAAACTATTGACCACCCACCGCCGCCGATAGGTGCGAATTCATCAACGCCATCAAATGAGTCCCGCCCGGGCGCCATAAATGACGGCCTGAAGACGTGTTCCAACTCCGAGACGATTGAGGAGCCTCGATACGTGATTCCTAGCGGTGACCGGCGCCACGCCAAGGGTGTCCGCCATCTCTTTGGTGGACGCTCCGTGGGACAGCAGGCGTAGCACCTGAAGTTCCCGGCGTGAGAGTTGCGGGGTGTGTGCTACGTCTTCCGCCTGGTGGTCAAGTGGATCGCCGATGGGCACTTCTTCGCCTGTAGCGGCGTTGAGAGAAATCCCGGGTGGGCGGGCCGCGCGTATGGCGCTTGCGGATACCCGCGCGAACTCTTCAACTGATCGCTTGTCCGTCACATCCCGCAACAGATGCATGATCTGTCGTGCCCCATTTGAACCCCGACGCGATCGACCGGCCGGTTCATGGACAAGGGTGGTCATGTTCAACCAGCGGTAAGACCCATTGGAGCACCGGCCAAGCATGTCCATATCTGGAACATCAGGTTTCCGACGGGTGCCGGTTACTATCGGGCAATCTCGACCACAAAGACCGGGATTACGTGCATCGGAGCCATTGAGGAGCTCATAACACCGCTTACCCAGGGCTTCTCTTTGATCAATTCCGAGAAGTTCCGTAGCGCCCGTGGACCAACGCGTGACTCGAAACTCATGATCCACCACGAACGATGCCTCGCCGGTGGTGAATTGGTCGAATGGCGACACGGGTCTGCCGCTGGGCAAATTAGGCCTCCCGGAACCTTTTAGATTCGTAACCACCGTCTGACCGGATGAAGTCAGATGTGGTTTGGACGACACCTTCTGCCGCGGATGGTGATGTAGCCATGAAGGAGAATGAGGACGACGTGAGGAATTCGTGAAATAAATCGCTATACGACTACTAATAGCGTTTTACGGGAATCTATTGACGCGTTCTCACCTACCGCGATCGAAAACCCTCAAGTAACGTGACCGCACGTACCCGCGCCGGTCTGGCTGCGGTCGGTCATAAATATGGGGTATCAGTTAATGCGCCTGTCGCCGTTCTCCCGCGTTACGCCGCTACTTGTTGTATCGGCACTGGTCATCGTTATCGCACTCGCCGCATGCAGTTCCGATAGCGAACATGCAGACTCCGGAAACCCGGTAACTCCGATCCCGACCCTCGTGACGATAGATACACCGGATCCCTCCGATGAAGCGGATGCGGACCCAGCCGTGGCGAGCGGCGAAGAGGTCTTTGCCGCTAACGCCTGTGTCGCATGTCACTCAACGGGCGAAAACGATGTGGTTGGACCGGGTCTCGCCGGAATCGGAGAGCGCGCAGGAACGCGTGTGGCAGGTCAGTCAGCAGACGAGTACCTGAATGAGGCCATCAAAGCCCCCGGCGCATTTATCGTAGATGGCTTCGCGAACGCTATGCCGGGAACCTTCGGGAACCTGCCGGAAGGCGAGATCAACGACTTGATCACATTCCTGAAGAGCCTCTAAAACAGGCTCGCAGCGGAAGCCTGGTGGATTACGGGACTTTGATGATCCCGCAATCCACATGCGTCTTCATTCAGGGCAGTACCGGCGAACCGGCGGGCGGTTCTATCTCCGTCGCGTTCAGGACACACGCGATCATCGAGTAGTAACCGACGGTTGCCGTGAGCTCTGTCACGCCGCTTTCGCCGAAGCGTGCCTTGATGGCATCGAACGCTTCATCTGAAGCCCGTTTGTCCTCAAGCAGCTCCCGTGCAAACCGCACGACGTTCGCGTAGTCATCAGATAATCCGGATATAGATTTGCGGTTAGCAACGATGTCGATCACTTCGTCTTCTACACCGACATCTTTGGCGATCTTCGCGTGCGCGGCCCATTCATACGCGCAGTCGAACACCCGGGCTGTCGTTATTATCGCCAGCTCTCTTTCGGCATCCGGCAACTGCGATCCGAAGCGTAGATATGCGCCGAGATGTGCGGCACGCTGAGCGACCTCCGGGCTGTGGAGCAGCATGGCAAACGGCCCTCGCACGCTGCCACGTGATCCGGCTATGGAGTCATATGCGATCTTCGCCTCTGCGGACAGGGCCTCCCGGTCTGAGAGTTCTGGCAACCTCGCCAATTGATCCTCCTAACGCAATCCGCCCGCGCAGTAGCGCGGGCGGATCATATTCATATCAAAGTCATCGATACCGGGGCTTGTACCCCTGTGTCAATTCGTCATTGCCGTGCGAGTAATGATGCGATTACCTGGGGCAACGCCTCGATCGCTCTACCGCGCAACCCGGCCTCGTCAAGGCTACCGATGGGGTGCGGAATCAAAGCGAACGGGTAGTCAGGAATCCCACCCAACTTCGCCATCGCCCTCGCCCCGGACTCAAACGGCTCCGTGCAAATAGCGATGCTCGGGATGCCACGCTGCTCCAGCTGAATTGAATCGTGCACACTGCACGATGAGCAGCTTCCTCAGTCCCCGTTGGCCGTGATGACCACATCCACATCGGATGCGATCCCATCCAGCACCCCGGGATCCGCCGGCCGGCTGGCATCGCCCTTATTCACGGCGACCCGTCCACCGAGTTCAAATCGCTCAGCCAGAACATCGTAGATCGCTTCCAACAGCGGCTCTGAATTGAGCTTATTGTTCGCCATCAAACCGATTACTGCACCGTCCAGCGTGTCAGGCCTGTCAGCCATCCCCTGCTGAACTATCGTCGGCTGACCCGTCGGGTCCAGCACTCGAATTTTCGATTCTGTACTCACATACGCCTCCAAGACCCCGGAACTTCCAACAATTCCGGGAATCTGACTAGTTTCGCAGATTTAGACCGAAACCGGTTTTGTCACTATCTTTGCTCGTGCTCCGTGGGTCCAGGTCGGAATGATCTGGCTCCACGCGCCACCACCTCCACCGGCGACCACAGTTACCAGGGATTCCGGGGAAATAAGGGCGCTTACCGACTCATCCCCCCCATCTTCCGACCCGGGAACCGGGCGTCCAGCCGTCGTCCATTCTGTGGCAGAGCGTCTAGCGTTTTCGTGAAGGTATTGGCCGACTTGTTTCTTCTCCCAACCGGCTTCCCTGAAATGTTCGAGGTGCTCCGGACACAGCAAGATCAACGCTTCGGTCATGAGCGGCCCCATGGCAAACAGTGGATCTATAAAGGCGTCAAGGATTCGTTCCGGTGAGTCGTCATGGTGCTGGCCTATCTGAAATGGACCAAGACCGGGAGCAACCGTGACGGCGCTCGTACCTGCGGGGATCCCACGGGTCTCGTGAACAGGCACCCATGGAGAAAGTTCTTCGTTCTCGGCGATACACCAGGCGTACTTCCCGGGGTGTCCCACAGTTGCCTTGTCCAGATCTCCTGCACGAGTTCCGAGCACGTTGATGATGATCAGTCGTATCGCTCTGCCGATAGAGGCGTTAGCCCTATTACCCGGACCAAATACAGAGACACCGGAGTTCATTTCAAGTTCCGTGGCTATCGGGCCGTTTACGATCAACAGAACGGCCGATCCCATCGTGCTCACGGAAATACCGTGGAGACCAAACTCCGGTGCTGTCATCGCATCGATGGCGGCGGCGAGCACCGGCATGTATTCCGGCCTGCACCCGGCCATGACGGCGTTAATCGCAGCCTTTTCGGCTGTGATCACAGCGCCTTTGGTTGGCTCAACGCCCAGCACAGTGTCCGGCGCCACGTCGAGGGCTTCCACGAATCTAGCGACGAGGCCCTCGGTTGGCGGAACTATCGGCAGACCATCGGTCCAGCCGCGCTCTGCGTAAAGCTCAATCGCTTGCAGCGCGTCGTCCACCTCTATCGCGTCCGATGTGAATGGCATGTTGATCAATTGGCAGCTCCGTGAAACTCGTAGCTCTGCTTGATGGCCGCTACATCAAATTTTGGTCACGGCAGCGTACGACCACATCTAATGCCCGGCAACCATCTCAATAACGCTAAACGTAGAGGCCCAACATCGATCCAATATTTACCAAAACCCGTTGCGTACACACATAGAACGTTTCACACGGTTCCGGTTAAGAACATTCCCACGTTGGGAGTAGAGGCTCCACGTCGGCTCAAGCCCAAAAATGGAAGTCGATGTCACAGTCCCGTAACGGAGGCGTAACGGAACTGCGAACAACATTCACAAGAAGCCAAATACTCTCAACCCATTAGGGGGCATCAAAAATGATTTTGCACAAGGGCTGCCCGCGGTGCGGCGGCGACATAATTACTGGTACGGACTTCCACGGAACATTTGTTAAGTGCATTCAGTGCAGCCGCATGAAGCACATCCAGAAGGAAACTCCCATCGAGAATCTCTCCCGGAGACGCTATCCGCGCCTTCCCGGGGCGGATCACTCGGTAGCCGTCTAGGGCCACCGTATCGCTGGCCGCAACGCTTCACAGGGTTCTTGCATCAAAGTAGCGATAACCGATGGTCCGGCCCTACGTGACTTTCGTAGGGCTTGGCTATTTCATCGCCAGGAGAGCCCAATGGCACGCGCCAGTTACAACGGTCACATGCTAGCTGAATCAGACGAATTCGAAGTCGTCGAGGGAAACATCTACTTCCCTCCGGAATCTGTAGAACGTTCCGCATTCACCGAGAGCGATCTTGAGACGGCTTGCCCGTGGAAAGGCGTCGCCAATTACCTGAACCTCGTCGTAGATGGCAAAGAGATCAACGATGTGGCCTGGTATTACCAGGAGCCGAAGAGCGGGGCTTCACACATAAAGGGGTTTGTCGCCTTTTATCCGCAGGTAACCGTCGAGAACTAACTCCGGCACAACTGACATCACCCGACCGCACGCTAGACAGACCCGTACCCCCACGGTCTACAACATTCGTGTATCCGGTACGGGTCGTGGCGGATACATTCCTGTGCCACCTGTAGCCAGCACTCACACCCTCGTGTGGAAATACCCACCCGGGAGCGTGACCTTTCCCGGTTTCGGCGCAACGTAAACGGTGCGAACTTTCACCTATCAGGAAACACCCGATGGGAGAGTTCTGCGCGTTTTATGGCTACGCGTCCCACATCCGGTAACCGAACCGTCGAGATCGGCGGATTTCGCCCGGTCGCACAATTAACCAGTTCCCCTATCGCATCGCTGTACAAAGCGGTCGCAGTTGATTCAACGCGCGTCGTCGCTTTGAGGGCGGGCAGGTCAAGCCAGGCCGACACGATCGATCCCTCGGCCCTGATCAATCTGGTTAGCTCTGGTCGAGCGATGCAGAGGGTCCAACATCCCAATGTAGTTCCTGTTCTTGGGGCGGGAACGGACGGTGTTTGGAGCTACGTCGCAACAGACTGGGTCGAGCACAACCTTGCTGGTGCCCTTGCGCAGTCAGATCCTGTGACCATACGCGAAGCTGCGGCGTTCGCTCTGGCGATCGCTCTTGGCCTCTCAGCGGCCCATGGATCGGGACTGATTCACAGCGCATTGACGCCCAGCAATATCCTCATCACTGCAAACGAAGTCCCCCGGATCAACGACTTCGGCGGGATGGCGCTCTCATCTCCGGAGAAAAGAGCAGCTTACGCGTCCCCTGAGCAGGCCAGTGGGCAGAAGCCCGGGCCGCGCTCGGACTTATACGCGTACGGCTGTGTGCTGTACCAGTTGATCGCCGGGTCTCCTCCCTTCAAGGCCGCTGATTCAAAATCCCTTCTCGAAAAACACATCCGAGAGATACCCAAACCGTTGGAAGAAATTCGGCTCGGAGTACCGGATGGTTTGAGTGCCCTCGTCCTCTCATGTCTCGAGAAAGACTCCCGAAACCGGCCTCGTTCTATCGACGATGTTGCCGAAGAGATGAACGACATCGTCAAATCATTGAAGTCTTCAGGGCGCGGGGATTCCACTTCACTGGCGTTCGTGGAATCGGCAGATGGCATCGTGGTGACCCAGACCACGAATCGGAAGAACAGGCTCTCGAAGCCTGAGCATACCGCCGGTTCATGGGGACTGGGCCCCGCAATGCACGAAGCGAGGGCGGAACACGCCTCGCTGACGCTGAATGACGGTCGGATACTTGCCACCGGTGGGCGAGGCGGCGTCTCGTCATGCGACATCTACGACCCAGAATCCGAACAGTGGAGTGCGACCAGCGCAATGTCGGCAGCGCGCTCCTGGCACAACGCTGCCCTGCTGCGGGATGGCCGTGTACTCGTCTCGGGCGGCAATATCGACGACATGCCATCTGCGTCAGCCGAGATATACGATCCTGAGCAGGATCTGTGGTCTGAGCTACCAAGAATGTCCGAGGCAAGGGCCGAACACACCTCCGAGGTGCTGGATGACGGCCGAGTGCTGATCGTCGGCGGTAGCGGTCGGCCAGGCGTGTTATCCACGGTAGAGATGTTTGATCCAATCACGGAGACATGGACATCACTTGACTCGATGTCCGGCCAACGAACCAGGCACTCATCGTCACTCCTGCCAGACGGAACCGTACTGATCGCTGGCGGTTCGGATGACCTCGGCAGTTTGACGACTTCCGAGGTCTTCAACCCGTTGACCCTCAAATGGGACTCCGGATATCGCATGCGCCAGGCACGTCGCAGGCACACCGCAGCTGTACTTAACGACGGGAATATCCTCGTTACGGGTGGCGAAAACGGAAACGGTGAAAAGATCGGTTCCGCTGAGATATTTGATCGATCTGCAGGTCGATGGGAGTCCGCAGGAGAGTTATCCACTGCCCGTGACGAACACGTCGCGGCCGTACTCGCGGATGGACGCGTACTGGTGGTCGGTGGTCATGGCGATTCTGATGAATTGTCGAGCTCCGAGGTGTTCGATCCCTCAACCAGGTTATGGTCAGACGCCGGTGACAGCGGTGTACCGCGCACTCTGCACACTGCGCATGCGCTTCCCGATGGTCGTGTAATCGTGACCGGAGGGGTGTCGGACGGAGTGGCGTCGGCGGACACGCAACTGTTTGACCCTTCAAGCGGGGGCTGGATGGCGGCACCAAAACTCTCCGAGTCACGATACTCACACACTGCCTCCCCACTGCCATCCGGAGACATAGTCATCGCTGGCGGGATGAACAGGGAGGGAGCCCTCCGCTCCGTACGACTGTATCGACAACGGGAACGACGCTGGGACCCAGCGTCTCCCATGATCGAGAGTCGATTTGATCATCGTGCCGTCACTTTGCCGGATGGACGCGTGCTTGTAACCGGCGGGCGAGCCGGAAACGACGTGCTATCCGCTGCCGAGATTCATGATCCCAGTACCGGAATATGGCAGCCTGTACAAGAGATGTGCAACCCCAGCGTCGAACACACGTTGACGGTTCTTGAAGACGGACGCGTACTCGCCACCGGTGGATGGGATGGACGTCGAATTACCTTCAACACGAGTCTGTTCGATCCGAAACAGGGCAAATGGACACGCGCTACAGAGATGAAGCGACGTAGGCGTGGACACACCGCCGTTCCCATGTCTGACGGACGGGTGATGGTGATCGGCGGATGGGACGGAGACGGCATTCTCTCCAGCGCAGAGATCTTCAATCCGAAGTCCGGACGCTGGAGCCGCGTGGATGGCCTCCGTAACGCTCGATACCTGCACGTCTCTCTCCCTCTTCCTGATGGACGAGTCGTCGTCGTCGGTGGCCTTGGTGAAGATGGTGCTCTTGCCTCTGCCGAGATATTCAACCCGGAGACGGAGATGTGGTCACACGCCGGTGAGATGGCACGCGCACGTTACCTCCACTCAGCGACGATACGCGGTGATGGGCGGTTGCTGGTCGCCGGTGGCCGTGCGGATACCTATGTATATCTGGCGACGGCCGAAATATTTGATCCAGAGACCCGTGACTGGACACCCGGCGGAAGGATGTCACAGGCACGGATATGGCACACGATGTCGGCGCTTGAAGACGACAGCGCCATAGCAGTGGGCGGATATCTGGAAGATCGTTCCGGTGGACGTTTCCTGGACTCCGCAGAACTCTTCGAACCGGAGGAAGAAGCGGCGTGAGCGTGTCAATGGGAAACGAGGAGGCTCCAATGGATAGGTCCGGTGGTGGATCTCACCAGCGCTGGCTGCCATATGTTGGAGCGGACGATGTAGCCATGCGCACCATGGTGGACGTTTGTCCGGTGCCGACCGTTATCTGGTCGCGGGCTGATGGCACCGTCCTGTGTGCTAACTCGGTGTTCTTCGAGACTCTCGGCATCGAACCTAAGAAAGTCCCGGATCTACGTTTCGACAAGTTCTCCACAGACCCCGGAGGCACGGCTGGCTTGTTAGACAAGCTGGACCTTTCTGGTGCAGTCGATATGGTCGAATCCACGGCTCTGAGATCCGACGGATCGGCTTTCTGGATTTCTTCGTCACACCGTCCCGTTTCGTTCGACGACAGGACCGCTGTATTCACCGTTTTTCACGATGCGACGGATGCGGTGACCGCGCGTGAAGCTGATTCGGAAGAGATTCGCAGGCGGGCCGCCCTGGCCGTCATAAGCAGGGTAATGGGTGGCTCAAAACTGGGCCGGAATGAATACGAACGCCTTGCAGTCGTGACCTACGGAGTGGCACTTTTTGACCGGATATCGATCAACCGCATCGACGCGGTTAACCGGAGTCTCAGCAGCGAATACATCCAGGGAGCGGCGCTTCCGGGGATGATCGAGGGTGACACTCAACCGCTGGTAGGCACGCCGGATGCTTACGCGGCATCCACCAGATCCGGCTTGCTTCTCGCAGATGACGACGTGGAATCCTTACTAAGATTCCCGACGATGGAAGCCAGCTACATAGCGGGACTACGTTCTTTCCTGATCGTCCCACTGATATCGAACGACAAGGTGCTGGGGACGGTAAGCATCTCATCCGTTTCCACTGAAGCGTACGGTGCTGTAGATCTGGAGTTCCTGGAACGCGTTGCGTCACACCTCGCTCCGGCGATGGAACGTGCACGTCTAAGAGAGGCGTTGGAGCAGGAGATCCGGGAGCGAGAAACCATGGCCGCTATCGGTCGGGTAATCGGCTCATCACCGGACCTGTCACAGATGTCCAACCGCTTTCCACGTCTTATCGGATCTCTTCTTCCCGCGGATCGCATCGCTATTTCTACGATGTCGGTAGACGAGGAAAGCCTGATAGATCTGTACGTTTATGGAATAGAAGTTCCTGAACGCGACCGCACAGACCAACATGTCACTTCGCATCGATCGATGTTGGAGACGATGGTGGAGGACGGCCAGACCAGATACGTCACCGGCCGTAAGCCTGACGACATCGTCAGGCAGGTGCCGCACCTTCTTCCCGGATTTCGCGCCGGCCTCCGCTCATTCCTCTCCGTACCTCTTGTAGTCAACGAGACCGTGTTCGGAGCTTTACACCTTCGATCTACTGAACCCGACGCATACGACGAGCACCAGATCTCTCTCGCCGAAGGCATCTCAGCCCAGATCGCCGGTGTCGTGGCCATGTCACGACTTCGCGCCTCCGAGCGGAGAGCTGAGGAAGAGCGACAGGCACTTTCAGACATCGCCGTGGCGGCCAACAAAGATCTCGATCTTCACCGGACGTTTACCCGCGTCGCAACAGCCCTGGAATCTGTGATCCCTTACGACCGTATCGAGGTCGCATTGCTGGAACCAACTCCCGGCCCACTCCGTCGGGTGTTCTCAAAAACCCGGGGGCAACCCGGGCTACCATCCGGCACACTCATCGACCCCGGTCCGCTGGAAGGTAACGCAGAGGACAGCAGGGTGTGGGACAGTCACCTCCTGAGCTCGGACGATCTGAGCGAAGAGTTGGACGAAGACGAGATGAATTCGGCCGTGCAGGCTCCATTAGGGGTCGAAAAACGGCGGCTCGGCCACATAAGGCTGCTAAGTAGTCGCCAGTCCGCTTACTCCAACCTCTCACTGCAGCTCCTGGACAAGGTCGTGGCGTACGTCACTCCCGCCGTTCAGAATGCGCTCGAGCACCGCCAGGCGCTCGAACTCGCCAAGGAGCGGGAACGCGTCTCAGACCTTGACGCTCGCAACCAGGAATTGGAGCGGCTTTCGGAAGCAAAAAACCGCTTCATCGCCACCGTCTCCCATGAACTCAAGACGCCTTTGACCAGCATGTTGGCATTCGCAGACATTTTGCGAAAGAACAGGCGTGGAGCGATTGGCGAAACTGAAGACTCCCAGCTCGCCGTGATACAGCGCAACGGGCGGCGACTCGCCCTGCTTATTGATGATCTTCTGGACCTGGGTCGTATCGAACGCGGCGATTTCTCTCTGAGCAAGATAGAGTTCGACGCGGCCGAACTAATCGTCGACATGGAAGCCGTCTTCCAGCCCATACTAGAAACCAAGCGTCAGACCATGGCGGTGAATATTCCCGACGGTTCGCTGTGGCTATCTGCCGACCGCGAGAGGGTTGCCCAGGTCCTATCCAACCTCATCGGTAACGCCTCGAAGTATTCGCGTGAAAACACAGAAATTTCGTTAACGGTCAGGCGGCGGAGCGACCGGTTGTACGTCACGGTTCAGGATCATGGCATCGGGATCCCTGAACATGATCTACCAAACATGTTCACCTCATTCTTCCGAGCTGATAACGAGGCCACACGTTCTGAATCAGGCACAGGTCTTGGCCTTTACATTGCACGGAACATTGTCAATCTGCACGAGGGACGCATCGAGATCAGCTCGATGGAGGGCGAAGGCACAACGGTCAAGTTCAACCTGCCCGGTCTTATGGAAGAGCCCTCAGACGACCATCTCAAACTCGTCGCTAATAAAACTGCTTTAGAACAGCGTTCCCGGTTGGACGATCTGCCGAAGTCGATCGCTAGTTAACGATTCCCGGGCAACTCCCCCTTTTACCTTGACCGCGGCACGCTTTGCACGTTTACTGTGCGCGCCATAGGCAGGTCTGTCTGCCGTTCCGGACAATTGATCACACATGGGGTGCAGTGCTTTGAAAATCCTTCTCGTCGGCTGTGAGTTCGTCGGAACCACGACGATGTCTCGAAAACTCACGGAATGGAAAGAGTCCGTCATGGGAGAAGGATTCCCGCTCCTCCACGACCATTCGAAACTTCCGCACACCTCCGGGCACCCGGACGACACGTCACTTGAGGAACAGCAGCAGATCCTGGGGCTGACGCCGAAACTCAAAGAGATGTACCACCGTTACCACATCTACTACCACGTACATCACTACCGTGGCGCTGACGACCTGAGCGTCGGTTTCCACATCGAAGAAGCTATCTACGCCCGGATGTACTACAACTACGGACTCGCCGGGACTCAGTATGACCGTGACGTAATAACGCAGCAGATCGAAACCCGTCTGAAGCAGATTTCGGACGACCCGATTGTGATCGTGCTCATGACCGCATCGCCGGATGTATTGGCCAGCCGCATGGCCCAATTAAAGGACCACCCGGAGCACACGAACAGCCCGGTCAAGGAAGCGGACTTCCCGACGATCCTCGAAAAGTTCGAGGAAGGCGTTGCACGTTCGACCATTGGACCGGTGATCAAGGTCGATACAAGTACGGCGACCCCGGACGAGACGCTCGCAGAGATCGTCGAAGCACTGCAGCCACATCTGACGGACCATGACCGCGAAAGAATCGCCGCTCACGGCTCCTGAGGCTCGGTCTCTAGAACACCCGAACTGGCTTCCTAAAAACGCGTTACGGCGGAAATTTGCCGTAACGCGTTTACGCGTCAGCTAAGAGTCCTGAAGCCCGTACTCGTAGAGTTGATTCTTCAACTCATTGGTCGGCCTCAACCGGCCAGAGATTACGGCTTTTACCGCCTGCACGGAGGCGGATGTTCCTGGACAGGGTTATATGCGACTGAGAGGTTTACGAAACGCGCTGATCGGGCTTCGTAGATTGGTGTTGTCCTCTCTACTTACCGGTTCGCTACTCGCTATCGCCTGTTCCGGCGGTGATAACGGGGATCAAACCGACCCGACTCCCACGCCCGGTGGAGTTCCGCCTACCGCTGAAGTATCTCCGGTTTCGACCGTCACAAGCCCAGTAGTTACGACGCCAGGTCCGATAGTTGTAGCAACGCCGGGTCCCGGCGTATCTAGATTTAATGATCCTGACCGTGCGCACACGGTCTCAGGGTTTGTGTTGGATAGTGTGAACGGCTCTCCTCTTAGAGGGGTATCCGTCCGGGAGACCAGTTCCGGCACTGGAGGTATCTCTGACGAGTTCGGCTTTTATCGAATTGACGGTCTGACTACGGGTCTCCATACGCTGGAAATATCCGGGTTCAGCATCGAGCCACTAACTGCCGAGTTCGAGTCCGAAACCTGGACGAGGTTGGACCTTTCCGTCGGAGTGGTCGGAGACCCGGCATCTCGTCGGGTGTTTGACGTCATTGGTAGCGTTACCGATCGGGATTCCGGCAAACCCATCAAAGGGGCGTTGGTCTCTGCTATTGGTTCCGATGCCACTATCGACGCAACCACGGACGATTCCGGACATTACGTTATTTCCGCCGCTCCTGACGGCCAATATGAAATCTCCGTCACGTCCGTCGGATACCCGGTTCACACCGAAGAGCTTGGCGTCAATGACGATATTGCGTGGGAGGTTTTCCTCCGCGCACCTCCCTCAAGCATCACCGGACAGGTCTCGGGTGACGCCCCCGGCGGTGTGAGATTCCCGGAAGGTTCCGGTGTACGGGTTATTGACGCCGACTCGGCAGGACCAACCGCGCGGACGGTCGCAACGTCCGAAATTAGCTCAACCGGTGCATACACGATCGATGGCCTTCCCCCTGGCCGATACCAGGTGGAGGCGATTGCGTCCGGCTACCAGCCATCTCAAGTCGTAGTAGAACTTACGGGCGGCGGCAACAAGGAGCTGGACTTCGCTCTCAGCCTCAACGGTTCATCGCTGTACGTCACGCTTGCGTCGTCTACGTACGGGAATATTCCCGTCGATGGAGTCGAGGTCAGGATCCAGGGGATTGGGGGCACAGGCTCCGAGGGGGTGTCCCTGGAGGCCGTTACAGACCCGTTTGGACTGGCCTCGTTTATCAACCTTCCTCCCGGGTCATATGACATCTGGACTCCCGATCCATCACTCAAGTCAGGCTCCAACAGTGCCGATCTCTATCCGCTTCACCAGACGGTAAGCATGGGCCCGGACGAGACACGCGCATTAAACGCTGATCTTCCAGCCATAAATGGTGACCTACACGGGTTTGTCAGAGTTGGCGACAAAGCCGGTCAGACGCGAATCGGCACCTCACTCAAGAGCGCTTCCACTTCCTCCGGGGATGACATACACGAACCGTTCGCTTACCTTCCGGTGCAACTGCCTAAGGCCACGCTCACCATCACCAGTTCACGATTTGGCGACCGGGTCTTTTCACCACCCACTACATCCGTTATCTCGGATAATTTCGGCAACTACGTTCTCCCGCTACCACCGGGCACATACGCGGTGACCGTGACCTCAGACGGTCTTACTACCTCTACGACCACCCTGACCGTGACCTCCACTCCGACGGCAAACGATTTCCGCCTGAAGGGCGCCACAACGGCAGTGGTTGGACGGGTGGATGGCACGATGATTCAGGACCTCACCCATCTGGCGGACGCAGATTTCGCCGTGTCAGGGGCCAGAGTTCTTCTCACTAAAGACGGGCGTGTTTGGGCTGCGGAGACAGACTCCAGGGGAGTCTTCTCGATAGAGGACCTGCCCTTAACCGTGCTAAACGGGGCGGCTGTCTCGACCGGGTTCAAGCTGGACATCACGCACCCGGATTACTTACCTGTGGCAGAGACTCTAGTTCTCTCCCGAGCCGAAGGTGCAACCCGTATCATGCGCGGAATGCCAACGCTGGCCGCAGGCGGGTTCCTTGATGTGGCGATAACCGTCACGGACAAGAATGGCGGTAAAACAGCCGCCATAGGAACCCTTGACAGCATCCAGAACCTCCGGACCATGGACGTCTTCGACGCTCGATTCCTTGAGGACGACGACTCGGTCGAAATCCCACACGTGATTTCTCTGCGTGCTCGTCCCGGCCAGTACCGGGTGCGTGTTTGTCCGGACGTAATCGGGATCCCGGGCTGTTACGACCATTTCTGGACCAGTGTTGGAGGGGATACGGATTCCGTAGTTATGTCATTCATTTGCGGTGACTCGACTCGCACCGTCAAATGCAGCTTCGATGGGGGTATCCCTGCCAGTCACATACAGGCGACAGGATTCGTCTTTAACGCCTCTACCGGATTGCCTGTGCAAGACGCGAAGGTAGCCATCTCTCTTCCCGTAAATACGCAGTACTGCTCTGAGGAATGCACTGCGTTCGCCCGGGAATTCTCGGCGATCGCCCCGACAGGACCAGATGGCCGGTTCCAGATTGAATTTTCGATTCCCCTGTCGAATGGTGGAGCGGACCTCGTCGACTGGTCGTGGGATGGAGCAAACCGACTCTTCAGCATCTCCGCTCCCGGATATCAGACAAAGGTCGATACAGGGCCGGGTGGAAACGTTCGACTGTTCGATGATCGCCAGGACTATTACATGGCGCCGTCAGGTCAACTCAATCTGCTGGTCGTCGGAGCCGCGAATGAGACCTCTCCGGTGTCCGGGACTCAATTCTCACTGGGGCAGCCTGTAGGCGGGCAACAGCAAGCCAGGATTACTCTTGCCCCACTTGGCGCTGACCTGTGGACCTCCACAACAGGATCAGTTTCGTTCAACATTCCAACGGGTTCTACCGACGTCATCGTGGACGCACCCGGGCACTACCCGTACACATCTAGCCTTCTCGTGCCTGACGCCACCGATGATAAATCGGTGGTCGCTAACTTCACTCTCCCGCTGGAGCAGATACCTCCTCCCGAAATCCAGGCCGAGACATTCAGGCTCGTTCAAACCGCGGACAGTCAACCGATCAAGGGCTACGTTCTTCACGGGGTGTCGTCCACTGAGACTCAGGCAACCTGGTCCGTTCGAGTTGACCGAGACGGTGTGCGCACCGTCCGATCGAACTTTGAGGACCCTGTCGAATCGGTGAATCTCGTAATTCATCAGTTGGAAGCATGCCCTGGAGTGGCCGGTACGCCTGCGTCTACCCGGACGGTATTACTGACGGGAACCCTTCTCTCCGGTGGTTCCAATGGTGTGGGAACCTGGGGCGGGCAGGTAGACGTCGCTGGCCTTCCCTGCGGATCCCTCGGTTGGAGGATTGAAGCAGAAACGTCTCACTCCCTCGTCACCCAGGGAGTTGATCTGCCGCTCTGGCCTTCAGAGCCACGTTACCCACTATCTCTGCTCTCCCGCTTGTCGGAGCAAGAAACCAATTCGGGAGTTGACTCGCCAAAAGGTCAGGTAGGCTCTGACCTCGTTTTCTCGCGAGCAATGGAGTCGCTTTCGGTAACCCGGGATGGCGAGTATTTTTCCTACAGGATTCCGGGTATCGGCGTAGAGACGGACATCGGTCCGGCATCATCTAGCAGCGTCTTAGATAACCTCTCTGGAGACGCTTCTAGAGCTATCTCGGAACACACGATAAATATCGATGCCGAGTTGAGCGGACGAACGGGAGTGTTGGATATAAGAGTTAGCGGTTCTGAATCAGGTCCTTACTCTCTCACGGCCACGGAATTGTTCACCATGGACAGTGCGGTTGAGACCTCATCTGGAATCTCCGACTCCTGGGGCGAGTCAATAAGTTTCGAGACGATCCTCTCCCGGGTCGACGAGATCGAGATAGCCCAACTTCCTGATCCACTCCGCTCTACGCTCGCTGCCCTTGCCGTGTCTGCCGTAGAGGGCGGCATAAATGAAGTAGTGTCGGTCGACGCCTCGTGGCAGTTATCGGGCTCACCCGAAAACGGCGAAACCGCTCCCCTAGTCGGCGAACGTCGAGTGGTGGCCGGTACGGATTTTGAAATTGTTTCGGTGTCGGAGTTTGAGTACGCAATCTCTGTGATGAGTCACCTCTCAGTCGAGGGGCATTTGGAGGTCCGATCCGTTTCCCGATTTGTCGAACAAGACGGCAGTGGAAATTTGAGGGAAGAACGGACTATCGCCTCCGGACAAATGGCCACCCGGAGCGAATTATGGTCAATGTGGGAGTCACGTCAGGAAACGATGGACTTTCCATTCTTCAACCGCGTAGCTGGATCCGACGGCGTCGCTCTTAGTTCGGTCATCGAAGGTTCCCCGGCGTGGATTGACCAATTGAACTCTGCGCTGGCGTCGTCCGGATCAAATGAGGCCGAAGGTCTCGTCGCCACCGGAGGCCAGTCCAGGCCTTCCATAGCCGCAACACGAGATAGCAACGGAAAACTGTTTGTGGCTTCGGTGAGCCCGAAATTTGATGATGGAAATCCCATCGCCACCGGGATTTCCATCATCGAGACCGACGATGGTCCAGGCTCATGGACTTCGCCCTCGCCTCTCGAGTTCATTTCCGAGGCCACGGTCACGGACACCGCCCTGGTAGTAGAGCCGGGTGGTGACCTCCTGCTGGTCTGGACCCGGATAGCTGCGCCAGACGGAGACCCTCAATCCTTCATTTTGGCGGCGACTACGGCGGATCTGATGTACAGCCGTCGGGACGCTGGAGATGGGACGTGGTCAACACCCGTAGCTATCACATCGGACAATCGCCCGGACTTCGCTCCGGTAATTGCTTCTGACAATGAGGGACGCATCGTCGTCGCATGGGCACGTGACATGGACGGAAACGTCCTTACCTCTGATGACGTGATTATCTTCTCGTCAGACTGGATATCAGGAAACTGGACCGTGCCGCGGCCGGCAATGGCAGCATCCGGAGCGGTCTCCGAAATTTCACTGTCCCTGGACAGCGGCGCCGCGGTGATTGGCGTTGTGACGAACACGCCGCGAGTTGGGTCTGCAATCCACCTGAGCTTCAACAGCCTCGGAAGATGGAGCCCCGCCAACATAATCGCCGTCGACCGCCCGGGATTGACCAATGTCGGTGTGCTCATGCAGTCCAGCGGGTTGGCCCTTGTTGCGTGGAACGAGAGAACGGACGGTGATCGCTCTCGACTACACAGCGTCGAGGCCACATCCGCCGGTGTGCGAGGAGAGATGGTGGCTGTTGATAACGTGACGGGGCTGGTTGACCTCTCCCTCGTCGAGATCGACGACACACATCACCTGATATGGACGTCCGATAACGGCGCTTCGCTCCACGGAGTTCAACGGACCCTGACGAGTTGGGATTCCGAAACGATTACGGCAATCGAGTCCGGATTATCAACACGCCTGATCGTAATTCCGGGGGCCGGCTCAAACATCGTGATTACGTTCCACGAGGTCGTGGAAGAAACAGTTCCCGGGATCCTGTTCCTTCCGATATCAGCTCGTTAGTCGTCAGACTCCGAACCAGACTCATCGCCGGAAGGAAACAGCAGTTCCCGAAGCGCTCCGGCGGGGCGTCTGAGGCCAAGCCCAAGAAGTCCGACTCCCAGCAAGGCGTACTCACCCCCGACCACATTCGTATTGCCGAGCGGTAGATTGCACCCGAAAATCGCTCCCCCACTCTCCAGCGTGGAACTCTCGGACCCAGCATCTTCGCCATCCAGGGCAGCCAGTTCTGCCTCTCGATCAAACACGGGGTCCACGTTGGGATTGGCACTGTCGGATACTTCCGTGGCGGCACTCTCCCCTGCGAGTGCCGCTTCTTCACTAGCGTCCGGAACGACCTCCGCTTCAACAGGAGCGACTACCGGATCTTCCGAAGCGACTTCAACTGCGTCCTCTACGGCAATGACCGCTTCAGATAGATCCTCGGTGGTCAGAACCTCCGTCACAGGTTCTGACTCTGGTGGCACCTCAGGCACGGCTACGGGATTCCCATCCCCGTCTACGGCATCATCGGTCGTCGACTCTGACGGCAATGTGGAATCCACCGGGTCCGGTTCAATCACTTCAACTATCTCATCCGGTGTTGTCGCATCCTCCACAGGCTGACCATCATCAACCGGGACGTCCTCCGTCGCATCTCCCACAATTTCGTCTACTACGGGTTCAACAACAGGTTCCGGCGCAGGCGGAGGTACCTTAACTTCGAATACCGTCGGCGTCAGCGGGTGTACATTCCCGGCAACGTCAACGGCCGTAATTTCAAATATATGGATGCCGTCCTCGTAACCATCCGGGTAGACATCAGCGGCCTTCAACGTCCACGTTGATCCACCGTCCACGGTCGACATAAACGGGGCGACCTGTACACCGTCCATCGTCGCAAGGATGAGACTTACCCCGTTGTGGGTATCACCGACGTACTCTCCAGCTTCCGCCGCATAGTAAGCCGTGATAAGCGGAAAAGCCTCCGTGACCACCTCTAGTCCGGTTGGCGTCAGAGTAGGACTGCTCACGGTGGTATCGAGCTCAAAGGCGGTCGATGTAGCCACGCCGAGTGTATTTGCCGTATCAAAGCCAAACGCTCCGACCGTCTTGGCCCCTTCTCCCGCATCTGCCCCGGACAGCGTTGCGACGTTGAATACAAGTTCCCACTCCCGTTCTCCTACCTTTACGGGAACACCGCGCGTCAGCCCGTTCACGGTTATAGAAGGGGTGGCAGCGAGGTTTTCGTCCGAGGTGACGCCGATGGCCACCAGGGAGTTTGTCGCGGTCCTATCAAACGTAATTTTCAAATCTGGAGGCACTTCATCGGTGACGGTAACGGGGACGAGTGCAGTAGCGATTCCAGACAGATCGGTGACGGACCCAGGATCGATCAACAAGACCACGGGCCCTACAGTTGGGTAGGAGTCGACGGTCAAAAACAGATCGTTTGGAAGAACGGAATGTGTCTGGACAGAAACCGCCGGAACTCCGTTGAGTCTGAACCCGCCAACGACGACGGATGGGACCGATATTTTCTCGTTGAAGACAACGTGCACCGTCGTCCGGTTTCCGGTCTTGATCGTCTTTGAAACCGTGTCATACCACTCGCCCGCTACGGCCGTGACGACCTGCGGGGGATTCTGATCTGAGGTAAAAACGTGGTTCTGGTTTCCGCCGGTCGCCGGATCCGCATCGCTCCGACCTGTCCCGCCAGCGATGTCTGAGGCGGTCACGTACCAGGATCGAAGGCCGTCCGGAGCAGTAGATGGAATGCGAACCCGGACAATCACGCCATCAGTTTTGACCGAAGTCATCGCCGGGTCCGGAAGCAAGATTGTCCCCGGCTCGGTGTAAGTAGCGTCTCCGTCTTCATCCAGGTGAAATTTGACCGAAGATGTATCTACCCCTGAGTCGATGTCGGTAATTCTTGCTTCGAAGAATGACGAGAAGGTTTGTTCGAATACGTTATGCATGGGGGATAGTTGCGTCACCGTGGGCGCTACGCCGTCCACGCGAATTCTGTCGGCTACGAGAGAGAGCGGTTCGGCGTCCGTATACGATGCGGTAACCAGATCTTTGTCCACGACTTTAATATCGGGACGGGCCGTTGCCGCTGGATCGGTCGCATTCGTGGCCACCGTCGCAGCTCCAGTCTCAAACGTCCCCGTAAACACACCGGAATCGGCCAGGGTCTCTCGCAGTGTCAGAGAAAAACCAGTTGTGTCACTGGTCGACGTAATCTTGACCGGTAGGGTGTCCACCCGCTCAGACCGGTAGGTCACTGCAAACGTGGTCGGGGACGTCACGGGCGTTGTTAACTGCAATGTGAACACACCGTTTACGGGCACCACGGAAATCGGCACGGCGTTCGAGATAGATAGCGTGATATCGGTGGCAGACACAACACCATCGTCGTTGGCGTCCATCAACAACGGGTTCAATGTCTGAAATACGAATGAGTCGCCAGCGGAAGCGATCGGGATCGAATAGGCCGTACTTCCAACAGTCTCAGCGGCGTTAACCTGCGCTGTCGATGCGCCGGGGTCCGTCACGGTAACGGTCACCGTTCCGCCGATGCGTATGTACTCGCCGGAAAGCGCCACCGTAGCTGGTGTCGCCGCGTGAGCGGGCCCGGGCGCGACGAGAAGCACCGCCGTGGCGATGAGCGCAAATAGCAGTAGTACCGGACGTTTAACGGACGTGCGGATCTGATCGGCCTTCCGTTTGGAACAGCTACCGGCGTGGTTGCCGGATGTGGTTACCTAAACGGTATGCCGATCGGGCTATCTCGACCTCGGGGTTGAGTTCAATCCACGTATGGCGTCGTGCACGCAGCCGCATACACGTGCGTACACGCACAGGGCGCTCAGACCTTCAGCATTCTCATCGAGTTTAGTAGTCACCCGGGTCGTTGTAGCGCAAGAGACGCCAAACATGGTGTCCAAGTGCCATCACGTTTGAAAACAACGCGGCACCACCCAACGACCAACGGATTCCGTCGGTCGTTGGAATCCGGATCTTACCGCCGGGAATTTGCCCATATTCTTTGATCAGCGCGTCGATACCTTTATCAAATCCATAGTCATATCCGAACCAACCACCGACGAATGCCCCGATCGCTATGAAGGTGAATGCGACAAACCTTGTCCGCCATTCAGCCTGCAGTTTGAACCAGGCGAGAGAGGTAGCAAATGTCACTACCGCCGCCATGGTGTTGATCACGGTGAATGTCTGGAAGCTCAATCCTGAAAGAGGGGGAAAGGAAACTGACCAGAACAGGAATCCCACGAACCCGAGTATCAAGGCCGCAAGAAATCCCATTATCGAGCGCCCGATCGTTGTGATCAGGAACATGTCCCATGAAGCCATCTAGTAAACGGTTCTCCAACGCTGCCAGCGATTTGCTGCAATGTGCTCCGGTGCCAACCGTGAGAACCACGGATTTGACGCTGAGATTCAGGCGCTCAAACCAGCGCAGGGGCGGTTCCCCTTAAACCGGTGATACGAATTCGATTCTAACTGCGATTCCAACTTCTCCGGTCACGAATTGTCGATCTTTTCCTGCCTCGTTGAAGGATCGAACGTTGCTCGCAACCACCAAATCAGATCGCTATATCACCTCGGTCTATCACTCGTATTGATCTACCACCAGTTGATGCTCTGCGGCTTTCTCTGGTTCCCCCAACTCTCCGTATAGCATCACGAGTTGCTTCCGGGCATTGACTGCATGTAGTGACTCTGAATCACGCTCGACCGCGGTCTCATAAGAAAGTACCGCGAGTGCAAGTTCGCCAAGATTTTGGAGCGCAACACCCCTGAACCACCACGAGCGGACATCAGGGTGTTCCGGAGTCTCCATTTCCAGAGCCCTGTCCGCATAAACGAGACCAAGAATGTCATCCTCGATGGCCAGAAATCCCTGGGCTGCAGATGACTGGACGCCAGGGATCGCGGGACGCGCATCAGCGAAGTTGAGGTAGGTATTGCGCGCGTCTTCGAGAAGATCTTCTCTCCCCAATCCAACCAACCGTGACTCGGCCTGTCCGACTCTGCCCTGCATATCAAAAGACTTTGAGTTCCTGTCCGTATATCGTTTCGCCGCATCAAGTGCTGACTGCCAGCCAAATTCCGCAAGATCTGTATCCCCTGCGTCCTCGGCAGCATTGGCAGCGCCTCTGAACAGATCATTTATCGTCTCGTGATACTGCTCGACATCCGGGTTGAGATCCGCCGCACGTTGATATTTTTCCAGCGCCCTGTTTACGTCACCTTCGTGACCAAGAACGGCACCGTCTCTCGCAATCGCGCTAGCCTGAATGATGCGCACATCCCGGAAATACAACAGCCCGACCGCCAACACGGTGACCACCACTGCCAGCCCGATGTACGCTCCCCGTGGTCCACTGCTCGCCAAGATACGAGGGCGACGACCCGACTCCACAGTCTTAGTCTTCCCCTCAAATCCAGAGGACCTCGCTTTGGTAATCTCGATGATCGCTATGAGAAGGCCCAGGAGTATCCAGAACGGCACCAGGTCACCCAGCCTGGCAACCCCCGCCATCTGTTCAACAGCCCGACCGGCGAGGGTCGCCACAAGCCCCACAACGATCAGCGATGCCCAGCGTTCCTCGGTACCGGCCGATTTCACGGTGTTCAGAAGTTGCACACCGGCGTAAAGCACCAACAACGCCAGGGCAATTATCGATCCCAGGCCCAGAACTCCAAGTTCCACGAAAATCTGTAGCGGATAGTTGTGTGCGTGTGCCGCAATAGAACCTGAATAATCCACATCTATCCCGAGTGGATACGCGTAAAAGAACATCTCGGGCCCGTAACCGAATAGTGTCCTAACCACTCCGGCACCGGTCGATTCTTCAGGCGACCAGATCCTGTCTGCAGACACGTCCAGAATCGATTCCCATATGAGGCCCCGACCGCCTACCGACGTCGACGCGGAGTCTTCAAATATTCGACCAACGTCAGCAAGGGTTCGCTCCGCTCCCCCCCCGCCTGCAGGTAGCGGTATCTGTGCGATGAGTATCGCGATCACCACCGCCGCGGCTATCACTGCCAGCCCCTGGCTCAGCGTTCTCCGGTCCAGCCACACAAGTCCAATGCCAACGAAGGCCACTACACCAGCCGCATACCCGAGCCACGGCCCACGGCTACCTGTGTACCAGAGTGCGATCAGTTGAACTCCAAGTGCCAGAGCACCAACCGCCAGCCACAGGTATCTACTTCGGCGGCCCTCTGATAATGCAACTACAGGCGTTAACACGGCCGTCATCACCAGAAACGAGCCCAGGTGGATCGGGTTGCCGAATGAGGCGAATATGCGGGATGCGTTCTCACCTGATCCGATTGGATCCCATCCGTAGCGCTGCCCCATTCCATACATCGCAGCGATAGTCCCAGCTACAACGAAAGCAATCAACAATCGCCTTACTTGAGACTCTGATCGCACACGCATAGCCACTGCAAAGAAGATGATCAGGAACGACAGAAATGAATAGAGCTCGTATCCAAGGTCTGTGAAATTACGGCCCCACAGGCTGGTGGTCCTGACCGGGGATCCTATTGTGGACAGCACTGCGACCGCACCGAGAGTGGCGGCGGCCACCAGTGCCCACCTCTCCGGCTGTCGCCCTATCCACTTACTGGCATTGGTCAGGCCCGGCAATCCATAGGGCTGTGAATAAAGGGCGCGCTCCCAGGCCCAAGCGGCGGTTATGACCAGCGCCACAAGGTGGAGCGCAACGTACTTTGGGTCGTTATAGAACGTCAGCCAGCCGCGCATATTGGAGACAAGAGGAACGGATATTAGGCCGACGAGCCACGCAGACTCGATAACCAGATCCGGTATCCGTCTTGAGTCTTGTAACGAAGAGGTTGGCCTTGAGCGGCGACGGGGCATAAGTGCCGAATATTCCGTGGTGGCTAGTTCGATCAGGTAGCGAGGAGGTCTGGACTTCCCAGCTCGATCAATGTCTCGTTGAACCGCATTATAAGAAGACCCCTGCACGCGACGGGCCTGAACAGACCCTTGTTTTGAACTTATACCGGTGACGCTCTAAATTTGATTTAGCGGGTGTTGGTACCTGTCCCACCTCGGGTGATCCCCTGTGAGAAACCACGCGTCTCCACCATCCCTCCACCTGCCATCCACCTAACCCCACCGTTCACACCCCTGAAACCATCGCCGGGGATGACTAGTGTTCCCAACCGAGGCGCATGTGCATGGGTGGCAGATGTCCTCAATGGTCTGACCTACGACGGAAGGTCAAGACCATGGCGCTCCGGCGCCACCTACATTCCGGGGGTGAACCATGACCAGCATCCGAAACTCGGCACAATGGCGTCTGGTGGCGCTCGCAGTTCTACTACCGATCGCCGCGGTCGCCGTACTCCTTATCTGGCAGGACTACCAGGCGCGTCGAAGCTCGATCATCACCAATCTGGAGCTTAAATCTGCCCAGATCAACGCCCAGCTTGAAGACTTCGTAAACACCTCGGAAGCATCCACCGGCTCACTCGCCACTCTCATCTCAAGCGTGAGCCCGGACATAACTGAAAGCGCTCCAAAAGCGGCAGGGACGTTAACCCAGGCCAACGAGCTACTTGTTGAGTACCTGGCCCGTAACCCACAGTTCACTGAGGTCGCAGTCGTCAACTCTGCTGGCAACACGCTGGCCGGTTCCAGGCCATTCACAACAGGTTCCCGTTCCGACTATGCCCTCCTCCTTGGAACCCACGTCGGTTCAGGTCCCTTCACCGTCTCCAATGTTTTCATACCCGCAGGGAACGCTGAACCTTACGTACTGTTTTCTTATCTATTGGAGGAAAGCGATGAAGCTACCTCGTACGTCGTAGCAACGTCATTGCTGACCACCATCTCAGGCGCGCTCGACATGAGTATGGGTTTCCCATCGAGCGCCAAATCCGGCATATTTGATGGCTCTGGCATGGTCCTTGCGGGAACCGGATATGAGCTACCCCACCCCGGCGGAGCGGTGGGACGCGACATCTCCGGAAGCGCCGTATGGTCCCAGGTTGAAACCTCCCCAGACGGCGCATGGTTCGGTCCGGGATTAGACGAAATCGACCGCATCATCTTTTTTGAATTCCCTGAAAAAACCCCATGGGTCACGACCGTGGCCTTCGCCCAGGCTGAGCTTTTTGGCCCGCTCTGGCAACGGGTGTGGTTCGTCTCAGGAGCACTGCTTTCAACTATCGCCGGTACATTACTGCTGGTCGAAATAGCTAGTCGGAGAGACCGTGTCGCGTGGCAGCGGGTGACACGTGAGCGCCAGACTCTGCAGGCCGTTCTGGATAGTGCCCGTGATGGCATCATGGTCCTCGATGCAACGGGTTCCGTGGAGTACACGAATCGTCGTCTCGGAGACCTGTTTGAGATCCCGGCAGAGCGGTTGATCGGATCAGGCACTTCCCAGATAACGACGGCGTTTAGCGCTATGCCTGGCTTGAGCGAACGTGACGTTGCCGAGCTGGAACGGATACTTGTGAGCGGTGAGTCTCCAGCACAGCCACTCAACATCGTTGGATCGAATGACTGTGCGATACAGATCGTCACATACCCGGTTCGCCAATCAGACGGCGAGATTACCGGGCTTACGCTGGTGGCTCACGACGTGACTGAAGAGACTCGTATCCACCGGATGAAAAGCGAGTTCGTTGGAAACGCCTCGCACCAGCTGAGGACACCGCTGGCCTCGATACTGGCTTCTTCAGAACTCTTGCTCAGCGGTGCCGGTGATCCTGCCAAACAGGAAGCCAGACTACGACTGGTTCACGGTGAGGCGTTGCGCATGCGGGAGACCATCTCATCCCTCCTCAACCTGTCGCAGATCGAGTCCGGGCGTGTAATCCTCAATACTCAGGCGATCGACTTGAAGCGATTCATGGATGACATCGTGGAGTCGGCCACCGAGAGAAGCGAATCACATGAGTTCGTCACGGAAATATCCGATGATGCCGACACTGTATGGGCGGACCGTTCCAAGCTTTCTGAAGTGATGTCTAGCCTGATCGACAACGCCGTGAAGTACTCGCCGGACGGCGGCAGGGTATTCATGTCCGCCTCAGCGGAGGATGAGCAGTCAATCCGGGTGCAGATAAAAGATCAGGGAGTCGGCATAGACGAGGCTGATCTCCCGGTCCTATTCTCACCCTACCAGCGAGCCTCTGCCCCCTCTCGGGGCCTGGCTGATGGCACGGGACTCGGCCTGCACATAGTGCATTCACTCGTGGAGCTTATGGGTGGCAAACTCTCGGTCAAAAGCTTGATCGGGATAGGCAGTACCTTCACCTTCATCCTCCCTATCGCTCCTGTGCCGCAAGTCAGCTTACAACCCGATGCGAACGGTGACGAAACGGAGAGGAAGTCCTTCTCTACCGCTATCGCAACCGTCAATTAAGCCCAACTACACACTGGTTACACAAGGATTCACATGTCTTCTACCAACATAGTCCTGATCGACGACGAGCAATCGTTGAGAGACGTGATAGAGGAAGGGCTGGTCGAGTTATTCGGGTGCACGGTGCGTGCCGTGTCTGACGGAGAGTCCGGGCTTGCATGCCTGCGCGAGTCACCTAGCGATGTGCTTCTTGTAGACCTGCTTATGCCGGGCATCAACGGGTTTGAGGTGCTTGAGCGGCTCAACTCCGGCGTTGAAAAGGGTTGCAGACCCAAGAGGGTTATCGCCATGAGTGCCCTTACGGATCTCGATACAGTGCAGGCCTTACGTGATCTAGGCGTAGACGCGGTCCTACCAAAGCCCTTCTCACTTCAAGAATTAAGGTTGGCGTTAAACCTTGGGGAGCCGGGTACCTTCGAGGCACCGGTACACGGCACCGCCCTCGCACATACGGCCTGACCCTAATCCGGTCTTCAGGCTGCGCGGCCCTGCCCCGCATCTGACACACGATCGGGTAGAGCGCCCAACTCAGATGCCCACGCCTCTCGATCCCATACCTCGACGGCGTCGCCTGTACCCAGCACAACAACGTCTCGTACAATCCCGGCGTAGTCGAGCGTGGTCCGGGGCAACTGGAGACGACCCTGCCGGTCAGCCTGCTGCTCGTTCGCCGAGGCGAAGATGAAACGGGCGAGCTGCCTCGTTTCGGCGTTCGTAGACGGAAGGTCTCTGATCTCTGCGGCTATGCGTTCCCATCCCTCGGCTGAGTAGACAGCGACACAACGCTCAAACCCGCGTGCCACTACAACCTCACCGGATAACGCCTCGGCAAATGCCGTAGGAATCGCAATGCGCCCACGGCTGTCGACGTTTCCCTGATATTCGCCCGCAAATAACACGGCCCGTTGGCCCTCCGAAAGTCGACGCGTTGAGACGGAGCCTTCCGTCGCTTTCTGTCGACATATCCAGTCTGGCCCGTGGATGCCTCATCGCCTACCGAGAATTTCCTGACGCTGAGTTGGGGCTGCCACACACCCTGAGACCACCCTCGACGTACTTTAGGCCGGATTCTCAGCGGTCTGGATACGAATATCCACGATGACATCAGAGGCTGATCTCAATGTGGCAAGTGCTTCGACAATCGCGTCCTGCGCGGCGGCTACATTCTGGAGTCCGAGAGCATCGAAACTATCGTTCACCTGCTGACCCGCAGTTTTCAGGTCTTCCATCACGTTTACGAGTTTCTCCTGAATTTCCGTCTGCCCCTCAGTAGGAATCAGGTCCCTCGCACGTGCGGCGTATCTGGCAAACCCTTCAGAGGTTTGGCGCAAGTCACTTACCCAGATAGGGCTTTCGGAATTAGGTGATCGCATCAGCTCGATGATCCGCGCAAGATCGCTGCCCGCCCTCGTTGCCAGTTCGTTTGCTTCCTGCCTATAAAGCTCTTCCGGTGCGACGACGGGAGTGGCGGTCAGTTCCACCTCGGGAGTCGCTGTGGCAAATCCGGATCCATCGGAAGGAACCTCTTGAAACGAGTCACCGTCATCTGACACGGATGTCCCCAACACGACCACGGCGACTCCAACCACCACCGAACTAAGGCCGCCTATAAGCGCGTTGCCCTTGGAGCCGGTCATTACGGAACCAACGTATCCCAGCCAGGCCAGGCCACTCAGCGCGGCGGCCGCACCGAGAACGATCAGCAGGGTTTCCAAATTCGCTCTTCTCTATCCGGCGTATCTGTCATCGAATACCGCCGGTCCAACATTTTCAGTTTATGGGCAGGCTGTTTCGGGCCGGCCGATACGAACCATTATGAGGTCATTCGACGTCATCGCACCCTCATACATTGGTTTTTGTCCACAGGATTACGTATTACGAGCGAAACGACGGACTAGCTTTACGAGGGTTAGTCGAAGAAGTCCGAGTCTTCTTCCCTCAAGTACTTCTTTGTAGCTTCCGCGTTCAACGTGACACCCAATCCGGGCGTGTCCCAGACGTCGATGAAACTGTCCTTCACGATAGGATTCGGCAAGCCTTCAACGATGTCGTACCACCAGTCCGGATCACCAGTGCAGTATTCGAAGCCGATGTAGTTCTTGGGCAGCGTCGCAGCCACCTGCACCTGCGCAGCGAGACCGATCAGTCCATCACCCGTCCCGTGGGGCGCTATCGAAATACCGTGCAGGTCCGCGTACTCCGCTATCCACTTGAGTTCCGCAAGGCCACCGACATCCGCCAGATCCGGGCCGATTATGTTCACCGCCCGTTTCTCGATCAACCCCATGAAGTTCTGGCGTAGATAGATCTGTTCACCCGTGTGAATCGGCGTCGTCGTGTACGGCGTGACCTCTCTGTACAGGTCAGCCAGGACGTAAGGCGTGTAGTCGCCCGTAATCATGTCTTCCAGCCACATCACATTCAGGTGTTCGACCGACTTTGCCAGCTTCAACGCGTCGGTCGGTCCGAATCCTGGACCGCAATCCAGCGCCAGCCCGACCTCATCACCAAGAACGTCCTTCATCGCCTCGATACAGGCGATGGTGTGCTTCATTCCACGCTCGGTTATCAACCCCTTGTTGGGATGGTAGTTCGAGGTATCGAGGTCGCCGTAAAAATAGTCCGGCACCTCGCGGACCATCGAGCCGTGGAATGAAATCCCCTGTTTGATGATGGAGAACCCTTCCGGTCTCGCCTTCATCCACCGCATCTCCTCCGCATAGTCCTCCGGCTGTGAGTCTGACATCGATCGACGTACGTTGCCGTTGTAGGTGCGAACCCTGTCCCTGACTTTTCCACCCAACAACTTGTAGACCGGAACACCGGCCGCCTTCCCGGCGATATCCCACAACGCCATCTCGATGGTGCTGACACCCGCGCCCCAGGGCTTAAATGCGCCCAATCGACGGATCTGCTGCATCACCCGTTCAACGTCCGTCGGGTCCATGCCGACAATCATGTCCCTGTAAAACATGAACAACCATTTCATGTTCTCTTTGGCAGGTTCCGCCTGTCCGATGCCCTCGATGCCCTCGTCGGTGGTGATCCTCACGACGGGGTTTCGACCAATGATGGCGCACTTCAGGTCGGTGATCTTCATTGGGACTCTTTCTTGCTTCCATATGTGCTGCGTTGCGTGTCAGGTCGGTTATGACCTACTCCGCCCATCGAAATTATGTCCGCTGAGCCGCGGGCGATCAATTGGTAAACAACGGCTGGTAAACAACGGCCAACAGGTCTAGTCGAAAAAGTCTGAGTCTTCTTTCCTGAGGTGCCGTTTCGCCGCCTCGACATCAAATGTCACGCCAAGGCCGGGTGCGTCCCAAACTTCTATGTGGCTGTCCTTCACGATGGGATCCGGCAATCCTTCAACGATGTCGTACCACCAGTCCGGGTCGCCGGTCGTGTACTCAAACGCTATGTAGTTCTTGGGGAGCGTCGCAGCCACCTGCACCTGCGCTGCGAGACCGAACAGACCGTCAAATCTGCCATGTGGCGCCATCGATATACCGTGCAAATCCGCATACTCGGTTATCCACTTGAGTTCGGCGATTCCACCGACATCTGCGAAATCAGGGCCGACGATGTTAACGGCACGTTTTTCGATCAGATCCATGAAGTTTTGACGCAGGTAGATCTGTTCGCCGGTGTGGATCGGCGTCGTGGTGTAAGGCGTCACTTCACGGTAGAGATCGGCGAGGACGTAGGGCGTGTAGTCGCCCGTGATCATGTCCTCAAGCCACATCACGTTCAGGTGTTCCAAGGCTTTCGCAAATTTTAGGGCGTCGTTTGGATAGAATCCAGGCCCGCAATCCAGCGCCAGCCCCACCTCGTCGCCCAGCACATCTTTCATCGCCTCGACACAGGCGATTGTGTGCTTCATGCCGCGCTCCGTCATTACTCCCGTTCGCGGTGACCTAGGGCCTGTTTCGATTTCGCCGTAAAAGTAATCCGGGACTTCGCGGGGCATCATCGTATGGAACGAGATCGCCTGCTTAACTATCGAGAAATTTTCAGGCTGCGACTTCATCCAGCGCGCCTCTTCAGCGAAATCCTCCGGATTGAAGCTGGTCATCGTGCGCTGCACGTTGCCGTTGTAAACCCGAACCCGGTCCCTGACTTTCCCTCCAAGTAATTTGTATACGGGCACTCCAGCGGCTTTCCCGGCGATGTCCCAGAGCGCCATCTCGATGGAACTAACGCCAGCCCCCCAGGGCTTGAACGCCCCCAGACGACGAATTCGCTGCATGACCCTCTCAACGTCCGTCGGGTCCATGCCGATGATCGCGTCCCTGTAGTGCAGGAACAGCCACTTCATGTTTTCTTTGGCGTATTCCGCCTGGCCGATCCCTTCAATGCCTTCGTCCGTCTTGATACGGATAACCGGATTCCGGCCCAGGACGGCGCACTTCAGGTCGGTAATTTTCATCGAGACTCTTTCCCATAACGGGTATTCAACGGGGACACACAAGTAAGTAACGGCGGCTAAGACGGACGAAATTATGTCCGACGTAACCGCCGCTATCAATTTCAGGATTCAGTTAATGAGGCCACATACCCGCCTCAGGAGATCAATTGATCGTCACGCACATAGGCTTGGAACCGTTGACGCAGTAGCCAAGTTTGTTCCATCGTGTCTCCAGCGGCTGAACGTTCCCGGCGTCATCGGCAGCACGGGCGATGATCGTGTAATGACCTGCCGCTGGCGGGGTCCAATCCACACGTCATGGCAGCCTCCTTGGGACGCATTTACGGATTTGGCCGTGGTCTAGCCCCATGAAAGAACGGCGCAAGTAACCATCCGTTTTCCGAACGTACCTCGAAATTGGGAAACAGCCGTCAGCTACGGAAGATCGATGTCCAGCCCCAGTTCCGAAGCCGCCGTCCCGTACCACTCGATAACTTCCTTGTGATACGGGATACCTTCGGCACGACGCTTGTTGGTTTCCTCAAACTCTGACAGCCCCGGGTAGAACACCCGATCATGACCCGGTGCCGGTTTCGTGTTCGCCAGCCCTTCAAGGAATTCGTCCATGTCATCCTTGAACTTTTCGGTGTCCATGAAAGCATCGATCTTCCATGCCTGGAAGTAGTGCGCCGTCTTCTGTTGAATAAAGCCCGGTCCTGCCCCGGAGAGCTGCCCGGTCATCACGTCCACTACGGCGGCAAACGCATAGCCCTTGTGAGACCCGTTCTCACGCGTCCCTCCAAATGGCAACATGAAGTACTCATCCGGAATACCGTCGGTTTCCTGGTCGATGATCGTACCGTCCGGTCCGGCTACCCAGTTCGGGATAAGTCCTGCACCGACCCTGCGAGCGAGGCGAACCTTGTTGCCGGCCACCTGAGTTGTCGCTACGTCAAAGAGGAAGGGCGGCATCTTTCGCGCCGGGGCTGCGTACGCGATCGGGTTCGTTCCGAAGCGTGGCTCTGCGCCGAACGTAGGAACGGCCTGCACTCCCCCGCTGCCGGTCATCGCCACGCCGATCATGTCGTTCTGCGCCGCCATTGCGGCGTGATATCCGGCTCCGGCAAGATGCCCCGAGTTGGTCACCGAGACGGCACC
The DNA here is from genome assembly GCA_018650185.1 of Chloroflexota bacterium. Classification (GTDB taxonomy): domain Bacteria; phylum Chloroflexota; class Dehalococcoidia; order Lucifugimonadales; family Lucifugimonadaceae. The sequence continues at coordinate 34,915 of JABIGL010000141.1, forward strand.
CTGTCCGTGCTTTTCGGCCTTGTCCATCGCAAGCTGCATCGCCTTCGGGCCCACCTGCGCACCGAGTCCGCGATCGGCATCCCACGTGGCGGTCGTGCTCGATTCGCGAAGGGTCTTGATGTTCGGAGTGGGATTAAGCGCACCGCTTGCGTATCCGGCCACGTACGACCGGAGCATATTTGACACTCCGTGTGTCTCAACTCCACGCAGATCGTTCATGATCAACACGTCTGTCGATACCCGAGCATCTTCGTCGGTCATCCCCATCTTTAGAAAGATGGCGTTCGTCGCCGCCCGGATCTTGTCCTCGGAGACGTAAACACGATCAGCGTCCGGAACCTTGAAGCGTTCGAGCATTTTTATCCCCGGTGCGTCTAGTTCAGAATCCCGTTTCGGCAGGAATCATATTGATGTCGCGGTTCGCGACCCAGATGTTATCGCTTCACCGTTAAGAAGTTGTGGCCCCTCTGCGTCCCATCGGAGCCACTAACGCCAGAACTGTTCCTGCGGCGGCCACTATGGCCACGAAGATCACGACAGCGTCGAAGTCCCAGTGGGTGTTGAGTGCACCGGCGAATATCGGGGCAGCGGCCCCGACAAGAGAACCGCCTGCAAACAACACGGCGATAGATGTGCCCTCAGAGCCTTTCTCGGTCGAGTCCATAGCGGCCGCCACGATCACTGGCATGATCGAGAACAGGAAAATGCCAAGCGCGACCATTGTCACACCAAGCCCCCAACCGTCGTCCGCCACCAGGAACACGAGTACGAGTCCTGTTATCGATGCCATCGAGAAGGCGATCACCGGTCTACGTCCAAACCGATCAGACAGCATCCCAAGAACGGGGGTCGAAACGATTCCGGCGAGTGTGAGCAGGGAGACATGTATACCGATGAGTAAATCGCTGTAGTCCAGCACGTCCGACATGTAGATTACGAGGAAGAGTTGAATTGAATTGTGCGCCGCTCCTCTGAGGGCATGCATGAGAGCCATCGCCAGCACGGCCGGGTTACCGATCAGCCGAGCGGCAGCACCCGCATACGACCTGAGCGATACGGACTCGCCGCCAGCCGCCGCCTTGCCCTTGAACCGGCTGACGATCACGAGGACGGTCAGTACGGCAGGGATGACCAGAAGGAAAGCGACGGTGCGCCATCCGAGCCCGGCCCATTCGACGCCCAGGTAACTGATTCCGCCAAGTAAGAGGCCTATGGTGGCAGGAGCGGTTGTGTTTCCGACTTGCGCTCCCGTGGAGTGTGCGGCCATCGCAAATCCACGTTTTTCCGGATAGCGGACCGCCAGCTCCGAGAACGCGGGAGCGTGCCACAGCGATGTCCCCGTGCCCAGGATCATCAGCGCAAGTACGGTGAGCCAGTACCAGGATGACATGCCGATCAGCAGGTAACCGATGGCTACGAAAGACATGCTGACGGCGAGCAGCATCGGCACACGATGCCGGTACATGTCGGTCAGGATGCCAGCCGGTACGTTGGCAAGCCCCATCGAGGCGTCACGTGCGGCAAACATGCCGCCTATAGCCACGTCGGAGAGGGCCAGCGACGCCTTTATCTCCGGGACCAGGATCAGAATGGCACCCTGACCGAAATGCTTGATCCCGTGACCCGCCGAGATCCCGTACATGAGTCGGGAGCTCTCACGAGGTTGTGCGTCTTCCCCAGACTGCTCTGCGTCCTCGGTTATGTCCGAAGTATCCGACGTTTCAACTGTCGCCAAGTTTCCCCGATTCATTGTTCAAATTGGGTCGGTCCGAACCCGGTCTGTAGGTAGTTAGCGGTTACTTACCGGTGAAGTGAGGCATGACCTCACTTGCGAACATTTCAAGCTGATCTATCAGTACCGACTGCGGTGTGCCGATAACGCTACCGGCGTTTACGGTATCAAGTCCCGGATACAGCGCCTGGAGCGCCTCAAGTTTCTCGATGATCAACCCAGGTGGTCCGCAAAGCCATTGCCCCGCCTTTACGGCGTCTTGAATTGTCGGCAGCCCTGCAGTCGGCGCTCGCTGTGGGTCGCCCAGGGCTTCCACACCGTCCTCCCCCAGCATTCGTGCTAGGGTCAGGGGGCCGAACATCTTCATGTTCTCCTGGAAATAGCGGCTCGCCTCCGCCATCGCTTTCTCTTCGGTTTCGGCGATGTACACGGAAACGCCGACAATCATGTCGGTACCCAGTTCGGTGTCTCTTCCGTCACGCGAAAGCGCGTCCCGCCACGCCTCAACCACCGGGCTGGGCGCACCACCTGAAGCGGCACCACCTCCAACAAGGCCCTTGATCCCGTGCTTCACCATGAAGTCCAGCCCGCGCACCGAAGCGCTCTGGATTGGCTGATAGCACTCCACGGGTCGATTCAAGGGTCTTGGAACGAGAGTCACCTCTTCCAGGTCATATCCCCGGTACGGAACATTCGCAGGGATGTCGTAGTTCTTCCCGTGATGGGAGAAAGAGTCCTCATTGAAAGCCTTGAAGATGATGTCTATCTGCTCTTCAAACAGCTCCCGGTTGGCGTCGTTATCAAACAGCGGTGCACCGAAGGTTTCCACTTCACGACTGTGATATCCGCGCCCTACTCCAAAGACGACCCGTCCGCCCGTGAGCACGTCCGCCATGGCATAGTCCTCGGCAAGACGGATGGGGTGCCACATGGTCGACACGTTGAATCCACAGCCGAACCGGATATTTTTTGTCCGGCCCGCGAGGTGGGTCGCCAACATCAGGATGTTCGGGATGGCTTCGTAGCCCTCGTGCTGGAAGTGGTGCTCGGCCAGCCAGAAAGTGTCGTAGCCGGTGCGATCCATAACCAGCGCTATGGCATCTGCCTTGTCGTAGGCCTTAACCAACTGTTCATTTGTGTATTCACGGTCGTTGGCGGCCGTGGCGTCGAATCCGATGTCATCAAAATCGATGTGGCCTGCGTAGAGCGTCCCGAAATTTTTGATCATGCGCTACAACTCTCCTGAGGGGCGGTGGCGGTCCTGTCACAAGGCTTCGCCGCTTCGTGCCGGGCGATATTAACCGCGCACAAGCGGTTGTGCGACGAGGTGCTGACTATGTCGATGTTCCCATCGTCGCCACCACGATGGACATTGGAGGCAATTCCATGTGTGCCACCCCGTCCTCTACAGAAACGGTGCAAGTTGAAGGGACCACCCGATCTGCTGCGGCCCAGTCGTTGAAGGCTTTAGGATCATCGCCCGTCATTAGCCATCCAGGATCAGCGTTCGTCACCGATCTACCATTAACACTCACCGTCGCAGTGGTGGAATTTCCGGGGTCTCGATTCACGGCGAATACGGCTACCTCCCCCGTGGAGCTTTCATATGACGCCGAAACGTCCAGCGACGGCACAGAACCGCGTTCACCCGCGTCGTACTCAGGTCCGTCAATAACTGGCGTCAGCGAGTCCCCGGTAGCAAGTTCTGCGTACCTGACGATCGGGTGATAGATCGACTGGAAGAGCAAGCCATCAGAGTTCGTCAGCACAGGTGCGATGACGTTCACGATCTGAGCGAGGCAGGCGATCTTGACGACGTCTGCATTGCGGATGAATGAGTTCAGGTACTGCGCTACGACCAGCGCATCCTCCAGGTTATAAACCTCCTCAATAAGGTGCGGAGCCTGCGCCCATCCGCCCTTTGAGTGGCTACCTCCCCTTGCCCGGTACCAGACGTTCCATTCATCAAATGACAGGTACACCTGCTTCGAAGATTTCTTTACAGCCCGAACGTATCCCAGTAATGAGCGGTAATCTTCAATAATCCGGTCTATCTCCACGCCCTCAGCGAGGAACCATGGCGTGTCATCGTTCTCATTTCGGGAGTAGCGGTGTGCCGATATGTAATCAACGTGGTCCCAGGTGTATTCAAGCGCCACCCGGTCCCATTCCATGTACTCCGGCATGTGGTTCCCTGACGACCCGGCGATGATGGTCTCAATGCTCGGGTCGACGCCCTTCATCAACTTCCCCGCCTGCTCTGCTCGTAACGCGTATTCAGATGCAGGGACGTGACCGGCCTGCCAGGGTCCATCCATCTCATTTCCGAGACACCACAACTTCACGTCATGTGGGTCAGAATGACCGTTTGTACGCCGTAAGTCTGACCAATAGGTTCCGGACGGATGATTGCAGTACTCGACCAGTTCGCTCGCCGACTTTGCGGTGCCCGTACCAAGGTTCACCGCCATCATCGGGTCTGTTCCGACTGTCTTACACCAGTCCATGAACTCATCAGTGCCAAAGGTGTTCGGTTCCGAAGTCTGCCACGCAAAATCCGCCCGCACCGGCCGTGAATCCTTTGGCCCTACCCCGTCTTTCCAATCGTAATTACTTACGAAGTTACCGCCGGGGTATCGAACGAAGGGCATGCGCAACGGGCGCATTGCGTCCAGCACGTCTCGCCTGAATCCTTGGTCGTCTGACAGCGGGTTTCCGGGGTCATAAACGCCGTCATAGATGGCTCTCCCAAGATGCTCCAGGAATCCGCTAAAGATGCGGTTGTCGATCTTTCCTGTTGTGCGGTCCGGGTCGAGTGTGATCCTGGAGTTTGGCATGCGGCCTCTCGTCTGGCGGGTCTTGTGGCTTACGGCTATGAAATCACCGGGGCTCTTGAGCGTCCTGAACTTAGTGACCGCCACATAAAAACCCGGATGGGCCTAGACTCGTGCCGTTCACATTGCAGGTCAACCCCTGAACGACTCACGTCCCAGCCAGCGGAGCGCATGAAGTTGAAGATCCTGATCACCGGAATCGGCGGAACAATTGGCAGCGTTATCGCAGACGCCCTCAGCGATCAGCATGAGGTCACCGGCATAGATATCCGCCCAGTTGGACGGGACGGTGTTTCGGTGGCCGATCTCACCGATATCGACGCCATTACGCCGCTGTTCGAAGGCGTAGACGCAGTAATCCACCTTGCAGCCGAGCGTCGACACACGCCTGACATCGGGTGGGATCTACTTCTCCCGACCAACGTCGTAGCTACTGCCAACGTGTATGACGCCGCACACGCCGCCGGGGTCCGGCGCTTCGTCTTTGCGAGCTCGATGCACGTCGCCGGAAACTACGAGTCGGACGAGCCGTGGGCATCTATCGCCGCCGGTCGCTATGAAGGACTGGACCCGGAGAACGTTCCGCTGGTGACCGCTGATATGCCCGCACGCCCGGACGGACGTTATGCAGCCACCAAGCAGCTAGGCGAGTCCCTGGGGCGCTACTACTCGGACTGCGAGGGGATGGAGGTCGTCTGCGTACGGCTCGGTACCATCGCAGATAGCGATGCCATCGGGGACGATCCGCGCGGCTATGTCAGCTGGTTCAGCCACAGCGACCTTGCAGGTTTCTTCACGGCTTGCGTGGAAGCGCCAGATATCAAGTTCGAGATCGTATATGGCGCGTCCGCAAACACCTGGAAGATTTACGACACGCCCTCGGGATGGAATGCCCTCGGCTTCACGCCGTCCGACAACGCCGAAGACCACAGGCGCTAACCCGGAGTTACTCGACGATATCGAAGGACTTGAAGGTCGAGAGGATGTCATCCTCTATCTCTTCAAACCGTGCGTGGAAGCCACCGTACGATGCCCCGAACCCGAAGTCTTCGCCGTGAAGGTATGACAGGTGTAGCCAGTTGATTGCGCCATCCGCCTCCGTGAACTGAATAAGATGCGCCTCGAGACCCGAATCGGTTGTGAATGGTTCGTTGGAGACGATGGAGTAGATGTCAGAGTTCTCGAGTTCAATCTCGAACCGGCGCGCATACGACTGGGGGCTCGGCTCCACACCCTCAAGATCACCCACGTACGTCGTTTCGACGTCAAGGTGTTCCTCGATGACGAATAGCGCTTCGCCCCCACCTCCTGCGTATGCCTCACCACCCAGCTCTGTGCGTGGTGAGGCGCTAAGGAGTGCCGGGAGATCCATGGTGAAGGGATTGATCGTGCTCAGGTAGGTCTGTACCTCAGCATTTTCCGCCTGGTCAGCCCCCGGCGGAACGTGAACCGATATCTGACGGCCGTACTCCAGATATCGGGCTTCGACCATCTGGGGCAAAGGCGTTTCCGAGATCGCAAGCAGCCCACCAAAATTGGCCGGTAGTGCCGTGCCCTCCAACCTGATCATCCGGACCAGGTTGTCATTTACCCCGGCGAACACTTCGACCTTTGCTGCTGCGTCCACTCCCGGAATACTCCCGGTCACGTGGTAGACCTGCTCACCCTCAAAGTTCTCGATAGTTATTTCTGCGGACGACGCCTCTATCTGGTCGACGGCCGCCGCATCGATTGTCAGGCCCGGAGTTGCGTCACTTGCATTACTCACTGACCAGTCTCCGCTGTTGGGGTCTCGACGATATCTGGTGCTAGCGACGATCCGATTCTCGGAACTCGTAGAGCCGGTTATCGAACCGGTAATGGCGCTGCTGCTGGTCAGGACGATGTTTGATCCGGGACCAGATCTTGCCCCGTTGATCACCGTCGTGAGTGATTGCCTCGTGTCACCGGATCCGTCCTCAACTGTTAGTTGAGCCTGGATCTGCCAGCTTCCCGCGGAGGCCATTGCTCCCGAGATAGCGGGAAGCACAACGGTCGGGTCGTTCGAGACCTCGACAGGCGTGGGCTCCACCACCGGCGTCGGGGTCGATGAAGTGTCGTCGCCGCCACATGCAGCGAGCGCAATCAAAAGCGTCGTCGTTACGACCGAGAGTATGGAGAGTTTCAAACGTTTACTTCCGTTGAGGGCGAATAAGGACGATGTGGGCGGATGCTCGGTCCGGGGTTATCCAAGACGTTACATTCTCGCGAACCCCAGCCTGAGGAATCGACGGATTGAGACGTCCTTACCAATGCATTTACGTGGGTTCTCACTCCTCGGACTGCGTAAATCCCCGATTCGTGTTCTCCGGTGGCTCCTTAGGGTTGACTGGGTGAATCGATTTTCCACAGCCGATCAGGTGCCGCAACGCGCGCCATCACGCGTGACACGTAACAGCCGTGGAATAGACGGGCTCCGGAGGACTGAATGCATCGGGAAGTAATTAGCGCGTTTGTCGCCCCGATCAAATACGTGTGGGAACAAGAATTTGGCACCGACATCACGACGGCCGACACCGAAGTCGTCGAGATGGAGAAGACCGGAGACGGTTACACATTTATCGCGCCCATAACCGGAACCCTGAGCGGAACGTTCGGTCTATACCTTGACGACTCCACGGCTGACGCTATTTCAGCGGGTATGCGTGGTCGCTGGGTTGCAGAATTTGAGGATGAACTCCAGAAAACCTTGATCCGTGTGACGGAGAAGGTGACTGCGGCGGCCAAACCACTACTCGGCAAGCTTGATTACGAGTGCGAAATCGGCGAGATCACCTGGATCGAGGGGAAGAATCAAGAATACCCGCGCCCAACCGGCGAGGGTGCAGAGCAAACGGTTGCCTATCTTGAGACTAGTTTCGGGACCATAGCCGTGGTCCTGAGCCTCATCGATACGATAACCATGCAGGCGCGGGAAGCGAACGCCGCCCGGGCACGTGAAGAGTGGCTGGCGTCACTGGATTTCGTGCCCGAAGACGTACCGGATGTCATACGCGCCAAGAGATTCGAGATGGTGGACGACGACGGCCACACTCGGGCCGCCATCGGGCGTCTCGGCGATGGCTCTCCCCACGTCGTTCTTGCGGACACAGACGGACGAATGCGCTGCGCTATCTGGCTGGCACCAAACGGAACGCCGTCCGTGGCATTCTTCGATGACCATGGCCGACGTTCCTGGATTGCTGCCTGAGCAGGTTAGCTAACGGGAACCAGGTCAATCTCCGGGACTTCGGCGATGATGCCGCGCTCCGCTGCCATCTGGAATAGCGTCTCAAGAGCCTTCCGACCCTCATCTCCCATGTCCACCGTGTCCTGGTTGACGTACATCCGTACAAACTTGCGGGCGTCTTCTTTCTCAATGCCCCGTCCGTACTGCAACGCGTAATCCAGCGCGTCATCTTCATTGGTACGTGCGAAAACGATTGCATCGTGCAACGCCTGGGCAACGGCCAACTGCTCCGCATCGCCCATCCGGCGGTGGACACAGTCGAGACCGAGCGGAATTGGCAGGCTGGTAGATGTAAACCATTCGACTCCCAGATCCAGGACCTTGTGATAGCCCTGTCGTTCGTACAGGATCTGGCCCTCGTGGAGAAGAATTCCGGCATCAACAGTTCCGTCGTCGACAGCGCCGCCGACGGCGTCAAAGTCCAGGAACACCGGTGTGAACGGTACGTCCACGAATATCTGCAACAACAGGTAGGAAGTGGTGAACTCACCCGGGATACCGATCTTCTTACCGGAGAGATCCGATGGCGTCATTTCGGTCCGGGAGACGATCACCGGCCCGTAGTTGCGCCCGATAGATGCGCCACATGCCATGATCCGGTACTTATCAGCGATCTGCGGGTACTGGGCCGCGGAGATCGCTGTTACGTCAAGGTCTCCGGTGACGGCACGGTTGTTGAGTGACTCAATGTCCTCCATAACGTGCTGAATTTCGCGCCCGGGCACGGTGATGTGCTCGTGCGCCAGCGCGTAGAACATGAACGCATCGTCTGCGTCCGGGCTGTGGCCGATCGAAAGTGGCCTGCGGTCTGTCATTAGTTAATTTCCTCTTTGCGGTTTGTTTGGTTTGGATGAACGGGCTTATCAGCCGGAAATAACGGTTAAGGGGGCGGAGCTCGCCTCGTCCGACACGTGATCGTCGAACTGCTCGAGAACGTCGTACTCGGTGGTCCGTTGGGCGGGCGTAAACCCGGCGTCCGAGATCACGTTCTTGACCTCATTCACCGTGGTCCGGTTGTAGAAGCCTGCTGCCTGCATGACGTTCTCGTCGAACAGCGTTCCGCCAAAATCGTCGGCACCAAAATGCAGGGCGACCTGGCCGGTCTTACGACCCTCTGAGAACCATGACGCCTGTATGTGCTGGACGTTGTCCAGGAATATCCGAGATAGGGCGATCGCACGCAGATATTCGTTCGGACCGGACTCGGTCTTCACCTTCTGCGCGAGCCCGGTGTTGTCCCGTTTGTAGCTCCATGGGATGAACGCCGTAAATCCGGGCTGGCCGATGGCGTCAGCCTTGTCCTGAACGCCACGGATATGTCCGAGACTCTCCACAATTTCTTGAGGCGTCTCGATGTGGCCGTACATCATCGTTGCCGTAGTACGGAGGCCGATGGCGTGCGCCTCTTCGTGGACGCGTGTCCAGTCGTCGACCGTACCCTTCGGACGGAAGCGGCTGATTTCCGCCTTCACCTTGTTGGACAGGATTTCCGAACCGCCCCCTGGTAACGAGCGATAACCTGCGTCTTTCAGCGCCTGAAGTACCTCACGAATCGATTTCCCGGACACGTCCGTCATCTTCATGATCTCGGGTGCAGAGAAGAAATGCGGAGTGACCTCCGGGTACAGGCGAACGGTCTCGCTCACCATCTCGACGTAGTAGTCGAGCGGCAACGCACCGTTAAGACCACCCTGCATCAGTACCGTCGTCACGCCCTTGGAGGTGGCGAGACTGATCTGGTCCATCATCTGCGCAACGGTGAATGTATACGCGTCCTCGTGCTCCGGATCAGCCCGGTAGAAAGCGCAGAACGTGCAGTAAGCGTCACAGACGTTGGTGTAGTTCAGGTTGGTGTCGACCACAAAGGTCACGCGCCGTTCCGGGTTATGTCGGTAGCGCACCTGCTGCGCCAGAG
>JABIGL010000196.1 GCA_018650185.1 Chloroflexota bacterium
AAAAATGCTTCGGCTTGGCGTGTTCGTGTCGGTTCTCGGTGGAACGACCGACTTCATACCGTCGCTCGGGCTGAGCATTTACCCGATGGGCGTACTCGGGAATATCGGATTCGCACTTGTCACCACAATTGCCGTAACCCGACACCGCCTCATGAACCTGCGGCTGCTACTACGTCGAGGACTGGCCTACACACTCGTCAGCTCCTTCGTATTCGGCTCGTACGGCGCATCCTTCGGTCTTGTATTCGTATTCACAAGATCGTTGAGTATCGAGGCCTGGATTCTGGCGTCGGTCGGGACGGTCCTCTTCACAAGCGTGTTCATCCAGCCCCTGATCGACCGAGTCCAGACATTTATCAATAAAATATTCCTCAGGGAGCGATTCGACCATCTGAGCGCGCTCGTCGAGATGAACGAGAACGCTAGGGACATCTCGGACCTCAGGTCGCTTGCCGACGACACCGTCCAAATTGTCCGACGCGCCATGCAGAGTGACTGGACATCGATGGCACTTCCGGATCCCAGCGGTACGCGACTGATCGTCATAGCGGACACACGTGATGGTGTGCCGGTCGTGGCACTCCCCCGCAATGGTGCAGTCGCCTCGTGGTTCGCAGATCACGGCAAATCGTTGGACCTGCGGATCGTGGAGTCAGATCCATTGCTTCAGGCGATGAGCGATCAAGAGAAACGTTCCCTGTCACGACTTGATGCGGAACTCCTCGTCCCGATGATCGCCGAGGATACTCTCACAGGAATCCTGATCCTGGGCCCACGCCTGATCGGTGGAGGCTACCCGGCCGACTCACTCAGCTTCCTCGCAACCGCGGCCGACCGCATGGCCGTGACCGTCGAGAACGCCCGGTTGTATGCCGAAGCGCAGCGTGAAGCGGATGAGCGTGCCGTCATCGCAGAGATCGGTCGTGTCATCAGCGCTTCGCTGGACACGGAACTCGTATATCCGGCCTTTGTGGAGCAAGTGAAGCGTCTTGTTCCGTTCGACCGGATCATGATCACAGCTCTGGATGAAGAGAGAGACGCCCTCTCTCCGGCGTACGTCGGAGGGACACCCATATCCGGGTGGCACCGCGGCTCCATCCATCCGGTGGACGGCTCCGATCTGGAAGCCGTCGTCCGAGACAGAGAGAGCCTGTTGTTAGGTGCGTCCCAGGTACGCAACCTGTTCCGCTACGACACCGGTGAATCAACCAACCAGCCGCGGATCACGGCGGCCATGAGCGTGCCGCTCGTGTCTGACGACGAGGTTATCGGTGTGATTGATCTCGCCACCACCGGTCCGTTGGTATATACCGGTAGGGACCAGGATCTGTTGTCCCGGATTGGTGCCCAGATCGCGGGCGCACTTGCCAACGCTCGCCTCTACGCGCAGACCGTACGGCTCGCCAGAGAACGTGAGCTACGCCAGCAACTCGACCAGGAAAAGCGTGAGCTCGAACGCGTTAATGAAGAGAAGAGCAAGTTCCTCTCCACCGTGTCACACGAGCTCAAAACTCCTCTTGCCAGCATCATGGCCCTTGCCGAAGTGCTCAAAAAGAACCGCAAAGGAAATCTTGAGGAGAAACAGGTGGAGCACGTAGAGGTGATCCACCGCTCTGGCCGTCGACTGGCCGTTTTGATAGATGACCTGCTGGACATGTCGCGTATCGAAACCGGTCAGTTGAATCTTGAGCGTAAGCCTTTCGACATGGTCGGCTTGCTCAAAATTTTGAACCGATCGTTCGAGCCGATCATGGAGCCGCGCAGCCAGACCTTTGTCGAAAACTACGCGTCAGAACAGCTCTGGGTAGACGCAGACCAGGACCGAATCGAGCAGGTCCTGACCAACCTCATCTCCAACGCTTCCAAGTATTCCGGCAAAGGAAACACGGTCGACGTCACGGCTGAGGTGCAGGCGGGACGACTCTGGGTATCCGTCACCGACCACGGCATCGGCATCTCTCAGGAAGACCAGAAGAACCTGTTCACGTCCTTCTTCCGTGCTTCCAACAAAGAGACTCGTGCCGTACCTGGAACTGGCCTCGGCCTCGTCATAGCGCGTTCACTCATAGAGCTGCATGACGGTGAGGTGTTCATCGAAAGCGAATATGGCACCGGAACCTCTGTGAAGTTCTACCTGCCTGACTACCTGGAAGAGCCACCTGTTCCCACCATGGAAGACGAATTTCCACACGACGTGATCCCCTTCGACAGGAAGCCCAACCCCCGCGCCGCCTGATCCTCACAGGAGGCCATTGGGTACTGGTTCTGGTGGATGAGAGAGACATCCGTAAGCCGTTCCGGCGGTACTGGCAGATCTATCCCCGCATCACCGGCTGGATAATTGCATCCTACTAATAGTCTGATCAGCAGATCTGCACCCAGGAAACAACCCGAATGGCCATCCGGCCCTGAGAAAGACCCATGCCAGAAACTCGCACCACTGACGTACTAATCGCCGGACAGGGCGCAGCAGCATTCGCAGCAGCCCTTTACACGGCTCGATACCAGATTCACGGAATGATCGTGGGCGATCGATTCGGTGGGGAGACGGCTATCGGCGGCGGAATCGAAAATTACCCGGGCTACCCGGAGATCGACGGCTTCGACCTCATGCTGAAGTTCCGGGAGCAGGTCGACAAATACGAGGTCCCGATAGTTGACGCAGCGCTGACCGGCGTTGAGAACAAGGGAGATCACTTCGTGTCGACGCTCTCCGACGGCACCACCGTCGAGTCCGGGGCGGTGATCTTCGCAATCGGCCGAGAGCGCAGGAAGCTCAACCTTGAGCACGAAGAGGCGTGGACGGGTAAGGGCGTGTCCTACTGCTCAACCTGTGACGCTCCGCTCTACCGTGAGAAGACGGCTGCAGTGGTCGGCGGTGGCAGTGCCGCGGTTGAGGGTGCAATCCTTCTGGGCAAGTACACGACTGAGACATACTTGATCTACCGCGGAGACAAGTTCAGACGGCCCGAGCCGGTTCTTGTCGACCTGCTGGAGAAGTCAGAGAACGTTCACGTCCTGTTCGAGACAGAGGTCACTGAACTGGTAGGTGACGATACAAAAGGCCTGACCGGGATCAAGCTGAGCAAGTCGTACGAAGGCCAGGACGAACTGACCCTGGACGGAGTCTTCATCGAAATCGGCGCAGACCCGCGTATCGAGATACCCCAGTCTCTTGGGGTTGAACTGAACCACGAGACGAACGAGATCCACGTCGACCGGAACATGAACACGAACGTGGCCGGAATCTTCGGCGCAGGTGATATTACGGACGGCTCTGGCTCGCTCAAGCAGACCATAACCGCTGCGGCACAGGGCGCAATTTCAGCGCTGGCGGCCTACCAGTACATATCGGAACACGGACACCGATGCGATATGCACGAGAAGGGTTTTGACCTTAAGGCCGACGCTGCTGACTAGGCTCAGTGTTCGTGCCGGTTCAGGTGCCGGTGTTAATCCAGACTGTCGGATTACCCTCACAAATCCTGCGCGATCGTCAGCTTTCAGCCCGCTTATCGTGTGACTAAGCTGGAACGTATGGAATCGTTCCAGCCGTGATCTCACGTGCACCGTCGCAAAACACGGGTCCGTCTGGCAACTCGGACGGACCCGTCGCGAGCCTCATCTTTCGATCAGACCTGCTCGGTCCACGCCCGGGTTTGATATGCGCCGCCGCGGTAACCGCGCTGTTGGGTCTGGTCATAACCGGTGCGGTGTTCGGTGAGATCCTCGAACAGGTGCTGGATGACGGCTGGTTCGGGACCGATGTCGACCTGGCGCTCTCCAACTTTACGGTCGAACACCGGACCGGCTGGTTTACGGTGTTCATGCGGCAGGTGACGGATCTTGGAGGCACCGCGGCGCTGGTGGCCGTGACGTTGTCCACCATCGGTGGGATGTTGATGCTGCGTAGGGTCCGGTTGGCGTCCGTGATGGCGACGGCCGCAGTCGGTTCATCTGCGCTGACTCTAGCGATGAAGGCGATCATTGAGCGACCTCGACCGTTGACAAACGGCGAGATTATTTTTGCGTCCGACTCGTCGTTCCCATCTGGCCACACGCTGGAGTCGGCTGCAATTTACGGCGCACTGGTGTTCATTCTTGGGAGTCTTGTCGCTTCACGTAGGGCCCGACTTGGAGTCTGGGCGATTGGTACGACGGTAGCGCTGGCTATCGGCGCTTCACGCGTATATCTCGGTGTGCACTGGGCATCAGACGTGGCAGCGGGATGGATGCTCGGACTGGCGCTGGTAGCGGGTACGGCCGGGCTGGTCACGCTGGACGAACGGGTAGCGAACTTTCTGCAAACAGACGCACGGACACAGGTCTCCCGACTTCAGTCGCTGGGTGCTCGCAGTTCGATACTGGGGATCGTAGGACTGGCTGTCTTAACGGCGTTCCTCGTAGGCGTTCAGTTCGAGGTCTAACCGCGCCGGTGTAGTGAATGCGTCACCGGGTTCCAAGGCACTGGCAAAGTAAAGCAAGAACAGCGAACCTGTTGCGACAACAGGCTAAAAATAAACGCCGCACGCGGCTCTGACTTACGAGCATTCGGGTTATAGACCACGAACAAGGCTCAGCTTCCACGGCACTCACCAAATAAGCGCCGTACGCGGCCGGCCTAGGTGTACGACACCTGGCAGAAGCCGTGATTGCAGTAACCGTTCGGGATCTTCGCCAGGTACTGCTGATGCTCCGGCTCGGCGTAATAAAACTCACCGGCGGGGGCGATCTCAGTCGTGATCTCGCCGTAGCCCTGTTCGGTCAGCTTCGCCTGGTAACTCTCAAGACTTGCGCGAGCCGCTTCTAGTTGGGCTTCGGTAGTACCGAAAATAGCCGTCCGGTACTGGCTGCCGATGTCATTGCCCTGGCCCATGTACTGGG
>JABIGL010000043.1 GCA_018650185.1 Chloroflexota bacterium
AAGACCGGCGGGTAGGAGGCGAGCAGCAACAAGGGGAAGGCCGGTCCGAGCACCGGGGCAAACCCGTAGAACCGCTCTTCAACACCGGTGGCGGTCCAGCCCATTAATGTCGCCCCGGCGGCGGCGATACCGAGTGCGTACCAGAGGGCGAGGATGAGAGGAGTTCGGCGCGCGCCAGTGAGGCCGTGGACGAAATGGTAGAAGAGGATCCCGCTGAACGGGATTACGACGAGAGCAGCCTGCTCCCACGAAAAGGCGATATCGGCGTTCGGGAAGGCGTCCCGCATGCCGAAAATGAGAAATCCCCAGAATCCGATAGCGATCAGGAATCCAGCGAATATCAAGTTCAACCGGTCGCGCGGATCACTCAACACGGCCAGGCTGGCCAGGAACAGTGCCACTACGCCCTGCACAAACGGCAAGGCGATGTAGACGGCGTTCAAATCCTCTCGACCCTCCCCAGGTATCTCGCGGACTCAATTTGACTTACGTAACGGTTCGGGCAATCAACCCGAAATCAGTCCGTACTCTGGCGAAACTACACAGTTCGCCGGACGGGACCAGTATCTAGTGAGACCTCCGTAGGTTCAGCAGAGTTCTCCGCAACACCCCCTAAGTGCCTACGCTCAGGGTGTGAGCCCGAGCGCCTCACCAATTGCCGTCAATCGTGGGCCAACGCTCTGATGCTGGGGGCTCATCAAAGCTAGCTCTTGGTAGAGGTGGTAGGTACGCAGTGCGGAATCGGGGTCGCCCATCTTTGCTAGTTCCCAGTTCACGTAGGCAGCACGGAAGTTCAGGTCCCTATCGAGCGGATTTAGAGCGAGTGCTCGCTCGGCGCTATCGACCGACTCCTGCATTGCGGCGAACGGGTTCTGGGAGGCTAGCTCAAGCGCGACGCGTTCATATATCTCACTCCGTATCGTGTGATACCGGGGCTGGTCTGGCGAAAGGGAGATCGCACCGTCGATATCGCTCAGGCGGCCATCGACGTCTGGATTGCCTGTATCTGATCTGACAGCCGATGCAGCTGTCGAGTCGGCCGAGACCCGTTGGACGTTTTCGGTCCAGCTAATCCAGATCGCGGCAAGCGCTATCAGACCGATGGCTACGATGGCGGACGTCTGTAAGGCGGGGGATGGGGTCTGCGTCGTCGTGACAGGTGCTGGTACGTTGCCGTCTGATGTGGCGAATACGTTCGGGATCGCCGCGGCAACTCCTATGAGCAACCACACCAGGACGGTATCCCCCGTCTGAGGTATACCCGTGAGACCTGCGACGAACCACGCCATGAGAGACGCACCGATGGCCAGGGTCGCCACCTGCCGCGCATTGCCATCCTGTCGGTGCATCCACAGGTCACGCAGTAGCAGGTGAACAAGGGAGGTCCAAAGCGCCATCCAGGCCAGCAGCCCGATCACGCCCGTTTCTACAAGTTGGTTTAGCGGGACATTGTGGGCGGCCGTTGTGCGGGTTCCTGACAGGCGCTGTGGTGCGACCAGTGTGAACACGTCGGCGAACGAGTCCGGGCCGTATCCGAACAACGAACGCACCAGATAGCCGGGTTGTGCGCCTGATGGCGGTTCTGGTCGGTTCAACGCAAGGTCTACCGCACCGTCCCACCGGGTAAGTCTCGGGTTGCTAACCGGGTCGAATACTCCGGCCAGTGTCGTCGCCCGGCCCTGGATATCGTTCACAGATGTGCGTTCAATGCCGGGCCCAGTAACTCCATCCGGCGTTGATGCGAATCCCAGGAAGGCGAGAGCTACAAGGAATGCACTGATCACAAGGAAACCCGTTCTGAATGACCGTGATTGTCCAAACATCAGAGGGGCGAGAGTGCTTACCGCCAACAATCCGACGGCCGCACCGATCCACGGCCCACGGCTGAGTGTGACCATGAGGGCAGCGAAGTGGATGGCGATTACGAGGCCGGATACGGTCAGCCACGTGAGGGTCTTACGCGTCAGTTCTCGAATGGAGAGCGACATGCCGACCGTGATCAGCAAGGTGACGATGAGGATGGTGGCGAAGAAAATCGGATTACCCGCGGTGCCAGATACGCGTGCGGAGCCGGAGGTGGAGCGGATTCCAAGTGGGGCGTGGCCAAAGTGCTGGGCAATCCCAATAAGCGCGCAAATTGTTCCGGCGAGCACGATCGCAGACAGTAGTCGCCACAACTGCGACGGTGTTTTGAGGCGGGTCGCTACGGCGAAGAAGAGGACGGTGTAGGACGCGGTGGTGTAGAGAGAGTTGCTTTCGCCCCCCGGATTTACGCCCCACGTGCTTAAGTCCGGCATCAGCGCAAATGCGCTCGCCAGTGCGGTCGCCAACAACAGACCCAGCACCGACGTCACTAATCGCGTTCGCGGACTGCTGACTAACCGAGCCACCTGAGCCTTCAATTGCTCCCGTGACGATGGGACGGTGACGCTTTTTTGCCAGATCGTCATCCCGGCGTCGAGCAGCATAAGCAAGAATATGACACCCGCCGCCAACCGGACTGTGGCGACTTTTGGCAGTTCGGTCTTCGAGATAAACGCCGTCTCTGAGAGGACGACGACGGGAGCAACCACGGCAGCAATGAGCCACGCGACTTCGATACCGTGGCCGGTCCACGTGCGCAGATCAGCACCCTCCGTGAGAGAGTCACGATTGGTATTACGACGGAGTGCGCGTGATCCTGTGCTGATAGCCGTCATCCAATCCCGGCCCTTGTAGAAGTCGTGATCAGCGTTACGGTGCGCGCGAATTGAGCGGTCTGAAAGACCGTATGTTTTGTGTCCGTTGCGACGCCAACCATGGCGTCAGCGTAGTGCGCGCTGGAATTGCTGAGGATGTGCGGACGCCGCACCGCCGTGGCGGTGCGCACCCATTTCAGCCAATTCTTGGGCGAGCGGGCCTAGACCCTGGACTCCAACTGGATTTCGAAGGCTTCCAGGACGTCTCCCTCCCGGAAGTCGATGAACCCATCTACGCCCACGCCGCCCTCCATGCCATTGGACAGTTCACGGACGTCGTCCTTGAAGTGCCTTAGGCTGGCGATCTGGCCTGTGTACACCGGTTCGCCGTCTCGCTGAACCCGAATGCTGGCCTGGCGGCTGATTTCTCCGTCCAGGATCCGTACACCGGCAACGCGGTAACGTCGACCGGCCGGGAAGATGGCCTGCACGACAGCGTGTCCGAGAACAATCTCGTTCTCGATCGGCGCAAGCAGGCCACGGGCAGCGGCACCGAGATCGTCGATCAGGTTGTAGATGATGTTGTACTGGCGGATATCGACGCCGTGAATTCCGGCCTGTTTTTCCGCCCCGGCCTGTGTTCCCGTTTCGAAGGCCATGATGATGGCGCCCGATGCAGAGGCGAGCATAACGTCGCTCTCGTTCACGGGGCCCGTAGCGGTGTGGATGATGTTGACCTGCACCTCGTCATCGGAGATACGTTCGGCGCTCCGGCGGACAGCGTCGACGCTGCCCTGTGTGCCTGTCTTGATGATCACCGGCAGTTCTTCTGCCTCGCCGGCGTTGAGCCGTCGCATAACCTCCGACAGGGTCGCCAGTGAGCGGCCGTCTGAACCACGCGCTTCCCTCTCTCGGGCTTCAACCATCTGCCGCGCAACTTTTTCGTTGGCGACAACGTCCAGGCGGATGCCGGGTTCCGGGACGGTTCCAAGTCCCATCACCTCGACTGCGTCAGACGGGCCGGCGGTCTTGACCGAGTTGCCGTAGCCATCTACGAGTCCGCGTACACGGCCACGGGATGTTCCGGCAACGATCTGGTCACCCAGGCTAATCGTGCCCGAGCGTACGAGGATAGTGGCAAGGGAACCTCGGGACGGGTCGACATGCGCTTCGAGGCAGACGCCGATTCCGGGGGTGTTCGGGTTTGCCTTCAGGTCTTCGACCTCGGCAAGCAGAGCTATGTTTTCGAGAAGTTCATCGATGCCTTCGCCCTTGAGGGCGGACACCTCTACGGAGACGACATCGCCGCCCCAGCTCTCGACAAGGATGTTGCGCTCGGATAGTTCGCGCTTGACCCGCTCCGGGTCTGCGCCGGGGAGATCTGACTTGTTGATGGCTACGACCATCGGTACGCCAGCGGCCTGTGCGTGGTCAATGGCCTCATCTGTTTGCGGCATTATGCCGTCGTCGGCAGCGACGACGAGGATTGCGATGTCAGTGACCTGTGCACCACGTGCCCGCATCATCGTGAACGCTTCGTGACCGGGTGTGTCGATGAAGGTCAGTTTCTGGCCTTCTTTGTCGACCTGGTACGCACCGATGCTCTGCGTGATTCCGCCTGCTTCCTCGTCCACAACGGCGGAGCCGCGTATGGAGTCCAGCAACGTGGTCTTCCCGTGGTCTACGTGGCCAAGCACGGTTATTACCGGTGGTCGCAAAACTGCGTCCGGGTCGTCCTCAATCTCGGTAACACCGACATCCTCACCGGCGGAGCTCTCTTCTTCATCTTGAGGACGGAGAACTTTGACGCCGATGCTGCCAGCGACTGCGGCGGCGTTGGCGAAGTCCACGGGGTCATTGACGGTCATCATTAGGCCGCGGCGCATCAAAAGTTTGATGGTCTCCACCGGGCCCGTGCCGATCTTCTCGGCGAGTTCACCGACGGTCAGGACTGCCGGGATCTCGATAGGTTCCGTCGGGATCTGCTGCTCTTCTACGGCAGCAGCCGCTCCCGGCCGGGCGCGCCTGCGTCCCCGTCCTCTGGGCCTACCTGCAAATCCACTGCGTCGTCTGGCCATGTATATCCGTCTTTCCCGTTTCTTCTGTCCCGGAATTCCGGGAGTAGGTGGTTACTGATTCATTTGAAGTCTTTGCGTCGGTCAGGTTATCGGCGAGCCGACCAGCTCTGCCCTGGCCCACTCCAGAAGTACCTCGCGGGACTCCTGGTTAATTCGTCCTTTTAGTGAGCGTTCCAGTGTGCCTCGCTCGAGGCCAGACTCAAAACACTCGATCCGGCGGCACAGATACGCGCCTCTACCGCCGACCTCTCTGGAGGTTCCGGCGACGAGTGTAGCGTTTTGCTGCCGTGTCACGCGCACGAAGTCCTGTTGAGGACCTTTAGTCCTGCATGCGACGCAGGTGCGTAGCGGTACATGATTTTGCCGCATCAACACCTCCTTGTCGCCGGATCGGCGCTTGTGATCGTTTCGTAAAACAGTCTTTTAGTTAGTTCGTGCGTTGTCGCCAGAGGCCGGAGGCGGGGTGGTCGTCTTACGAGCCACTGCCCTACGAGCCTTCGCACTCAGGTTTTCACCACCGCGACGACCGCGACCACGTCGGCGAGAGCCGCCCTGGTCCCGGTAGCCAATGATGTCCTCAGCGAATCGCAGCGATCCGGCATCTTCTTCTTCGCCGGATGAGGGGAGTTGCCAGATGTCGTCCGAGCCGAAGTCGATAATCTGATCGGCTTCTGCTGCGGCTGCGGCTTCCTGCTCTTCTTTCTGTTCAAGGGCGGTGATCTCTTGCTCCAATTCCTGGAGGGCGAGGATCTCTTCCGGAGTCTGCACCTTCGGGGCCGCCGGCGTTTCGCTAGCAGCAGCTGTTTCCAGAACAGCTGCTGGTTGCTCTGCAACGGCAGGGACGGGCTCTGTGGTCAGTTCTGCGACCGCAGCCATTTCCGGTGTCAACTCTGCGGCGACTTCAACTTCAGGCACAACTTCCGCTGCAACCGGTTCAGCCACTGGAGTTTCAACAACTTCTGTAGCTTCGGCGGCGATTTCTTCTGGTTCGGCCTCAGTTACCGGCGCTTCCTCAACGGCTGCGACGATTTCGGAGACGGCGTCCGCAACTTCTGCGTCTGCGGTCGGTGCTACCGGCACCGGCTCTTCAGGCGTTGCGTGTTCTGCTGCCGACTTGATGTCGACACGCCAGTCAGTGAGCTTGGCAGCCAGGCGGGCGTTCTGTCCCTCACGACCGATGGCCAGTGATAGCGCTCGATCCGGCACAACAACGACGGCCGATCGTTCCTCTTCGTCGAGGATCACGGCATCTACCTGGGCAGGGCTCAAGGAGTTTGCGATGTATGTAGAGATGTCTTCTGCGTACTCAACGACGTCGATCTTCTCGCCGTGCAGCTCGCTGACAACGTTCTGAATCCGGATGCCGCGAAGGCCCACACACGCGCCGACTGCGTCGACACCGGCCTGGTGGGACTGGACAGCGACTTTGCTACGTGCGCCCGGCTCTCGGGCGATATTCTTGATCTCAACGATGCCGTTGAAGATCTCCGGCACTTCAGCCTCGAAGAGCCTTCGGATGAGATCAGGGTGCGTACGGGACGCGATGATCTCCGGGCCGCGGACGGTCCGTGCTACTTCAACGATGTAGACCTTTACTTTGAAACCCGGGCGGTACCTCTCTGAGGGAACCTGCTCGGTCGGCGGCATGATCGCTTCCGCACGACCGACGTCGAGGACAACGCCCCTGGCGTCACCCCGTTGCACGGTCACCGTAAGAACCTCACCGGCCTTGCCTTCGAACTCGTCAAAAACGAGCTCTCGCTCGGCTTCTCGCAGCCGTTGCATGACCACCTGTTTAGCGGTCTGTGCGGCAATGCGGCCGGGGTGCTGCGTTATCGTTCCTGTCTGGATGTACTGGCCGACGGTCGCGTCGCTATCGATTTTCAGCGCATCTGCGAGGAAAATCTGCGCGGCAGGCTCTTCCATCTCAGCACCGTCTTCTACAACGGTTCGGACGGTATGAACCTCCATCTCCCCGGTATCCGGGTCGAGCACGACGGTTACGTCTTGCCCTTCTGAGATGGCGTCACGTTTGTACGCGGAAACAAGAGCTTCCTGGATGGCGCTTAAAACGGCACCATGCGGGAGAGCTCTTTCTGCTGCGAGTTGAGTTACTGCAAGGAGCAGGTCACTCTTCACAGGTGCACCTTCCGGTCTGACTTGAAAATTACCCTGACAAGAAAAAAAGTGGGGGCAAACCCACTTTGTCAGTAGCGATCGTTACCCCGATCAAATCCAACGCTCAGTATAGGTGACTACGCAGTTAATCGCAATCGGGTTACAAACGTAAGCCCGGGCTTGCCAATCGTAAGATAGGCGCCTGATTACGAATATCGACGCATGCTCAGACGGCTTGTGACGTATGGTTTGTTAATTCCGTCAACGTCGCTACCGAGCGACAATCAATTCACCCGGAATCTGCAACTCCTGAAATGAAACTTTCTCTCGTACTAGACTTCGATGGCACGATTACGACCAAAGATATAGGCGTCGAAGTGATCAAAAGGTTCGCCAGCCCCGATTGGGACGAAGGGTTGCGACGCTGGCGTTCGGGTGAGTTTGATCAACGCCAGTTAATGGAGTGGGAGTTTGAACGGCTTCCCGCGGGACGTGAGGCGGAGTTGCGGGAGTTCTCGCTTAGCAAAGCGGAGGTACGGCCGGGGCTGGCCGGTTTGATTGAGATGTGTCAGGCGAACGATATTCCGGTGGAAGTGGTCTCAAATGGAATGTCTTTCTACGTTGAGGCGGTCCTTAAGCGAGAAAGGCTCTCGGACCTCGCGTTCGTAGCTCCCAGTCCCACGTTTACTGGAATGGGTCCCGATGCGGGCCCTTCGGTCGTGTTCGGCGATGGCATCGAGACGTGCGACCGAACCGGGTTGTGCAAGTGCGCCCGGGCGCGGCGACTTCGATCTGGAGACCGAAAGATTGTGTTCGTTGGCGACGGTATATCTGACTACTGCATCGCTGAAGAAGAGGCGGACTTTGTGATCGCCCGGTCTTCCCTCAAGGCCCATTGCGAGGAGATTGGGATCGAGCACGTCCCGTTTGAGGATTTTAGTGACGTGTCCCGCCAACTAGAGATACTTCTGGCGAAGTGAACGCACGCGCTAATATTTGCGCGGACTCTATGTTCTTCGGCTCGTGGCACAGAAAGGCGCGCTATGACGGACGGAATGTCCCCGGAAACGCTAGCACGACGTATTCGTGAATATGAGGCGCAAGGAATACATCGCACCGGATGGCCGGGTGATATGGCGTCGGCCGAATGGGCGTTAACGGAGCTGGGGTCGGACGGTGTTGAGGCGTCGGTGGAAGAGTTTGCGTTCCCGATGATGCAAACCCATAAAGCGTCGATTGCCTGGAGCGGACCCGAAGTAGACGGAGTGGCTCTACACGATTGCGGGAACACGGGAGCGGATGGCGTTTCGGGAGCTCTGGCACTCGCGGGTGCGAGTGACGTCAGAGGTAGGATTGTGGTGGCGGAAGACGGCGACGCTGCGTATAACCAGCGGGGCGTTTACGAGCGCATTCCTGAGCTGATAGGCGCCGGTGCGGCGGGACTCGTTTTGCTGAGATGTGACTCCCTTGGCGCAATTACCGTCCTGAACGCGTACCGCATCGGGACGCCATTTGATTTGCCGGTGCTCCAGATCGCATGCGGTGATGCGCCGGGACTGGTCAAGGCGGCACGGGCTGGTGAGAACGCCGTGTTTACGGTGGACGCGGACCGGGAATCTGCTATAGCGAAGAATGTTGTGGCAACGCTACCGGGAGAGGATCCTGACGCCGCGCCGGTTGCAATCATGACGCCGAGATCCGGTTGGTTCACCTGCGCCTCCGAACGTGGAGGCGGCGTCGCGATCTGGTTAGGCCTTGCTGCGGCTATCTCGGCCATGCCCGACCAACGGCGAACTGTCCACATGGTTGCGTCGAGCGGTCACGAGATCAATCACTATGGTTTGCAGTCATTCTTGAAGGCCCGCAGTGGCCTCGAGACGAGGGCTCTGGCGTGGCTGCACCTCGGAGCGTTGATAGGCAGTCGGGCAACTTCCGTAAAGATTGAGCCAAGCGACCAAAAGCTTGGGGCGCTTGCGAAGTCGGCATTTGAGTCATCGGGCGCTGAGCGCTGGATGATGTGGGATCAGCGCGGCGGCGAGGCCGAGAACATCGCCGAGGCGGGCGGGCGGTACGTTTCTCTACGTGGCGGTCCGGCGGATATCGAAGGCGGCGACACCTTCTTCCACAGTCCAAACGACTCGATAGATCGCGCCACTGACATCGAGCTGGTGGCGGCGAGCGGACGGGCCTGTCTGGAGATGGTGCAGAGGCTGGTCTCATCCTGACTGCGGCGATCACTCAGAGCCGGGGTGACCATGGCCGAGAACGCCATCCAAATAGCCGCCCGACAGAGCCCTCAACGCGGGTGCCAGCGTCGGTTTTCGATGAGGCCGCGGACGTAGCCGGCCTGACCGACGTGTTGCATGTTGCCGTTAACGACGGAGAGTAGTCGAGCACCGACGGTTGCCGCAGGACGCGGGTTGTCGATGACTCGGTCCAAATCACCGGGATCGAAGGACTCCATGTAGCCGAGCGTGTTTCTCAACACGGCGTCGTAATGTTCGATCAGGAGCGCTGAATCGGGCGCGTTAAATGTCGAGACCTGCCCGGCGTTGTGGCCCATTCCGGTGTCCAACGGGTCCGCCGGCATTCCGTACCTCTCGTGCCAGCCGACGCTGATCCAGAGCTGTTCCTCGCCGGTGATCGCAGACATGCCGCGGTCCTGCATACGGGCCATATGCCAGATGAGCCAGCCAATAGGATTGGACTCGTCTGCGGGACGCTGGTTGAGATGCTCGGGCGCGAGCCCTTCCAGCGTGAGCACCACTGATCCACGCACCGTGTTCATCGCGTCGGTCACAAAGTCAGCAACGTTCACAGGTCGACTCCCGGATCCCCGCCGCAGCGGACAAAAACCCTCTACCGGGGGCCTGGCGACAGGTTTAACGGGAACCCCGTATCAGGGTTCTCTTCCAACATCCGCGACCACGCTCGTCGGCCGATGCGGTCGACCTCATCGATCAGATCGAACTCGTTGACGGTGAGCACCCGTCCGTCCCTCATCACCCAATCGCCGTCCACCATCACGGATTCAATGTCCCCCGGCTGACCGTTATGGATCCATGACGAGACGATTCGCATCGTTGGCACAAGGTGTGCGCGGCGCATATCGATCATGAAGAGATCAGCCTTTTTGCCGACCTCAAGCGAGCCGATCTCGTTCTCCATGTGGAGTGCTCTGGCGGAGCCCATCGTGGCCCACTCGACCACATCTTCTGGCTGCGGACTCCTGGCATCTCCGGTTGCGACGCGTTCGGTGCGAAGCGCTGTGCGCATCACCTCGAACATATCCTGGGTGTTGTTGTCCGTGCCGAGACCAACTACACACCCTGCGTCCCGGAGCGCGGGTATTGGCGGATGCACCGCACGGAGCGATGCCATCGCCGGTTGGTGGGTGATATGGGTCTTTGACGCACCAAGTGCTGCGATCTCACCTTCATCCACGTAGCGCACATGTGCGGCGACGAGTCTCGGACCCAGGAAATCGTTGTCCGCCAGGTAGTTGGAAGGACGTTTGCCTCGCTGCGCGAGCAGGGTTTCGACTTCAAGTCGGCTCTGTGCCAGGTGAATGGTGTAACCGGTGTCATACCGCTCCGCCATCGCCCTGATCTCGGCCAGCAATTCGGGCGAACTTGTCTCGACAAGCTGGGTGGAGGCAAAGCAGGTCACCCGACCGTCTCGGGCGCCGTGCCAATTCGAGAACAGATCCTCCGCCCTGCCGAGCTTGGTCTCCCGCTGGCTGGCCGAAAACTCTGATGGCGGTTGGCCGGGTCGGTACGCCGGTCCCATAACGCCATCGTCGGTATTCTCAGCAAGGATCAGCCGCAAACCGGTATCGACTATCGAGCGGGCGTAAACGTCGATCCCGGCCGCCATCTCCATCAACGTCGTGGAACCCGAGCGAATCGCTTCGACCGCAGCTAGCGCGGCCAGCGCGTTCCGCTCCTCGTCGTCAACCATCGAGTAGATGCTTACCGGAAACGGCAGGTCTGGCGGGAAGCCGAAGTCTTCCGTAATTCCACGCGAAAGCACGTTCAGCAGATGGGCGTGGCAGTTGATTAGGCCCGGGAAGACAGCCTTCCCGCGGCCGTCGATCACGTCCGCACCCGAGTTGGATGCGAGGACGGATTCAGCGGGGCCGACCGCACTGACTACATCATCAGTGATCGCCACCGCGCCATCGTGGATCACGTCACGGGCAGGATTTCCGGTCACGATGGCCGCGTTGGCGATTACTGTTGTCGGCATGAGTACCGGTCGGCCTCTCGGGTGGTGTTCTTAGCCTTCCAGGTCAGGGAGCATCTCGAGAAACTCGATGCGCTGGCTCTCTAGCAAGGGACGTATTTCGCCGCCAAGATCAAGAGCTTCCTGTGGAAGTGAGTGGCCCTCGCGGGACGGGGACATAAGGCTGTCATCGGTCCAGTCGAGGACTACGACATTCTGATCACCGGGAAGCGTTCCACCGTTGTAGGTCACCCGGAACGGGCTTCGCTGGCCGGCGTCACGATAGGCCTGTGCCTGTTTCTGCACCCTCATCGCAACGTTACGCGCCTCTCCGGGTTTGGTGGTGTAGATACGCCTGATTAGGTACAAGACAGGTCTCCTGAGTTGGGTGTCGTTGAGTTAAACCCCCGTAGGGGGTGGTGAGCATACCTGAGCCAGATCAAATGTGAACACAGGCTTTGAGATATCGTGGGACAGGGCCCTTTAGGTGGCCTGTGTGCGGTACAGAAATGACGGGCTTGTTGGGTGGTTAGCCGTACTCCACACGGTCGAGGTCTTCTCCCACAACAAGCGAGCCGGTAAATCCGCCGCTTCTAACCGCGGCCTCATATCGGGCGACGCCGTTTTCGATGGCGTCCGGCGCCGGGATCATGTGGGTGAGCATCAGGGACTTTACGCCGGCGGACTTTGCGGTCTCTCCGATTCCGACCGAGTCCGAGTGGTAGTGCATGATCGATTCGCGGGGTGTTCCTATGACCGCTTCGCTAAGCATCGCCTCATGGACGAGGACATCCGCTCCCTCGGCCAGCAATCCAACTTCATCGCAAACCGTGGTGTCGCCGGTGATGGCGACCACACCGTCTGGCGACTCGATCCGATAGCCGACCGATGGGATCACGGGATCGTGCTGGACTCTCGTCGCCAACACCCGCACATCACCCAGCTCCCATACCGGTTCGAGGGCTCGCGAGGCTTCGAACAGCGTCAGATTCATTTCCGGACCGTCTTCCCGGCCCATATCGGCCTTCCTGACTTTAATGTCCTCACGCCACGGATCGAGGAGGTGCTCCAGAAAATCTGCGAGTGGGCCATCCGGTGCGATCACGGGCAGCCGAATTTTCGCTCCAGCTTCTCCCCTAAGTGACATATCTATCCAGCGCGAGAACACGAGATCATCGAGACCCTGCAAGTGATCCGAGTGGTGGTGGGTCAGGAATACGCCGTCAAGGTCAGCCGGTCGCACGTCAACGGCAGCCAGGCGCATAGCGGTCGCCCGGCCAGCGTCGATCTGGAGGTTCAATCCTCCCGTCTGTACCAGAACTCCGCCTCCGGCCCTGTTCGGCAACGGGGTGGGTGTGCTTGTGCCGGTGAGTGTGACTACGCTACTCAATTGTCCGCCTCTCTCGATTAGCCAATTCTCCCGGCCTTTCGGAACGTTAGGTCATGTCAATCTGGCTCAGGTCCAGATATCTACTATCGAACGCCGATGCCCACTCAGCCAGGTCGGGAAATTTGAGGGCTTCGGCGATCAGGTCTTCGAAGTTTGCTACACGAAGGAGTGACCGAGGATCGTCCATCTGCCCCTCGAACGTTTTCACAGCCCGGGTAAGTGTCCGGTCTCCTTTGCATGCGAGAACCCAGACATGCCCGACATCGAACCCCTCTTTTTTGCGGACACTTGCCGCGAGGAGTGAGTTCCGCCATAACTGGTTGGTAGATCTGGCTTTGAGAACATCAGCCGCACCGGGCTTGAACCCGCTCGCCGGATCTTCCGTGACGCTTCGGTACTCCGGCCTGTCGTAGTCCTGCTGGGTGAAGTTCTCCGTGTACTTGGTCTCGATGCCGATGAACCCGCGCCTGCCGTTGGACGTGGTGTATTCGACGTAAGCATCGAACGCTGTACGGTCGCCGAGGTGTTTGGCCGGGTTCGGTGCCCACTCCACCTCGATGGCGGTAATGATCTCGATGTCCAGATCAAAGGACGTTCCCAGGACGGTTGCGGCATGTTCAGGAAACGCCCTGAGTTGGCCGAAAAGGTTGAAACACAAGGGTTGTGAGGAGAGCAGATTGCCACGCAGACGTGTCTCCTCCATGACGCCGCCCTGCGCCGTGACCTCCGGCAGCCGGGCGTCCACGTAGTTGCTTACTTCTTGCGTAAGGAAGTTGGCATGTGGGTCTTTCGCAACCCATTCGGGTATCAGGTGATTGCCTCGATAACGACCGCGGTAACGACCCGCTGGCGCCTTGATGACCATTTGCCGATACCAGGACTGGAGCAGGCGGTACTTTGCGCGCCACGAGGTGTCCGACCGCACGCTCAGAATGTCTGAGTTCCAGGCGGGCCAGTCTGGTGGCCGTTCTTCTATGTTCCGGTTTCGGTTGGTCATAGGGGCGGAAGGATAACTGGGCGGGGAATGCTCTCGTAGCCCGACGATCGCCATAGAAGTGGGGTCAGGGGGGATTGGGCTTCTCCCTCACCCCAGCCCTCTCCCGCTGGGAGAGGGGGCAATTTAGCCCGCATTAATAAGGAGTCCGGCGCACACGAATCGGTTACCCGTCCAATGCGGCCTTCACTGCGGCCACACCATCGGCCAGCGGGGCCATGCTCGCTTCGTCTGCATCCCGGCGCTTTAGTTCGATCTCGCCGTTTTTGAGGCCGCGGACGCTTACGACTACCCGTAACGGTAGGCCAATCAGGTCAGCGTCGTTGAATTTCACGCCCGGCGGCTCATCCCGGTCGTCGAACAACACTTCGATACCAGCATCTTGCAGTTCGTCGTAGAACTTCGACGCTGCAGCAACGACCTCTTCGTTATTGGTGTTCAGGCCGGCCAGGTACACCTCGTACGGGGCAATGGCACGTGGTAGGACCATGCCATTTTTGTCATGGTTGGCTTCGATTGTGGCAGCCAGGAGTCGGCCGACGCCGATCCCGTAGCAACCCATCAAGGCATGTTGTTCTCGGCCTTCTTCATCAAGGAAGGTCGCGCCCATCGATTCCGAATAGCCGGTACCGAGCTTGAAGATGTGCCCGACCTCGACCCCACGATGTTCTACGAGATGCCCGTCACAGTCGTTGGGGCAGGCGTCGCCAGCCTGTGCCATCGCGATATCGGTGACGATGTCGCCCTCAAAGTCACGACCGTAGTTGCCACTCTTGAGGTGGTAATCGGTCTTGTTTGCGCCTGCAACCAGGTTCGGGGAGTTCGGAACGGAGTCGTCGACGATGCTGGTAATTTTGACGCGTGAGCGCGGGCCGTCGTCCGCGTCCAACCCGATGGCTGACGCGGAGCCTGCCACGAGTCCCGCCGCAGCGACCTCATCTGGTGTAGCAAGTCTTGGTTCGACACCGCCCAAGACATTTCGCAGCTTGGTTTCGTTGACCTCCAGATCGCCACGGATGGAGACGAAGATGATCTCGCCACCCGTGGAGGTCTCCGGTGCGTAAAAAACGGCCTTGACCGTCTTGCTGATTGGCACATCCAGGAATTCGGCGAGCCCCTCGATGGTTTTGATGCCGGGGGTGTGAACCTCTTCCAGATCGGCTACGTCTTCCGGCTCGGCCGCTGGCTTCCTGAACTCTGCTTTTTCGGCGTTCGCAGCGTAGGAGCAGTTCTCGTCACTGCAAACGTAAATGGTGTCTTCCCCGGACTCGGCCAGTAGCACGAACTCATTAGAGTCCTTGCCGCCGATCGGTCCGCTGTCTGCCTCGACCATACGAACGTCGATGCCAGCCCGGCTGAATATGCGGTGATATGCGTCCGCCATGGCCTGGAAACTTACGTCCAGACCTTCCTCGTCCTTGTCAAACGAGTAGGCGTCTTTCATCTCGAATTCTCGCACCCTGAGGAGTCCCGCCCGCGGCCGAGCCTCGTCACGGAACTTTGTCTGTATCTGGTACAGGTTGAACGGAAGGTCCCGGTAACTTTCAAGGTTGGCCGCAGCCATGTACGTGGTGGTTTCTTCATGCGTGGGCGCGAGCACCATGTTGCGATCGCGACGGTCCGTCAGTGAGGCGAGTGGCGGCTGAAAAGTGTCTGCGCGCCCTGACTGTTCCCATAGCTCACGCGGTTGCACAACCGGCATGGAGATTTCCTGCGCACCTGCGCGGTCCATCTCTTCTCGGATGATGTTGGAGATCTTCTTGAGACTGCGCCAGCCGAGTGGCATGTAGCTGTAAATCCCGGCAGCGACCTGCTGCACGAATCCAGCGCGCGTCAGGTACTGGTGCGACGCGGTTTCGGCATCAGCGGGCGCGTCGCGCAGGGTTTTACCAAAGGAGCGGCTTAAGCGCATTGAAGCGGCCTTTTCGTGTGATGTGCGGGGTCGAGGCGTGATATCAGAACGAGTATTTTAGCGGCGCGGGCGGACGTTGGTGCTAAATCTGAGCGAACGACGGATGGATCCGTCCCGGGGCGGTCAAGATAAAAGCCCCGCTAGGCCCCTTGGTCAACCTCTGCCATCAATGCTTCAAGCATCTCGGACTCTGGCACGATCTTCGTCTTCTTGCCTTTACGGAAGATGACCGCACGACCGTTGCCACCTGCGATCCCGATGTCTGCGTCCTTGGCCTCGCCGGGGCCGTTAACTTCGCACCCCATAACCGCAACCTTCAGGTCTGTTTTCACACCCTTCAAGGCCTCGTCTACATTTGCGGCCAACTTCAAGACATCGACATCTGCACGCCCACAACTCGGACATGCAATCAGGGTCGGTCCGTTGGATCTGAGGTTGAGCGATTTCAGTATCTCGAAACCGACTTTGACTTCTTCCCGTGAAT
>JABIGL010000197.1 GCA_018650185.1 Chloroflexota bacterium
GACTGACCCACCAAAGAGGAGGACGGAGAAGATCATGATGGAGCGCGGGCCGTATCGGTCTATCGAGAACCCGATAAAGGCCATCCCAAACGAGGCGACCAGGGTGCCGGCTGCGAAGAGGGTCGAGATGGTGGAACGAGAGACGTCGAGCCCCTCGATCATGGGGTCGACGAAGATGGCGATCAGGTTGGTCTGGCCGGGCGCTGATACCGCGATGGAGAGGCCACCGACGAAGACGATCACCCATCCATAGAAGAACGGGAGTCGCTGGGGGAGCGATTTTGGCTGGTCGGATTCGGGATCTTCTGGATTCGGGCCTTCGATGTCCGTCTTAATGCTCCCGTAGTCGGTGTGACGCAGCCAGCGTACGGCGGGATTCTACGCCCTGACGGTATAGGCGTGTTTGGCGCGCGTTGTTGCGGGATTGACCCTTCGAGGGCCTCGGGGTGGGTTTGTTTGCGCTACGGGGTGGCTGCCCGCTACGACAATGTAGGGGCGATTGACTATCCGCCCGGGGGCCGATGGTGATCCGCCCTGAAGACGCTCGTTTAGCTGGACCGCTGGTCTACTTCGACAGGTTCAGCACCGGCGACGAGAGGGTCAGGACACGGTTGCATCACGCCCTATTTGTTCGGCTTACGCCGTTGGGAGGTCCAGGCCTAGTTCTAGCTCGTTTGAGATGGAGTGGAACCAGTCGATTACCGAGCGGTGGTAGGGAATTCCATCCCGCAACCGGATCTCTGTCTCTTCCGCTTCCGGGAGTCCCGGGTAGACGACTCGGTCGTGGCCCGGCGCTGGCTTCGTGTTCGCCAGCCCCTCCAGGAAGTCGTCCATGTCCGATTTGAAACGGTCGACATCGGTGAAGGCGTCAACCTTGTAGACCTGCACCATGTGACCCATGATCCCGGGCGGCGATTGCGGCATTAGGAACCCTGCGCCCTGTCCCGACAGTACGTCGCACAGGATTTCACACACGGCGGCGAACCCGTAGCCCTTGTGGGAGCCTTGCTCACGGGTGCCGCCAAACGGCAGCATGTGATAGTCGTCCCGGTTCTCCGGCAGCAGCGTCTCCTCCATGATCGGAGAGCCGTCTTTCTTCGTGATCCATCCCGGGTCCATCGGTGCGCCGACCCGTGCAGCAAGGCGCAGCTTGTTGCCGGCGACCTGCGTTGTGGCGAAGTCCATCACGAACGGGGGCTGTTTGTTGGCCGGGGCTGCCCATGCCCACGGGTTCGTGGCGAATCGACGTTCTGCGCCGAATGTCGGGACCATCGACATCGGGCTTCCGGCGGTCATGCAGACGCCGATCATGTCGTGTTCGAGCGGCAGCATTGCATGGTAGGCGAGCATCCCGAGATGTCGTCCGTTGTTCATGATCACGGTGCCCATGCCGTGCTTGTCGGCCTTCTCGATCGCCATCTCCATAGCTTTTGGCGCAACGTGGAGACCCAGTCCCGTGTCGCAATCCAGCGTCGCCGTTGTGTCACTCTCACGAATGACCTGGACGTTTGGACGTGGATTGATGTTGCCCGCGCCGTACTGCTCCACGTAGCTGGCAAGCATGTTCGAGACGCCGTGGCTCTCGCAGCCCCGTAAGTCGGACAGCATGAGGACATCGGCCGAAAGCGCTGCGTCGTCGTCCGTCTGCCCCATCTTGCGGAAGATCGTTTCGGCCGCGGTTCGCATCTGCTGCTGGTCTACGTATACACGGTCGTCTTCCGGGACGAAGAAGCGTTCCAGCATTGTCGAGGCCTCGATTCGGGGGTTTTGAGCGTTGAGATGGACGTTACGTGTGGTTCAAGGCACAGGATGGCCCGAGCACCTTTTCTATGCAAGGGCTTACAGGTTGATGCTTCCTGGTCCGTTCCCGAACGCGTAGTAGTCGTGTTCTACACGATCCGAGTGGACTTTGACGATTCTGTAGCCGGAGGGGTCGTCGCCGAGTGGATAGCCGACCGGACCTGATGCCACGACCTGCATGTCTCCATATGAGGAATAGTTGTTGCGATGCCAGTGGCCGGCGAACACGGCTTTTGCGTTCGCCTTTCGGAGTAGCTGGAGTAGGGGTTCGCGGCGTTCGAGTGGCCAGTTCCAGTAGTCGTCAGGTTCGTTTGGAGTCTTCAGGAACGCCGGGTGGTGCGAGAACGCGATGATCGGACCGCCGCGTGCCGTTGCTTCCGACAACTCTCGTTGTACGAACGCGAGTTGGGCGTCCCATTCGCCGGGTACGGGCTTCGGATTGTCGATCGTGATGCTGTCGAGCACGAGGAACGACGCTCCGTTGTGCTGGAAGGCGAAGTAATCCGGCCCAAATGCCTCACGATAGATTCGAATGCTCTCTGGAGTGGCACTTACCGTATCGGCGCCGACATCGTGATTGCCCGGAACCCAGTGGATTGGAATAGATGGATCAAGCTGGCCAGAGACCCGTAATACTTCAGCGCGTTCGGATTCCGAATTCGGGTCGTTCACCATGTCCCCGCAAACGACCACGAAAGCCGGTTTTAGCCTGTTGGCCTCGGCTATTGCTTCGGTAAACAGTCGGCTCTCATCGGCGAATCCTGTGATTGGCGGGGATTTACGGACCTTGCTGCCCTTA
>JABIGL010000198.1 GCA_018650185.1 Chloroflexota bacterium
CGACTCCGCGCCATTGAAATCGCCCACCATTTCGTAGCGCAACACGCCGGGACGGAATTCAACCGGTTCCGATTCCACCCTGAAAGTCGCCGACGGAATTCGTTCCTCCACGATTTCAGACGGCTCGTCCATCGTCTCCATTTGTCGGTCAGGAATCGGGAAGATCGCGATGAACTTGAGCGGCCCATCCCCCCCGTTCCGTACCCCGTGTCCAAGACCCCTGGGCGCAAGTACGACGTCGTTGGGACCCGCGGTAAACCGATGTCCGTCCACCAGCATCTCTGCGGTACCTTCGAGAACAAACATCGTCTCATCGGCGTTTGGATGCCTGTGATACGGGATGGCAACTCCCGGATCGATCGTCGCCTCGGTAATTGTGAGCATCTCGGAACCGGTTGAACGATTGGCAAGAATGCGGCCGCTAACGCCCGGCATCAACTCAACGACTTCCTGGTCAGCCCGCTTGTTCACGCTCATAAAAGGACCCTCTTGACCACTCAATAAAGCCACCCGTCTTTCCCGAGTAGTCGGGAAAGACGGAATGACAGATGATACGTTCCGCTACTTGAATCCCCCTCTCCCAGTCGGGTGAGGGCTGGGGTGAGGGATGTGCTGATCAACGATCGGCATCCCGCCAACGCGCTACTGAATCAATCGTTCACAGACGCGATCCCAGACGCCCACAGGCAACCATCACCACGCCGGCTACACAACACTTCGGGCGAGGCCTCTACGACATGAACAGCGGGTTCCCGCCGAATGTCTCGTAGCTCGGGCGCAACCGTTCCGTGTTGTAGTACTTCTCAACGTCCACGACCTTGTGCGGACCGTGAACCACATCCAGCGGGACACTGTCGTACACGCCGTTTCGAACGCCTACAAGCCTTCCCGTGTCGCCCTGCAATACAAGATCCAGTGCAAGGTTTCCAAAGGCCATTGGGGCGACCGAATCCAGCGAATCCGGGACTCCAGAACGGACCATGTAGCCAAGGCTCTGGCTAGTCACATTCACCGCCGAGCCGTTGTTGAATCTTGGGGATAGCTCTGCGATTCGGGCCGCCACCTGGTCGCCGATTCCGCCGAGTTTACGGTGACCGTACTGGTCGGTCCCTTCACTCTCGAAGACCACATCGCCAGACATCTTGGCCCCTTCAGACACGAGTACTACTGAGTAGCGGCTCGGATTCTTCAATCGGTCCTCGACCAGCAACTCAGTCAAGTTCTCGATATCGAATTCGCTCTCGGGTATGACGCAACGGTCAGCCGCGCCCGCCATCGTCGGCAGTAACGCCGTAAACCCGGCGTATCGCCCAAATACTTCGATGACGAGAATGCGCTCGTGCGATCCGGCGGTACTTCTTAGTGCGTTGGCCATCTCGATGGTGCGTGTGACGCAGGTCCCAAAGCCGATGCAGTAGTCGGTCCCCGGCACATCGTTGTCCATCGTCTTCGGGATCGCCACCACTTTGACACCCTCTGTATGCAACGTGTACGCATAGCTGAGCGTGTCATCGCCGCCGATGGGGATCAGATAATCCACGCCGAGGTACTCCAGATTTTCGAGCACCGATGGCGTTACATCGTTGATATCGTCCTTGTACCTGTCTTTCAGATGCGGTGGGACGGCCTGATGTGGGAGGTGGCTGGGCCTCGTGCGGGATGAGTGGAGGAAGGTGCCTCCGGTGCGGACCGTCCGGTTGACGTCGTCCTCCGTGAGCATCTGGAAATTGATGCCGTTGTCGGCGTTCTCGTCGGGAACCATGTCGACAATCCCGGCCCAACCCCGTCGCAGTCCGACCACCCGATAACCTTCACCGAGTGCTCGAATCGTGACCGCCCTGATTGCCGGATTGAGTCCCGGGACGTCTCCGCCTCCGGTGAGGATCCCGATAGTTCCTTTGTATTTCGCCAAACTCAGATGCCTCCAGTAGATGTGCAATCCCGGGCGGCATCCCGAAGATCAGCTTCACAGGATCTCTCAGACTTGCCGGAGCTACCCGCCGATCTCGGCCATGACCTTGTCCATAGCGTTGATCGCAATGTCGATATCTTCGCTATCGATGCCGTAGTGCGGCACGAACCGCAAGTCCGAATCTCCGCCGTTGATCAGGACGCCTTCGTCCTTGAGACGGCTCTGGATCTCATTGCCCCTGTGGGCAGGAACACCAAACCGGACGATGTTGGTTTCGACGTTCGAAAGGTCGATGTCGATCCCCGGCATCTCCGCTATGGCAGATGCCAGCTTCCGGGCGTTGGCGTGATCGTCCGCCATTCGGTCGATCATCGAGTCCAGTGCTACAACACCGGCAGCGGCGACTACGCCAACCTGGCGCATCGCTCCCCCCAGCATCTTGCGCCATCGACGGGCCTCTTCAATGAAATCGGCATCGCCACATAGCACCGAACCGATCGGGCAGGCCAGCCCCTTGGACAGACAAAATCCCACGGAATCTGCGTCCGCAGCTAGCTCAGCGGCCGGAGTCTCAAGTGCGACAGCGGCGTTAAATAGCCGTGCCCCGTCCATGTGAACGCGCAACCCGTGCTGCCGACCGGCGTCCGCCATCACCTTGATCTCTTCACGTGAAAGCGCCGTCCCGCCGGCCATGTTCTGAGTGTTCTCCACGCAGAGCACTCCCACAGGAGCCTTGTGGTGATCCCTTGGTGCGGCCGCTGCGCTGATCACTCCCGGATCCATCGCGCCGCGCTCACCCGTTTGGATGGGCATCAATACGATCCCGCCGAGTGCGGACGCACCACCCGCCTCTGCGTTCAGGATGTGGCTCGTGGTTCCGACAAGCGCCGTGTCACCTCGCCCTGCCTGCGCCAGCAGTGCAACCAGGTTGCTCTGGGTTCCGGAGCTGACGATGACCGCCGCTTCCTTGCCCAGCATCTCGGCTGCCCTCTCTTCAAGTGCGTTGGTCGTGGGATCGTCGCCGTATACGTCGTCGCCCAGTTCGGCCTCGTACATGGCCTTGCGCATCTCAGGGCTGGGGTGGCTCACGGTGTCACTGCGGAGATCGACCCGAATCATTCTCTATCCTCATTCTGCGTGCGCCACATTGACGCCCGTCGGCAATACCGGAGTTCGTCGGAAATAACAGGTTCAGAAACGACATCACGGCGTACCCTGAAGGACAGTGCCCTGCCACGAAGCGGTCGTCGCATGAACCGGCGGTCATTCTAGCAGTGGCTTCATGTCTTTTTTACACGCACGGTGGGATCGATAATCTGTGACCACCGACTCATTTCACAATTCGCCCGGGGGACCAGACAACTGTGCCGATGAATCAGGGGTCCGTGAGCTATGAGGTCGATGGCGACCAGGTGAACGGTGTCATCGTCCAACCATCACCGGGCGAGGCCCCTTATCCGGCCGTCGTGGTGTGCCACCCTCATCCGCTGTTTGGCGGTGATATGAACTCGTCCGTAGTAGTCGCCATCTGCGCCGGCCTGGCGGAACGTGGGATTGCATCACTCAGATTCAATTTCCGGCAAACTGGCGACGGTGAGACGTTGAACTTATCCGCATCACGAGACGTTGAAATCGGGCTGCAACTGCTGGACGGGTGGGAGCTGGCGAACAGTGCGCGGCTGGGCGTCGCTGGCTATTCCTTCGGCGCAGCTGCAATCGCCCGGGCCTCCGACCATCTCGAAAGTGCGAAAGCGCTTGCCCTGGTCGCGCCCCCGGTAGCAGCTGTCAGAAAATCTTCGCTGGGGGCCGACACCCGTCCGCAATACTTTGTCGTCGGCGGTAGAGACCGGCTGGTCGACCCCGAAGCGCTGTCCGAGGTCGTTTCAGGGATGGAAACTCCGGCAACGTTCGAGACGCTTGACGGGGCTGACCACATGCTGGGCGGTTACGAGCAAAGCGTTGGCGAGCGCGTGGCGGAATTTATGGCCGGGAACCTCCTCGCCTGAGGCCGGATTCGCTAGCCGCAGGCCATACGCCCATGCCCGGCGTACTTATACTCAGTAGCACGGCAAACACGAGCATCCCCCAAAAGGCGCACCGCCCTCAAGATGAGCGACAACATCGAAAACGACCCGACCGACGAGTTGCCCGCGCCCGGCGAATTACCCGAACCGGCGGCACCGCAGGTTTCGTCTTTCTCGGAATCAGAACAGGCGTCCAGGGGTTCATCCTGGCGCGCCTTCCGCGACCCGCTTCTCCTGAGCATTCTTGTAATTGCCGTGATCGCTGACCAGCTCACAAAGCAGCTTGTCCTGGAGAACCTTGGTCTTGGCCGTTCCTGGCCGGACGATGGCCTTTTCCGCTTCACATTCGTCCGAAATGACGGTACTGCGTTCGGATTGTTCCAGGACAACGGAACGCTGCTGACCTTTGTTTCTATCGGCGCGGTCGCATTGATCGTCTACTTCTACCGTGAAGCGGCAATGGCCTCATGGTTCACACGCATCGCCCTTGGCCTCCAGCTTGGCGGAGCGGCGGGCAACCTGATCGACCGCTTCCGACACGGTTACGTGGTCGATTTCATCGATGTCGGTTCCTGGCCCATTTTCAACATCGCAGATTCCGCAATCATGACCGGAATCGTGGCGCTAATCGCATACTTCACCATCTTTGGCGGCAAGGATCAGAAGTACCCCGGCATCACAGGCGACGAGACCGAAGAGTCTGGACGACCTCTGATCTCGGTGCCCGAATCCGACATTCCGGCATCCAGTCCTGAGTCACGGGACTAAGCGTGGTGCCTGTCGCCCGGTTCCAATTCGCTGGACCGCAGGAGAAGCTGCGTCTTGATATCTGCGTGGCCAACGGCCTCGCCGAGGTAAGCCGAAGCGCGGCGCAAAAATTCGTTCGCGACGGTGCGGTGACGGTGAACGGAGCGATAGAGACCCGGCCATCCCACAACGTTCTGCCCGGAACCGAAATCCAGGTCGACGTGCCTGAACCGGAGGTTGTCGGTGAGTTAGTCGCCGTTTCTCAGACATTTCGGGTTGCCTACGAGGACGAGCATCTACTTGTGATCGACAAGCCCATCGGGCTATCCGTCCACCCCGGCCCCGGGCACGAATCCGACACGCTTGTAAACGGACTGCTCGTCGACTACCCGGAGATACGAGAAGTAGGAGAGCCGGATCGGCCGGGGATCGTCCACCGGATTGACCGCGACACATCGGGGTTGATAATCGTGGCCCGCACACAGAGGACGTACGACCCGCTTTCCGAGATGATCCGTGAACACCGGATGCGTCGCACTTACATCGCCCTGATACGCGGCGGTCCAGACACCGGTGAAGGGGTTATCGACGCCCCGCTCGGACGCGATCCGCGTCACCGACAACGCCAGGCGATCATTGAAAACGGGCGAGAAGCCCGCACACGCTTCCGGGTGCTGGAACGCCTCGCTCGGACCACTCTGATGGAGCTGGAGTTGGAGACCGGACGAACTCACCAAATCAGGGTTCACCTGTCCTCCATAGGCAACCCGGTCGTAGGCGATGCCCTTTACGGCCGAGCAGCAAAAGGCCCGGCAGGCCTGTCCCGCCAGTTCCTCCACGCAGCAGCCCTATCTTTCAAACATCCGATAACTGACGAAGCGATGACGCTAACATCCCCTCTCCCCGAAGACCTACAACTGTCGCTGGAAGCAGCAAGACGAGAGTAGTTCCCGTTAACAACGCTCATGCACTACTTCACCCTTCGAGCGCCTCAGGGTGGGTAAATAGCTCAGACCCACGTCCAGGCAAACCCAAAACAAAACCCGCATCGCGGGTGATACGATTTCAAACCTCATGACTGACACATTAAATCTTGGCCCCGTCCGCGTCCGCTATGCGCCCAGCCCTACCGGTGACCCGCACGTGGGCAACCTCCGTACTGCCCTCCTGAACTGGGTCTTCGCACGGCACGCGGGGGGCCAATTCATCGTTCGAATCGAAGACACCGACCGTGAACGCATGGTTGATGGGGCGGAGGAACGCATCCTTGAGGCGTTGGACTGGCTGGGACTCGACTGGGACGAAGGTCCGGGCAAAGGTGGCCCGTTCGCTCCTTACGTACAGTCCGAGCGTAAAGCGCTGGACAAGTACGGCGACGCTGCCCGTCAATTGATCGCCAATGGGCACGCCTACGAGTGCACTTGCACTCCCGAACGACTCGAGCAGCTCCGGCAGCGACAGCGCGCCGAGAAAAAGCCTACCGGGTACGACGGGTACTGCCGCAACAAGTCGGCCGACGAACTTGCAGGCGAGAAGGCACAGGGGCTCGCTTCGGTAGTCCGATTTAAGGTCCCGCTTGAGGGTGAAGTCGTTTTTAACGACTTTCTCCGCGGTCCGTTAACTTTCGACCCTTCCCTTCTCCAGGATTTCGTAATCCTGAAGTCGGACGGCTACCCTACGTACCACCTCGCACACATCGTGGACGACCACGAGATGCAGATCACGCACGTCCTCCGGTCAGAGGAGTGGATCTCGTCCACGCCGCGCCACGTGATGATGTACGAGGGCTTTGGCTGGGAGCCTCCAGAGTTCGTACACCTGTCCATCCTGCTCGGCCCGGACCGTTCCAAGCTTTCCAAGCGACACGGCGATACCGCCCTGCTTGAGTTCCGAGACAAGGGTTTCCTTCCGGGAACGATGTTCAACTTCCTATCGCTCCTGGGCTGGTCCGCGGGCGACGACGAAGAGGTAATGACCCGGGAACAGGTCATCGAGAAGTTCAGTCTGGACGGTCTGAACGCTGCGCCATCCATCTTTGACATCACCAAGCTTGAGTGGATGAACGGCGTGTACCTGCGTCAGCTGGGCGTTGACGCACTTGCCGAATTACTACTGCCCGAGTTGGAGGCCGATGACGGTCTTCCCGCGTCTATTTCACGTCCTCTGGACAAGGTTTTTGTCACCGAGCTCGTCCCGTTGATACACGAACGACTCAAGGTGATCGATCGTACAGAAGTCTCGGAAATGCTGTCCTACTTCTTTGAGGAAGAGATCGAACTGGACCCGGCAGAGGTTGTGCAGAAGGGGATGGACGAGGCCACAACCGCATCCGCCCTGGAGTCAGCGGCCGCCAGGCTGGAATCGGCGGAACCGTTCGAGGCGGAGTCGCTGGAACAGCAGTTCCGCACCCTTTGTGAGGAGCTAGAACTCAAGCCACGCCAGCTATTTGGCGCACTCCGTGTCTCCCTTACAGCCCGTCGTGTTGCGCCGCCGCTGTTCGACACCATGGTCGCCATCGGACGTGACAGGTCGGTTGATCGAGTCCGACGGGCCGCGGGCCTGTTGTCCGGCACCGGCGCCCGGGCGTGACGAAATTCGTAGCTAAGCCCTTGACCATTCCGCCTGTTCCTGCCTAAGCTGGAACTTACACCTTCGCCGCAGTGGCGATATTCATTTCATAAGTACAAGAGGTCGAGTTTGCCGGAGACACGAATTTCTGAGGGCGAGAGCTTTGAGAGCATGCTGCGTCGCTTCACCAAGCGCGTACAGCAGGAAGGGATTCTGTCCGAGTCCCGTCGCCGCCAGCACTTCGAGCCGCCGACGAACCTTCGCAAGAAGAAGGCCGCCGCAAAGCGCCGTAAGAGCCTGAAGGCCCAGCGCAAGAACATGTAACAACACTGCTCAGGCAGTGTTCATGAAGGAAGGACCGGTTTTTAACCGGTCCTTTTGTTTTTATAGCTCTCGGGCGTTGTTTTCAGCAACAGGCCCAAATCTGCCCTCGGGTTCCGTCGCACTCCGGGGTCGGTTACGCTTTGATCATGAAATTTGGAATCCTCGTCTTCCCCGGAACCTGGAGCGATCGCGACTGCGGGTACGCATTGGAGTCCCTCGGCCAGCAGATCGAATACGTCTGGCATGCCGATACCGATGTCGACCGCTTCGACGCACTGGTGGTCCCTGGTGGCTTCTCCTACGGCGACTACCTGAGGGCAGGCGCTATCGCACGTTTTGCGCCTGTTATGGAGTCGGTCACGAAATTCGCCGAGGATGGTCGGGGTGTAATCGGAATCTGCAACGGCTTTCAGATCCTCTGCGAGGCGGGCCTTCTCCCCGGGGCGTTAATCCGCAACGACCATCTTGAGTTCCGTTGCACTTGGACAGATCTTCGGGTCGAGAACGACCGCACGATGTTCAGTCATCTCGCCAATAAGGGCGACCTCCTGAACGTCCCCATCTCACACGGTGAGGGTAGCTACCAGGCGGACGAAGACACGCTGGCGGAGCTTGAGGCGAATGGGCGAGTGGTGTTCCGTTACGCAGGTCCCAACGGAGAGGCGACACCGGAGTGGAACCCCAACGGCTCCGTCAACAATATCGCCGGCATAATGAATGAGGCTGGAAACGTCCTCGGCATGATGCCCCACCCGGAACGCGCCTGTGACGCTCTCATCGGCGGGACGGACGGTGCACCGATCTTCAGCTCCATGTTCACCGAGATCCCCGCACTGAGTTAATCTGCTGGACGAACCTTGAGAACCTCATCCGCATCTAATCAGTTGCCGACCAATATCAACGAATCGGTTCGCACAAGTCGTACAAGACACAGAGGACACACCCCAGAATGACCACAC
This sequence comes from Chloroflexota bacterium, assembly GCA_018650185.1. Classification (GTDB taxonomy): domain Bacteria; phylum Chloroflexota; class Dehalococcoidia; order Lucifugimonadales; family Lucifugimonadaceae. The sequence goes on from JABIGL010000198.1 coordinate 8,535, forward strand.
AGACCCCACTCCGCGTACTCAGCACAGACTGGTGCCCGTACTGCCGTGTCCTCAAGCGTTTCCTGGACGAGCACGAGATCCCGTACGAGCAGCTGAATGTCGATGAAGATGATGCAGCGCTGGCGGAGATCAACAAGCTCCAGAACGGCGGACGCACCGTCCCAACGGTCGTTTACGCCGACGGATCACACGACGTAAACCCCAGTGGCGCACGCCTGATGGAAAAGCTGGGACAGACGGTCTAGCTTCAGCGGCGCCCGCTCTGCCCGGATGTGCATTCATCGCTCGTTCGCGCAACAACGCGCTGGCGTATTACTGGCCTCCCCTCGACACGCCTCTCACACTTGATGGGCGTCGGCGTCTCCCGACCGGGCGAGGAGGCCAGCGGGAACCCCTAAAGCAGCGTCGATCCGCCATCTATTGCGATCGTCGCACCCGTCACCGTAGAAGACTCGTCTGACGCAAGGAACAGCGCACCGTAAGCGATGTCCTCACCCGACTGCAGCCGCCCGATTGCCAGAGGCTGACGTTCCATGCGACGGGCGTAGTTATCCGGGTTAGCGATATCCGTGTCCCACGTGTTCTCACTGTGCGGCTGGCTGCCCCGGATGAACGGCGTATCGACATGGCCCGGGCAGAGGGCGTTGACCCTTATGTTGTCACCGGCGTGCGCCAGGGCAGCGTTCCGAGACAACCCCACCACCGCGGTCTTGGATGTCGCATACGCCGGTCCTCCCCCGCCCTGCTTCAATGCGGCGCTGGATGCGATGTTGATGATCGATCCCCCACCCGCTTTGCGCATCGACGGCACCGCCGCACGGATACCGTTATAAGTTCCCGACAGGTTCACATCCAGCACCGTCTGCCACATCTCAACGGTCTGCTCTTCCCAACCCACGCGGAAGTTCGTTCCGGCGTTGTTCCCAAGTACGGTGACCGGTCCAAATTCGGACTCGGTGGCCGATACCGCTTCTTCCCAGGCCATAGCGTCACGCACGTCCAACTTGACGAAAGACGCGCGACCTCCTGCCGAAACAATCTCGTCTACCACCTCGCTGGCCTGCGGTTCCTGCAGATCTCCGATCATCACCGCTGCACCCTCCGCCGCAAACAACACAGCCTCGGCGCGGCCAATACCGCTCGCGCCGCCGCTAACCAGCGCAATCTTCCCTGCTAGACGCAATTCATCCTCCGATTGAGTTCAAATGCTTTGGATGGTTGCCGCAATCATCCTCGTCCCCCCGGAAGCTTTCCAGAGGCGCGGCGGTTTCATCACAAGACCTACGACCCTTGACGGAGCCTCTGCCTGAGTCTATTGTGAACCGTCGTTCATTTAAGTGAATTGCAATTCACCGTTCCATATCGGACACACAGCCTGTCACCCAGAATGACCGAGGCGCACGTAGAAGCGCGTCGTAACCAGATTATTGAAGCCGCCCGGGAATGTTTCCTGGAGCGTGGTTTTCACGCGACCAAGATCCAGGACATCGCCAAACGCGCCGGTCTCAGCACGGGCGCGCCATACCGATATTTCGAAAGCAAAGATGACATCGTTGCTGCGATGTGTTCGGAAGCACTTGACCGACATCGGAATCGATTCGGCGCGCTCGACATCGACGCGGCATCACGCGCCATATTTGAAGAACTCACGAGCGTTTACCTCGCGGCAGCGCACGATCCTGGGGCTGAAGATTCCGCACGCCTAACACTTCAAGTGTGGGAAGAGAGCACACACTCTGAACGGGCCGGACAAGTGCTCCGATCCGATTTCAAAATGATTCATACTCAAGTGAGCAAAATAGTTTCAAACGCTCAAGATCGTGGGGAGATCGATAGCGATCTTGACCCGATAAGCGTTGCGCAAACCATGGTCTCGCTGGTCCTGGGACTAATCGTCCAGCTCGCCGCGGGAACCGACATCAACGTTGACCGATACGAAGAATCAACCCGTTCACTTGTGACCGGGCGGCTGTGGACATCAACACCATCCGCGGAAGAACCGGTCAACACCCCGGTCTAGCACGGTACGGGCCAACGCTCGGCACATCGAGAGGGAACAAAGAAATGACGCTGTCTCTGGGATCACTGGCAAGTTTGAGCGCCCGCCGTCCGTGGTGGACGTTACTTGGTTCAGCCATCGTTCTCGCCATAGCGCTCGTCGCGACCTCCACTATCGTTCCGGGTGCGCTGGATGGTGAAGACGGGCCAACAAAGACTCTCGAATTCGAGCGAGCCGAGAACTTACGGGACCAGAGGTTTGCTGACCTTGACGAAGAGAGCCCCGCTGATGGCCAGGGCGGGCCTGACGCGGGCGGGCAGCCGACCTTGACCGAGTTCATTTTGATCTCTTCGGATACAGCCTTGCCGGGAGACCCCGAGTTCACAGCGTTTTTGCAGGATGCCGCCACCCGAGTATCTGAGGCTGCCAGTGAACTTGTCGTAGGTGGGATAGATGAATATCAGCCACAGGTGTCGGAGGACGGCACGACTCTCCTGATTTCCGTCCAGATATTCGAAAGCCATGAGAGCGACATCGAACTTCTGATCGATGCAGCGGCCGAATTAAGCCGGGACGGTTTTCTTGTTCAAGTTTTCGGCGACGCCAGCATCAACCACACTTTCGAAAAGCTTGCCGAAGAGGATCTGACGACGGGAGAATCGATCGGCATTGGCGTAGCGCTAATTATTCTGGCCCTCGTCTTCGGTGCCGTAGTCGCGGCCCTTATCCCGATTCTGCTCGCAATAGCGGCCATCATCGTCGCTATCGGACTCACAGGCGTTCTCGGCCAATTCGTCGAGCTAAACGAGTTCGTTCCGAACATCATGACGATGATGGGCTTGGCGGTTGGTATCGACTACTCGCTCTTCATACTGTCCCGTTATCGTGAGGAACGCGCCCACGGTCTGTCCCAGGAAGATGCGGTTAACCGAGCCTGGGCGACAGCGGGACGCGCCGTGGTGTTCAGCGGAATCACGGTCGTATTGGCCCTTCTCGGGATGCTTCTGATCCCTGAACGTGTATTCCAGGCCTTCGGCGTTGGTTCGATCCTCGTCGTGTTTGTCGCAGTATTCGCAAGCCTGACCTTACTCCCGGCGACGGTTGGCATACTTGGCGACCGCGTCAACGCAGTGCGAGCGCCACTCATCCCCACCATCATCATGTTCGGTATCGGCGTGGTTATCGTGGGAGCCGTATGGGGCATCGGACCCAACGTGATGCTCGTCGCCGGAACCGTGTTCCTCTTGTTGATCATCTCCGCCCTGGCAAGACGATTCGCTGGCATCCGAATCCCGGGACTTGGTTCGTCAGACGAGACCGCTTCGGTTGATGACCGTAAGGGATTTTGGAACACGATCACGGTCGCCGTCATGAAGAAGCCACTTATCAGCATGGCTGCCGCAGTGGTGTTCCTGTTGGTCCTCTCATATTTCTACCTGGATCTTGAGAAGGGAACCAGCGGCATCGCCGTCCTGCCGGACGAAGAACCGGCCAAACAGGCTTTCCAGAGCCTCGATGACAAGTTTGGATTTGGTAGCGACGCACCCGCGCTGGTTGCGATCGACGGAGATGTTGGAACTCCGGAGATCACACGGGCGATTGAACTCCTGGAAGCGGCGATGATCGCCGACCCGGGATTGCAGGATCCCGTTATCCGCATCGAGCCAGGTGTCGAACTGGCGACCCTAACGTCCAACGTCCCCGGTGACCCGAATAACCAGCAAGCCTTGAACACAATCAGGCGTCTGCGGTCTGACCTGATTCCGACCGCATTCCAGGACGTTCCGACTTCCGACTACAACGCATATGTCGGTGGTGGATCAGCACTGGTCGTGGACTCGGTACAGATGACCGACGACTACATGCCGATCGTGATCGGCACCGTTCTCACTCTCAGCTTCATTCTGCTGTTGTTCGCATTCCGGTCGATAACGATCTCGATTGCGTCCATCATCATGAATCTGCTGTCTGTGGGCGCCGCATATGGCCTGGTTGTACTGGTATTCCAGAAGGGATTCCTGATCGACCTGTTCGGATTCGAGCAAGTGGAGCAGATCGAGTTCTGGCTGCCGCTCTTCATGTTCAGCATCTTGTTCGGACTGTCCATGGACTACCACGTATTTATGCTCAGCCGGATCAAGGAACGATTTGACGAGACCGGTGACGCAGCGGAATCGGTAGCCTTCGGGTTGCGCACAACGGCGAGCATCATCACCGGTGCGGCGCTCATCATGGTCGCTGTTTTCGGGGGATTCGCTCTCGGCCAGATTGCCTTCTTCCAGGCAATGGGATTCGGCCTGGGAGCGGCAGTCCTTCTGGACGCAACCATCGTCCGATCACTCCTCGTCCCGAGCGTTATGCGACTGCTTGGAGAGCGTGCCTGGTACTTCCCGGGATGGCTCGAGTGGATGCCAAACATCTCCATCGAGGGTTCACCCGAAGCGGGGGCGCAAGTCCCTGAGGGCGTACCGGCAGGAGGAGCCGACGAAGACCTGACTTACAAGGAATTAAAAAGGGCGGCCCGTGAATGGGCCGCCCTTTTTAATTCACGAGAGATGCCCCCTCTCCCGGTATGAGGGGGCTGTGGTGAGGGAGATCAAGCCATTCTTTCCTTCGAAAATTGGTGCATCGAATTCCAAATACCAGGCTGATTCTCGTCACCCACACGACTGATACGGTTTTACGGCGACAGCGACATCAAACGAGGACTGCGTCATTAAATGTGAATTTGGCGATACCAGCGGATCCTGAATCAAGTTCAGGATGACCAAAAGCGGTGCTCCCCGTCCCCAATCCCGTCGTTCTCTAAATCACAGCGCCGTCAGTTCTAAATCAACCCAAGCCTCTCGCACATCTCACGCACCTCTCGGAATGCCGTCTCATCCGGCTTGTGTGCAGGAAGGCGTGGGTATGCCGATGTGAAAACACCTCTTAGACGCAGAATCTCCTTGGCCATCCAGTAATTCATGCCTTGCCCGTAGCGATACATCTCGACCAGGTGCGTGTGTCGCTCCCAGCGCTCAGCGGCGGCCGCATGATCGCCTGATCGGTACTGCTCCCACACCTGGCACAGAACATCGACGATAGCGATGCTCGCCATCGCACCTTCGGAACCTCGGTTCATCTCTTCGATCAAGAATGCGCCATTCACACCGCCGAGCAGCACCAGAGAATCACCGGCCAGCCGTTTCGTATCCGCAAACCGGGGCGGAGTTGGCAGGGTCTCCACCTTCGCATGACGGAAACTCTCGTGATCGTCTGCAAGTTGCGCCATCAACGCCGGAGTGATCGAAGCACCTGTCCGATCCTGCAACATGATCGGGACATCAACCGCCTTTGCCACGGACAGGTAATGGCGCCGAACGTCTTCCGTCGGAAATCCGCCAAATCCATCTGGCGAGATCATCGCCATATCGGCCCCGAGTTCCACGGCGCGTCGGGTTCGTGAAATTGTGAGAGAAGTTGACGGACCACTGGTGGCTATAACCGTCGGTACACGATCAGCGACGTGTCGAATCACAGCGCCGATCACATCATCCCGCTCGACGTCCCTCAGCTTGTCCAGCTCGCTTGCTACGCCCAGGGCGATGCCATGTACCCCGGACTTGATAGCGAAATCTACCTCCGCCTCGAGGTCGCCATAGAGCACGGTCCCGTCCTCATCGAACGGCAACTGAAGGATCGGCACGATTCCGCTTACACGTAAATCTGACAGATCAATCTCTCCTTACACAGATCGTACAGCCGATGCTCGCCCGGCCATCCATATCGCCTCATTCCCGGGTAGTCGGGAATCCAGACCCGGTCTCCGTCGCCACCGTTCCTAACCGCATATTCACCTTTCCTGGATTCCCTCCTTCGAGGGAATGACGATTGGTAATCACAGCACCCACACCGCTTCATCTGTCATCCCGAGCGCAAGCCGAGGGACCTTCACCATCACAGTGTCCCCGCGCCAGAAGGCGTTACGAGAACCACAACCGTTCAGCTGTCCCACCGAGAATCGCTTCCTTCTCCCCGGCGGACAATCCAAGATCCTCCTGAAACAACGTCAGATGATCGCTGTAATTCACCCTCGGGCACCATAACTCCGTCGGAAAGTCCGATCCCCAGACACACCTGTCCGGCCCGTAGGCATCTACAAACATCCGAAGCGGTTCGTGCATATCGGTAAACGGATAACGCTCCGCGGATCCGGTACCCAGGAAGGTCAACTTGGCGTGCAGGTTAGGGCGACGCGCCAGTTCAACAACCGTCGCCACCGTCGCCTCAAACTCCGGGCCCCGTGTGAGCGACAGGCAATGGTCCAGTACGACATTCAGGTCTGGATAGTCGTCCAGCATCCGGGCCAATTGATCCGCCACACCCAGCGGTACCAGTGCGTTGATGACAATCCCCAACTCCTGCGCCTGCGCCCACAAAGCCCGCACACCCGGGTGATCCAGAGAGCCATCGGCGGCCGGTACCGTCCGCATTCCCTTTATGTTGGCGCGCTCCACAAGCGAATACATGATCTCCGGGCTGTGCACGTTGTCAGGGTCCAGCGTGCACACACCGGCCGCCCAGTCACTCGCTCCCGCAGAAGTGTCCCGGGTAAACCGGTTATCCCACTGGTAATACGTCGACGTCTGAATCAGGCAAGCCCGGTCGACCCCGGCCTTCGCCATCTCATCCCTCAGATGCTCCGGCGACCCCGTGCCCGGTGGTGGACTGTAAGGGTCATCGATGATGGGATATGTGGTCGTATCAGGGCTGTAAATGTGTGCGTGGGAATCAATAATCATGACGGTGGCAGGATAGCAGTCTGGCTGCGCTACGATAGCCCGCCATCCAATATTAATCTCGACGCCGATCGGAAACCAAATGAAGATCGAATCTATTGAAACGCTTCTCTTTCACACCTGGTTTGTTGTGCGCGTTCATACCGAAGAAGGCATCACCGGCATCGGTCAATCCGCGTTCTGGGGCTACCCGGACGCGTCCGAGCGGGTGGTCGATGCGTTTCGAGACCTGCTCATAGGCGAAGATCCGCTGCGTATAGAGCACCACTGGCAACGCATGTTTCGGTCTGCACCCTTCCGGGGCGGATCCCTATCCGGCGCCATCGCCGCAGTAGATATGGCTCTATGGGACATCGCAGGCAAGCGATTCGATGTACCGGCCTACCAACTGATGGGCGGCAAGCAGCGCGACAAGATCCGACTCCACCTGTTACTCGCTGGCAACACCCGTGATGAGTGGGTCGCCAACGCCCGGGCGGCAAAAGAAGAGGGCTTCACCGCCGTCAAAATCGACCCGCTGCCAGACGGATTCCAGGACATGTCCCATAGCCGGATGATCCAGGAAGCGGTAGACAACGTTGCGGCGGTCCGCGAGGAGATCGGCTGGGACGTGGACATCCTCGCAGAGATCCACCGCAAGCTCGGGCCTGGAGAGGCCGTCGCGCTGGCTCTGGAGATGGAACAGTTCCGTCTTTACCTCTACGAAGACGCCATCCTCCATGACAGTGAGGATTCGTGGGGCGAGATCGCAACAAAGATCCGTATCCCGATGGGTACGGGCGAGCGCAATCACACCATCCACGAGTTTCGGGAGCTGTTATCCAAGGGCGCGGCGCAGTTCGTCCGACCCGATATTGGCCTGGCCGGTGGCCTGACTCACGTCAAGAAGATCGCAACCGTAGCCGAGTCGTTCCACGCCCAGGTCGTGCTCCATAACTACTTGAGCCCACTACTCACGGCCGCCAGCGTGCAACTGTACGCAGCCATCCCGAACGCAGGAACGTTGGAGTACGACGCCCGTGACACGCAGCCGCCGGGCAGCGAGATGTTGCTGGAGCCCCTGAACAAACAGGGTGGTTACATCATCACACCAGACAAGCCCGGACTGGGCGTCGAGTTGGACGATCGGGTGATTGCGAAGTACCCGTTCCACCGACAAAAAGAGACACCGACCTACCGAGAGGACGGTTCCTACTACACGCGCTGATTCCTGCATTGATTCGTCTGGGCTCGCCCCCTCTCCCGGTGGGAGAGGGCTGGGGTGAGGGAGGTTCAAGCAGTCCCAATTACAGGAACGTAGTTGAAGCACCCGGCACCGAATGTACGTCGCTCCAAATACAGATCATGCGACGGATACCCGGGAGATCCTTCGCCGCCGGTTCAGGATGACAAAAAGCTCGTGTGCCTCACCCCTTCAGGACACCGGCACTCTCTCACCACCGCGACGTGTCCTAATAGCAAGCCACATCGAAATTGCCATCATCCCCACGGCGACAACCGTCACGAAGCCCTTGTATCCGTCATAACCCGGCGCGGCGAGGATCGCGATCCCGCCGAGGACCGCACCCAACATGCTGCCACCCGGCCCCATTGCGCTGTTCACAAATACCGCAGCGCCCAACCGATCACCTGAGTGCTGGTAAATCAGGGCCGTCATGCCGGTCTGGGCCACCCCCATCAGCAGTCCGTACAGGAAAAATAGGAAGGCCGAGAAGTATGGCGATGGAGCGAACCATACGAACACGAACACCGTCGCCCCTGTCAGCATTATCGCCAGGGACGTCGTCCGCATCACGCCGAAACGAGCGAGTAATGGACCTCCCACAAACGCCGCCTGCATGAAACCGAACGGCCCCACGAAGAACATCGGCGCTATCCACCCCTCTCTACCGGGGTGAAGATCAACAAAGAAGGCAGCCAGGAAGCTGAACACCACCCCGAACATGACCTGAGAAATAAGCCGCATCCCCAGCACGGTCCTCACAACCGGCATCCCGACCGCACGACCGGCTTCTGCGAGCCGGTTTTTGTACGAGATCCCTGATGGTGATCCGGGAAGAGACGGTAATCCAAACGCCACGAACAAAGCGACAATTGCCGTCACCGTGCCATACACGAGTAGCCCGGCCTGCCAGTCCATGAACTCCCCCAACACCCGCAGCCCCGGAGCAAAAATTCCCGGACCCGACGACATAGCACCGATCACGAGGCCAGTTCGCACGACGCGCGTTTTCGGGTCTGTCCACGCCCTGGCTATGGCGGCGAGCGTCGCCGCCAACACGATCCCAGCCGCGGACCCTGCGATCAGACGGATCAGCAACAATGCCGCGAAGTTATCGACCACGCCAGATACTATCGAGGTTCCGGCGACGATAAACAGCGCCGTTACCAGAACCCGGCGAATGGCCATCTGGCCGATCATGGGGGCGAGTGCCAGCGCTGCCGTAATTCCGCCCAGGTATGTGGCCGTGCCGAGCTGTCCGGCGACACCGGTGGACAGGTTGAGGTCGGCAGCTATCTCGTTCAGGAACGGAGCCATGCTGGCCTCGTGTGGAAACGAGAACGGTATCGAGACCATCAGCGCCGGGAGTGTGAGATGCTTCGCTCCGGCACCGTTACGTAGATTCATGAAGCAACGATGATACGCCGGGATTCGATTGCAAAAGCCACCGCAACGTAGCCATTAACAGCGCATCAAATGCTTTGCACAACAACCCCGTAGGGGCAGGCAGCGGCCCGCCCGTCCTTCGAGAGCCCCGGGACATGAACATTACTTTGGACGTACCGACCGATCACACCGCCGAACGCCGCAAAACGCTGGCGGTGGTGTCGCTCGCCACACTGTTCGGGCTGTCGGTCTGGTTCAGCACAAACGCCGTCGGCCCGGCGCTAGAGACAGAAAAAGGGTTCTCCACCGGCGATCTCGCCTGGTTGACCATCGCCGTGCAGCTCGGTTTTGTTGCAGGAACGCTGATCATCGCCGTCACCAATCTGGCCGACCTCATAAACGCACGCTTCGTATTTGGCGTCTCCGCGGCTATAGCCGGACTGCTCAACCTTGGCGTCATCCCGCTGGACGATTTCAACAGCGTGCTCAGTATCCGATTCGCCACCGGCATCTTCCTGGCCGGTGTCTACCCACCCGGCATGAAGATCATCTCCGGCTGGTTCCAGTCCGGCCGCGGCATTGCGCTTGGCATCATGATCGGCGCACTCACCATCGGCTCCGGCTCCCCACACCTGTTGCGCTCCGCCTTCGTCGACAACTGGGAAGCCACAATAATCGGAAGCTCAATACTGTCCGGCGTGTCCGCTGTGCTCGTCGTCCTGCTGGTCCGGGACGGTCCGTACAACGTGAGTGGCGCCCGGTTCGATCCCCGCTACATGCTCCGAGCTTTCACCGAACGCGGACCCCGACTAACCCTGTTCGGCTATCTAGGGCACATGTGGGAGTTGTATGCCATGTGGGCGTGGATCGGCGTGTTCCTCGGGACGGTGTACGGCACGAAGACCATCACCGGGACAAGCTTTGAGCTGGCGAGTGCGGTGGCATTCGCCGCATTCCTGGCGGGCGCTATCGCAAGTTACGCTGCGGGTGCGATGGCAGAGCGATGGGGGCGTGCGTACACGACAAGCCTGGCCATGCTGATAAGCGGTGCGTCGGCGCTGGTGGTCGGTTTCCTGCCGGTCGACTGGGAATGGGCGATCGCCGTTTTGGTTCTGGTCTGGGGAGCGTCTGTTATTGCCGATTCAGCGCAGTTCTCGACAGCGATGACGGAGCTTGGCGAGCCCGCCTACCGCGGCACCCTGCTCACCTTCCAGACAGGTCTCGGCTTCGCCCTTACCGCCATCTCAATACGACTAGTTCCCATAATCGAAGACGCATCCGGCTGGGGCTGGGCTTTCGCTATCCTGGCCATCGGCCCGGCGCTCGGAATCGCAGCAATGATGCGACTAAGAGCACTCCCGGAGTCGATCAACCTGGCTGGCGGACGGCGGTAGCTACTAGCACTCTAGCCCTAGTTGTTCGACTAACCACTCTGGCAGTTCATGGTCTAATTCCAATAGATCAGCGACGTCAGGGATTCGTATTTGCCCCGGCCACTGTTCACGCTTTCTCGTGTGTTGATACACCTCATATTGGACGACCGTGAGATTCCCGGATAAAGCAGCGGCAAGAACATAGGGATCAGCTGTATCAACGGTGTGTCTCTGGTCGGGATTAATCAATCCAGGTCCCAATCTAAGAACACGATCGTGAACGACGTTAGCCAACGCACTTTTATGAATCCGAACGTGAGGAGGGAGTCCATTCGCCCATGCGGAAAATACGGAACCGTTATCGTCCAATTCGTGAAATACCGGCATTGGTACGACTAAGCGGTCCGATTCAGCAAGTTCCGTCAGCGATTCTTGGAGTTGATTAATAGCAGCAGCGCATTCGTCTTCAAACCAAATGTACGCACTCGTGTCGAGACAAACTCTGAGCTGATTCGCTCCTACCATGGCGAGAATCCCGGCACTACGTCTGAGATCAACCGCTTCGCCACATCTCCTCCAACCTCCATTACCTCAGCCGCTTGCGACCGGTCAATAACACGTGCCGAGAGGCTCTCCCCCACCAATCTAATGAATTCGGTGCCATGACGTGACTTATAAGTTAAATAGAAGTCTCCACCCCCCGTCCCCCTAGCTGGGACCCAATCCTCAGTTCGCCACTTCGTAGCGAGTTGGTCGTATGTCCCCAGTTCAACCAATCCGAGTCGCTCTGCTCGCAATGCAACAACGTGACGACTGACCCTGAAACTAGAACCTAGGCTTGAAAAAATACGCTCGAGATCATCGGTTCGATCAGTGATGTCCGCATAGTGATACTCGAATTCACTTTTGGGAACTAGAGTTGCGGCGGCAAACCGATTACACCACCACTCCGCTTGTCCCCTAGAATCACGCCCTCCGATTTCAAGGCAGAGCCCACCGGCTCGCAACATCAGGTGGGCAAGTTCATGAAAAAGGGTGAAACTCCGGGCTTGTGGAAGTTCTCTGGCATTGATCGTAATTGCGGGAAGAAATTCGTCATAAATCGACAACCCGCGCATCGAATCTTCGTCAACGCCAATGGAAAATACCAATATGCCTAATTTTTCCACGGCAGATCGGCGAGCATTCCAAGCATCGGCTTGTCCATCCTCGAACCGGAAATAGCTATCGGATGGCAGGATTTTCGCCCTGACCAAATCCGCAATAGCTTCTGGATTTTCCGTAGTCGTCGACGCCCGCAGTTTCAACGGTTCGAGTTCGTCCAACTCATCAGCGAGCCATGCGGCGCTTTGACGCCATCTTCTTGATGATCGTACGACGCCTGCGATATCCGTGTTCCATGGGGGGCTGTGGCCGTCGACGGTTCTAAAATCCTCCAATAGTTCATCAGGCGGTGGTGCGGGCAGAAGCAATACTGTGAATGCACGTCGGTACACGACCGTCATCCGATCGAGAGCACCCATAGTCGGCTGAGATGAACCGTCTTCAAGAGCTACGAGGGCGTCAGTTGTTAACTGCAAACGCGGGGCTGCATCGTCCACTTCAAGGCCTGCAGTTTCTCGGGCCCATATCAGAACACTCGGCGTGACATCAACGTAAACTGCCGGCATCTCCACTCCTTCATCGCACAACATTACTTTCACGTTCCATGGTGGCGATCTCGCGGGGCTAATATAGCGTTCCCCGCCCGATATAGTTTTCAACCGACTAGCAAAACCGTCCGATGTCGAGATCATCGACGGGTGTGACAGTGATGAAAGCAGCATCCGGAGTCCACATGAAAATCAAATCTATACGCGCCGTCAACCTCGACATGCCCGCCCTCAGCCCTCTCGCCCGCCCCTCCGAAGCCACGTACCAGACCCAGCGTCGGCCCTCGTGGGTCGAGAGCGGTCCGGTGGCGAACCCGATGACGCGATACCCGCGCTACGCCTCGTACCGACCATCGTGGACGCCTACATGGGACAACTTTGGCTGTGTGATCGAGGCCGAAGACGGGACCTGGGGATTCGCCATCGCACAGCACGGCAAGCCGGTGGCATCGATCATCGACGAATACCTGGGACCCCGGCTCGTCGGCGAAGACTGCATGGCGGTCGAGAAGATTTACGACATGGCGGTCCGCATGTGCGCCCCATTCGGCGCAGCCGGAATAGCGTCTTACGCCGTGAGCGCTATCGACCTCGCTATGTGGGACCTCAAGGGCAAGCTGCTCGACAAGCCGGTATACGAACTGCTCGGTGGACCCGCCAAGGACGAACTGTTCTGCTACTCAACCGGTGCCGATACCGACTGGTACATGGAGTTGGGCTTCAAGGCCACCAAGCTGCCATGCCCATACGGCCCCGCTGACGGGCTGGAGGGTCTCAAGAAGAACGTCCAGTTCATCGCCGAAACGCGGGAGCTTGTGGGCGACGATGTGGAGCTAATGCTGGACTGCTGGATGGCGTTCGATGTCGAGTACGCCGTCCGACTGACCGAGGCACTACGCCCGTACAACATGAAGTGGATGGAGGAGTGTCTTCGCTCGGAGGACATCGACTCTCACGCGGTACTGCGGGAGCGGCTTCCGTGGCAAACGCTGGCGACAGGCGAGCACTGGTACACGACCGCGCCGTTCCAGTACGCAGCAGCGCACCACCTTGTGGACATCCTCCAGCCGGACATCAACTGGGTCGGCGGCATGACCCCTATCGTCAAGATCTGCGCCATTGCTGAATCCGCAGGCATGGCAGTGATCCCGCACGCCGGAGGCAACACGGCCTACGGACAGCACGCCTGCTACGCCATGCCCGCCATTCCCTGGACCGAGACATTCGTCGCATCGCCACCCGGTGTACCGCCGGAGGACGCAGCGAAGATTCCGGGCCTATCGACTCCTAAGAATGGTGCAATGAAGCCGTCAGATGCTCCTGGTTTCGGACTCGAAATCGAGGAAAAGCACCTGGCGCCATTCAAGTACTAGCTGCCGGACTTGGGGCATTGTTTATTGAACGGTTCATGTCGCCGGGGGTAAAGCCCTGAGGAAAGTGTCCTGAGGCACTCGAAGGACCGGGTTATTCAAACACGTCCATCAGGGCGTCCCTAGAATCCAACCCTCTTCCTCGACAGCGATCACAGCGTCAGCCGCAGGAAGATCGACTGGCGCGTCAAACCACATGCCCAACTCTCCTGCGTCGTCCAGCTGCCGCGCCCACTCAACAACGGAGATCACCTGCGCCCGGTCCTTGATGCGCGTACGGGGATTCATGAGCGACTCGGCAACACGCGGCCAGATCTCCGCGTGGACGATAGCCGGGCCGGTCGCCGAAGTTGGCGTCGAGGTGAAGCCCGTCTCAAACGGCCAAACGTTCGAATACGCGTCGAACTCCGGGTCATCCCGTAACCCCTCCACATGCGGAATACCTGCCACACCCTGCCCGCCGACGCTCCCCGTCCCCAACAGATGCCAGCACGTGTGGATGTTCAGACCTGCGGCCCTGAACCGGGCATCGCACACCCGGAGATCACCAACCTTGGTCCCATCCGGCATCTCGTACGGAAACTCCAGGTAACCCTTCATTTTCGGCGGCAACGTCTTCGTGACCTGTGCGGCCGGTGCACACCAGAAGGGGCCGTACGAATCCGCTCCACAGAGCGCGTTTAACTCGGAAGCAACCGCGAACCGGTTGTTCAGGTTTCGCTCATCGTCCTCGTAACGAGAAGATATGGCCTGCCACGTCCGCCGCCACGCCGGAACATCCGCGGGTCCGTCCATCCAATGAGCAAACCCGACCGGATAGCCGTATGGAAGGTCGAAACC
>JABIGL010000046.1 GCA_018650185.1 Chloroflexota bacterium
GAGGTCCACATCGTTGGTGGACACCACCCGGACTGGTCGTTTGAACATTACGAACAGCTCGTAAAAGACATCCACGCAAAGTACCCGACGGTGAACATCAAAGGTTTCACGGCATCAGAGATCGACTACTTCCACAGGCGTTGGAAGATCGAACCCGAGGAGTCACTCGCTCGGCTGAAAGAGGCCGGACTTCGTTCTATGCCCGGTGGTGGTGCAGAAGTCTTCTCTGAACGAGTGCACCGTGAATTGTTGCCGGGGAAGGCTGACGCGTCCCGCTGGGCGCAGATTCACCGTACGGCGCACGCCATGGGCATCAAGTCCAATGCGACGTTGCTGTACGGCCACATAGAGACCATGGAAGAGCGTGTGGATCACCTGGTCCGCCTCAGGGAGATACAGGACGACACGGACGGCTTCCTGGCTTTCATCCCGCTTGAGTACCAGGTAGGCACCACGATGCTCGTTCCTCGGCACACCCCGCCGATGGACGACCTGAAGATGATAGCCGTGGCCCGCCTCATGCTGGACAACATTCCGCACATCAAGTCGTACTGGGTGATGCTCGGTGAGGCGACCGCAGCGCTGGCGTTGCACTTCGGGGCGGACGACATGGACGGAACCATCGGCAAAGAACGCATAGCCCATGCCGCACTGGCAGACTCGCCCGCCGGGTTAGCCCGAGAACGGATGGCTCGACTCATCTCATCTACCGGTCGCGTGCCGGTAGAACGTGACGCTTTGTATAACGAACTGAAGGTGTACGCCTGATGGCCGACAAATTACGGGTCGGGGTTATGCCGTATTTGAACTCGGCCGTGTTTTACAAATGGATGAAGCAAGACGAATTTGAGCTCACCGAGTTCGTACCGCGCGAGATGGCGCTCGCCGTAGAGCGCGGAGAACTAGATGCGGGTCCGTTACCGGTGGCTGAGTGGTTCCGATTGGGAGACGCGTTGACGCCGGTAGGGGACTACTGTGTCGCAACGAAGCAGCAATCCGTCAGCATCCTCCTGTTTAGCAAGATGATGCCGGGCGAGATGGAAGGCGCACGGATCGCTGTTACCGAACAGACGGCCACGACGGTCCAGCTCATGCGGGTGCTTTTCAAGGAGCACTGGTGGGTAGATCCCGGGGCGTTTGTAACCCGGGACGAGCCGCACGACGCCATTCTCCTCATCGGTGATGAAGCGCTGCGTAACCGCAGTGGGATCGACGACTATCCCTTCGTCCACGACCTGGGCGAGGTGTGGAACGAGATGACGGGATTGCCGTTTGTGTACGCCCACTGGGTCGCACGTTCCGATAGTGATCCCGAAGCGGTGTCGGAGCTAGAACGCACGTTGGGGGAGGGGCTAGAAAAATCGCTGGGTGAGATCACCGGAATCACCTCAGAGGGATGGCCTTCCGCAGACATGGCCCCGGAAGAGGCCGTCTCTTACATAGATCAGTTCATATACCGGATGGGTGACAGGGAGCGGGAAGCGTTGGAACTGTTCCGCACCTACTACGACCGACTGCCTGAGTGGCGGCCGGTCTCCAAAATTAGCTAGAACTGAGAAAACTGTGCTTTCCAACATCCGCCGGAAGGTAAATTCCGGTGAACGAATTGATCAGGATGAGGCGCTCTTCCTGCTCACCGAAGCGGAATTGCTGGACCTGGCGCCTCTGGCGCAGCAGGTGCGCTACCGACATAACCCGGAACGGCGCGTGACTTTTGTGGTCGACACCAACCTGAACTACACCAACGTCTGTGACGCTTACTGCACGTTCTGCGCTTTCTACCGGGCTGATCCGGAGCACGAGGACGCGTATACATTCACCGTTGCGCAAATGATGGACCAGATCGGTCTCGCCACCTCCAAGGGCGTGACGACGGTACTGATGCAGGGTGGTCTGAACAGTGCATTGCCGCTCGACTACTACGTCGAGCTGGTGAGCGAGACCGTTCGCCTGTACCCAGAGGTAACTCCGCACTTCTTCTCTGCACCCGAGATCATGAAGATGACGGACGTGTCCGGGAAATCGATTCGTGA